>NZ_JBGCUR010000001.1:0-506760 GCF_041361455.1 Chryseobacterium gossypii | reverse complement strand
ATATGGATTAAAAAAAACATGAGCAGAAAAAAGACTGTCCTTTTGAGACAGCCTCTTTCTATTGATATTTATTCTACTTACTTATAAGGTTTCTTTCAGCCATTCAAAAAATTCTCTTTGCCATACCAAACCGTTCTGAGGGTGAAGCACCCAGTGGTTTTCGTTCGGGAAATACACCAGCTTGGTTTTCAGGCCCCTTAATTTTGCAGCCTGGAAAGCTTCCTGGCCCTGCTCATAAGGAACGCGGAAATCAATTCCACCCTGAACGATCATGATTGGCTTATTCCATTTTTCTACAAAATTGCTTGGGTTAAATTCTGTATAAGCTTTTGGAAGCGGTTTCTCCCATGGGGAACCAAGATCCCAGTTGGCAAACCACAGCTCTTCAGTAGTCAGGTACCAGGATTTCATATCAAATAAGCCATCGTGCGCAATAAAGGTCTTGAATCGGTTTTCATGGATTCCTGCCAGCATAAACACACTGTATCCTCCGTAGCTTGCTCCTACAGCCGCTACCCTGTCACCATCCACATAAGGTAATGTTTTTGCATAATCTGTAGCTGCCAGATAATCCTTCATAGGCTGCCCTCCCCAATCTCTGGAGATTTCTTCATTCCATTTTGTTCCCCATCCCGGCATTCCTCTTCTGTTCGGGGCTACTACAATATAGCCGTTGGCCGTCATCAGTGAGAAGTTCCATCTGATGCTGAAATACTGTGTCAGTGCAGATTGTGGACCTCCCTGGCAATACACCAATGTCGGATATTTTTTATTCGGGTCAAAATTCGGAGGATAATGGAACCATACGCCCATTTCTTTGCCATCCGAAGTTTTTACCATTTTAAGTTCAGATTTCCCCTGGGCCAGCTTGGCATAAGTATCTTTGTTGGCTTCAGTCACCTGCTTCATCTCTCCGTTTTTAAGGTTTACAGAGAAAATTTCCGTTGCATGGTTAACATCCGTCCTTCCAACCAGAAGGGAGGTTTTATTATCTGTAAAGATTTCGTTGACATCAAAATCCCCTTTTGTGATCTGCTGTACTTTTGCTGATTTGGAATCCAGGGAGAAAAGCTGTTTGGTCCCACGGTAAGCAGCTGTAAAATAAATTGTTTTTGAATCGGCTCCCCACAGTACATCTCCGGAAACACTGTCATCCCATCCCGCGGTAAGATTGGTTACCTTGCCTGTTTTCCAGTCCATGATCTTCACATCATTTTTATCAGCTTCATAACCGTCTCTGGCCATGCTTTGCCACATCAGTGATTTTCCGTCAGGACTGAATTTAGGATTAATATCATAGCCTTTATTGGATTCCGTTAAATTTTTCGTAGCTCCGGTGGCCAGGTCATAAGCAAAGATGTCCGTATTGGTGCTTACTGCATATTCTTTACCGCTTTTAGGCTTTGTAACATACAAAAGCTGTGAAGAGTCCGGGCTCCAGATAAAATCTTCTGCTCCTCCGAAAGGTCTCTGCGGGGAATCCCATGTTTTTCCTTCCAGCAGGTCTTTGGCAGATTCCACTTTATCAGACGTATTGACAACAAATACATGATTGTATTTTCCTTCATTGAAATAATCCCAATGCCTGTGATTCAGATCCGTATATATCTGAGCGGTAGTTTTAGGGGTATCATTGTATTTGTCTTTCCCCATCAGCTTTTCTACTAAAACCTGCTTGCTGAAAGCAATTTTTTTACCATCCGGGGAAATCACAATATTGTCGGCCTCACCAATGGTATAAAATTCTGACCAGGTTTTTCCGGTATCTTTTGAAAGATAGATCTTATCGCCTTCCTGTGCGTAGATCCCGTTCTTATCCCATTGGATCAGGGACTTTTTACCAAAATCTATTTTAGAAGACTGATGATTAAGAACATTAAGAAAATAGTTCTCGTTTTTTGTTTTTTCCGTTTTCAGATCAACCTGTCCTACTTTATATATAAGTGAAGACTGATCCGGTGAAACTGCCTGTACTCCTACCTTTTTCAAAGTCCAAAGGATTTCAGGCGTCATTAGTTGTTGTGCGTTCATTAAAAGCGGAGCTGCCAGAGCCAGCAGGCTGTACTTAAGTTTCATAGGTTGATATTCATTTTTTAGCAGATCTATAAAGCCATACAGATTTACAGACCCTTTTATTAATTCAAAGTTGCCAAAGTTAGCTATTAAAATAAAATTAACGAAACTTTTTATGCTAATAAATTTTTTAGCTTAATGGATTTTAGTTCAGCCGATAATGCCACGTTCCAGATAATCAAAAAACATCTTTTTATAGCTTTCTCCGATAGGGATAAAGGAACCTGCTATATTTACCCTGTTTCCTTCTACAGTGTTCAGGTGTTTTATGGAAATAATAAACGAACGGTGTATTCTGAAGAAAAACGGGCTGGGTAATGATTCAGACAACGTTGCCAGGGTCTGGTAAGTTATCACATTTCCTTTCGCTGTCACAAACTTTACATAATTACGCAGGCTTTCAATATAAAAGATATCTTCCAGGAAGACTTTGTGATATTTATGCTTCCTGTCGCCTTTCAGCATGAGAAATGCTTCTTCCTGTTTGTCTGCCTGCACCGGTAAATCCTGACGCTGGACTTTTTCAACAGCCCTTAAAAAACGGTCGAACGCTACAGGCTTCATCAGGTAATCCACCACGTCATACTCAAAGCCTTCGAGTGCGTAATCCGGATATGCAGTTGTAAGAATGATCTTGCAGCGGCTGCCGATGATTTTAAGGACATCAATACCGCTTAGGTCCGACATTTGAATATCCAGAAAAAGTAAATCCACCTCACCCTGAATGATTTTATCAATAGCTGAAAATACATTGTCTGAGCTTTCAACGACAGTAAGTGAGGGAACTTTCTGAATAAAGGATACAATAATGTCTGCTGCATACTTTTCATCATCGAGAACAAAACATCTGTACATGAACGGATTGTTATAAGGTTATCTGCAGCAAAATACAAAATTCTTTCTGATTCTGCCGGATATCCAGCCGGTGACGTCCCGGATATAGTAAACTCAGCCTCTTTTGTACATTAACCAATCCAATACCACCGGATACTTCTTTCCTTTTATTGCTTTTCCTGTTTGATACGGTAAATTCAAGTTCGTTATCCCGGATGGAAAGATCAATACTTATCGGATGTTCCGGCTGATTAACAACTCCATGCTTTAATGCATTCTCTACAAACGCGATCAGGATCAGAGGGGCTATTTTAGGATTATTTCCTTTTGTATCCACTTTATAGCTGATATAAAATTGGGGTGAAAAACGTATGCTGAATAGTGAGATATAGTTTTGAATATAGGTTATTTCGTCCTCTACGAATACCAATCCGTCCTTATGTTCCTTTAAGGTGTAACGCATAAGGTCTGCAAGGCTTACCAATGCATCGGCCAGTTGCTGTGATTTAGGCAGAGCCAGTGAATACATATAGTTTAATGAATTATAAAGAAAGTGGGGATTTATCTGGGAACGCAGGAATGCCAGTTTAGCCTGGCCGGCTTCTTCTTTAAGCCGGAGATTCATCCTTTCAAGAACAAAATGCCTGTGGAGGAAAAATATTGCTGCTGATAGTACAATATAAGGAATGGCATAATACAAATTGTCAAAGATATAATATCCTATAGACACGTCTTCATCATAGTTCCTGAATCCCAGCCATGCCGGATATAAGACCTCTTCCCACCCGTAGCGGCACAAGGCAAAAAAAATACAGGCGGACAAGATACCTACCGCCAGGAATATTTTATTCCTGTTGATTGCAAATCTTGGATATATAAAGCTATAGCAGTAATAAAATGTGGAAATTTTCGCAATATTAATGGAGAGGTTGAGCCATAATATCTGCCGGTCGGGAGTTTCATTTAACCAAAAAAAATAAGTATAAGCCAGAAATAAGGTCCAGCTCAATATATGGATAAAAATGATTTTCGATCTGCTCATGCAACAAATTTAAAAAGGGAAAACAGCCGGTTTAAAATTATTATGCGTAACCCTGTTTTTTTTATATGAACGCCATATGCTTTGTTTGGTATAAAAAATAAAGAGATTGGAATAATAAAATTTATAAATGTTGCTGCAACTCTAATTTTGTTCTCAAATTTAATAGAATTTGGTATGAACATAGCAAAAATTGTAGTTTCTCTTTGTTTTTCAATCGCTTTATCAGTATCTGTATCCGCTCAGGAAAAAATTCAGATTTTAGTATTAGGTACTTCTCATTATAATGAAGAAAAAGATTCAGCAGAACAAAAAAGGGTCATTGAAAAGCTGACGGGCTTCAACCCCGATATGGTAATGGGCGAATTTGTTTCCCCTGAAGAATATGTTTCCCTCGAACCGGATAGCTACCGTAGAAAAATGAATGATCGTACTTTTCTTTATTATCAAAAGCTGAACGCTGATATCCGGTTCAGTGAAAAAAAGTTAGAAAAGGATGCCAATCGCCTGGCCAGGTTTCCCAACCTGCACCGCTTACGTATAGAATTGGCAGCAGGTCTGCTCAATGGTTATGATCTGGCCAATGCAAGATACCAGATATATATTCTGGAAACATGGAAGAAGTCCCATTTCAATCCTGAAGAGGCCGCTTTTTACAAAACAAGATTAGGAGGAACCGAAACTTTAATGCAGCGTAATCTCTATCAAAATACAAGTGAATACAATACAATTATTTTCCCATTGATGCATAAGCTGAGCCTTCCAACTATTTATCCGGTTGACTGCCAGCTTTATGACACAAAATGGACACAGGCCTGGCGAATTGTAGCCTACTGCATGCATTTCATTAACCGAATTGCCAAAATGGACGAAAATTCTGAAGAGGCCAGAATCGTACAGAAAATTGAACAGGAAAAAAAGCTGATCTACTCAAAATCAGACAGTCTCGGCCTGCAGGGATATGCCTATCTCAATTCCTCATTCAATGCCGAAGAAAGTGATCTTATCAATTTCTATGGAGGTGAAAAGTTATTCGGCTTTTCCAAGAACTATCCCGAAAAAGAAGTCCGTGAAATGATCAAATACTGGAAACTACGGAACGAAGGCATGGCTGCCAATATTATCAGGCTGGCCCGTGAAAAGAAAGGAAAGCGCATTGTGGTCGCGGCAGGCTCTGCTCATCAAAAATGGATTGCCGATATTCTGCGGAAGGAACCTGATGTAGATATCATTGACTACAATACTCCGTAGGTCTTCTGCTTCTTAATCCAATACTACAAAAAACAGACGTCAATATGAACAAAAAAACCGTCAATTAAGTTGACGGTTTGATAAGTTTATCTCTTACTCAATTTAATCTCCATCCGAAAACATGGAATTAACCAGAGATGTGATGATAGAAAGCAGGATGCTGAAAATAAGCGCCCACCAGAAACCATCCACCACCATACTTCCGATGAAATAATCGGCAAGAAGAATAATCACCGCATTGATAACCAGGGCAAACAATCCCAATGTGATAATCGTGAGCGGAAGCCCCAGAATGCTTAATATGGGTTTAACGATCAGGTTTAAAATGCCTAAAACAATGGCAAAGATAATGGCAGTTGAAAATCCTTCAAAATGCACTCCCGGTAATATTTTGGTTAAAAGAAATGCAACGATGGCCGTTATGAGCAGTCTAATGATCAAGTTCATAGTATTGATTTTTTTAATGTTTATGATTATTCCCGTGCAAAAGCCATTCCATTTATCCCCGGAAAGTGAGCCGCAGCAGATATCAGGACAGGCAGCACGGCAAAAAACTTTAAATTCCGTGTACATATTTTCACTTCTATCACTAAACTCATACCTATGATTAAGAAAATGACATCGTAAGAATCCACGGATATTTTATATTTTTTTTGATGACCAAATGTGATTATTTTATTTTCATCATGGTGACCAAAGAAGTCGCTACATGGCTTTCACGGCTGTCTTCAGCAATGGTATAGATCTCCGTCCTTATAACACTTATTTTGGCTCCTCCCTTCACTACATACGATCTGGAAACCAAGGCGTTGCCTATAGCCGATCGCAGATAATTCACCTTCAGTTCCAAAGTAACCACATAGCAGTCCTGCTCATAATGGCTTACTGCAGCATATCCGGAAGAAACATCCACCAGGGAAGCAATGATGGCCCCGTTGAACATTCCTGCCTTTCTGGTCATCATATCCATTTTTGGGATCTTAATGGACACGAAATCCGTCTCCACTTCCAGAAGCTCAGCTTTGTAGAATCCAAGGGTTTCCGATCGGTTAAAACTGTCTGTGATAAGTTTCCTTTTTTCCGGGGTCATGAACTAATATTTAGATAATTAATGAAAGTAAATTTACAAAATGCATCCTGACATTGATATGGGAGACTATTCAGGCCAGATCATATCAGCCCAGCCGGATATCAAAATTGTCCGTCAAAGATAGAACCCCTTCTGCTAAATTTTCCGGATGGGCACTGAAGCCTTTCAGTTTTGAGGTTTTACCTTTTAAAATTAAATCCAGCAGCTGCTTTTCGGAAAGCTTTTTCCCAAAGACCTCAAATGGGATCTTAAAGTTACAGGTTTTAAAACCTGAACATCCGATGGCAGTTTTTCCTTTTATTAAGCTATGCTCCTTGCATTTAGGGCATTTTGTCTGATCCCATGCCTGAAGCTCTTTTTTGGATGCAGGTTCCCTTCTTTTCTTTTCTTTTTCGTTTTCCTCCTGTAAGGTGATCACCTTTCCTTTTCCGTCGACTACCTTGCGGGTAAGTTCGGTAACCATCCGGATCAGTTCTTCCTTGAATTGGTTGGCTTCATATTCCCCTCTTTCGATTTTACGGAGCTTGAGTTCCCATTCCCCTGTCAATTCGGGGCTTTTCAGAAGCTCATCCTCGATTGTGTCAATAAGCTGGATCCCTGTCCGGGTGGCAATCAGGTTCTTTCTTTTCTTCTCGATATATTTCCTTTTAAAAAGGGTTTCAATAATATTGGCACGGGTTGACGGTCTTCCGATACCGTTATTTTTCAGCAATTCACGCAATTCTTCATCTTCCACCTGTTTTCCGGCAGTTTCCATGGCTCTCAGCAATGTAGCTTCGGTATAAGGCTTGGGCGGCGAGGTCTTTCCCTGGTGGATCATGGGATCATGAGGCCCGGTTTCTCCAACGGTAAACTCAGGGATAGTCTGTTCTTCTTCCTTGTCTTTATCTTTTTCGGCAGGTTCTTTGGCATCTTTTGCATAAACCGCTCTCCAGCCTGGCTCCAGAACCTGCCTTCCGCTCGTTTTAAAAGGAATGGTCCCTACTTTTCCCTCCACTAATGTATTGGAAATTTTACACTCGGGATAAAATACGGAAATGAAGCGTTTGGCTACCAGATCATATATAAGCTTTTCCTCTTTGCCCAGATTTCTTGAAGGAGGAATTTCAGTAGGAATGATCGCATGGTGGTCGGTCACTTTGGAATCATCAAATACAGCTTTTGATTTCGGAACCGGCTGTTCCAGCAACGGTGATACCAGCTCCTGGTAAAAAGCCATACTCCTTAAAATGCCTTCAATTTTCGGATACAGGCTTTCCGATAAATAAGTCGTATCTACACGCGGATAGGTCACATGCTTTTTTTCATAAAGGCTTTGGATATAGTTCAATGTATTTTCCGCAGAATATCCGTATTTTTTATTGGCTTCCACCTGCAGACCGGTCAGGTCAAAAAGCCGTGGGTTTTTCTCTTTTCCTTCCTTGATCTCAAAGGAAACGATCTCAAAAGGATTCTGCTGAAGATACTCCAGGCCTTTTTCCGCCCGCTCCTGCGTTTTAAGCCTGTCAATGGCTGCATTGAAAACCACTTCCCGGTAGCGGGTCTTCAGTTCCCAGTATTCTTCCGCCGTAAAACTGTCAATTTCCTTTTGCCTTTGTACCAACATGGCCAAAGTGGGAGTCTGTACCCTTCCGATGGAAAGCACAGCTTTGTTCCCACCGAATTTCTTGGTAAACAAACGAGTAGCATTGATTCCCAGGAGCCAGTCACCTATCGCCCTTGCATTTCCGGCCAGGTACAGGTTTTTATAATCTTCCGCCGGCTTCAGATTGGCAAACCCCTCTTTGATGGCATCTTCTGTAAGGGATGAAATCCATAAACGGTAGACAGGCTTGGTACATTTTGCCTTCTGCAATACCCAACGTTGTATAAGCTCTCCTTCCTGGCCCGCATCCCCGCAATTGATCACTTCATCACATTCCTCTACCAGCTTTTCAATTACTTTAAACTGATTTTCCACACCTTTGTTCGGGATAAGCTTGATGCCAAAATTTTTAGGGATGATCGGAAGGAAGATCAGGCTCCAGGATTTCAGTTCCGGACCATAGTCATGAGGTTCTTTTAGTGTGCAAAGATGTCCGAATGTCCAGGTCACGCAGTACCCGTTACCTTCCATATAGCCCTGCTTCGGTGTGGTGGCACCCAATACTTTAGCGATATCTCTGGCAACACTCGGCTTTTCAGCAATACAAAGTTTCATGAATATTCGGAATTATTGAAGGGCTGCAAAATTCGGGATTTTTTTTGACTTTTCCCCGGTGAATATATGGAAAAAAATGATATAATGATCCCGATCCAATCGCATAACATAATATAAAATACTAAAAATCAACACACTAAGCACAGCAATAAAATTAAGTTCACAAAAGTCTATATTTTTAGTGGACTATTAAAAATTTATGCATTATATTTGCAACCGTAATCATAAAGAAAATGAAAGCATACCTAAAAAAGAATCCAGTGAAAAAGCATATCATCAATACCATGATGATGAATTGCTGCATGCCTGTATTCCGGTATCACTGTGGTTGACCTTACTTTTATATGACATATTTCAAGGCCTTACCACGTGTGGTAAGGCCTTTTTTATTAAAGAAAATATCTTCAAAATGATAGAAATAAAAAATATTTCAAAAACATTCCACCAGAAAAAGCATTCTTTTAAGGCGCTTGATGATATAAGCCTGAAAGTTGCCCAGGGAGATATTGTGGGAATCATCGGATTCTCAGGAGCGGGGAAAAGCACCCTGATCCGTACGCTGAACCTTCTTGAAAGGCCTGATGAGGGACAGATCATCATCAACGGGAAGGATTTCACCCGGCTGGATACCAAGCAACTGGCCCGGGAGCGTAAGAAAATCGGAATGATCTTTCAGCATTTCAATCTTCTTTCATCAAGAACGGTCTTTGAAAATGTTGCGCTTCCGTTAGAATTAGATTCCGCCAACAGATCCGAGATCCGCAAAAAGGTGACCGGGCTCCTGCAAATGGTGGGACTGGAAGACAAGGCCAATGACTATCCTAAAAATCTTTCAGGAGGACAGAAACAAAGAGTGGCCATTGCCAGGGCCCTGGCCAACGATCCTTACCTGCTGCTGTGCGACGAGGCCACCAGCGCGCTGGATCCGGCTACCACCCAATCTATTCTTCAGCTTTTAAAGAATATCAACCAGCGCCTGGGAATTACCATTTTGCTGATCACCCACGAGATGGATGTCATCAAGGCTATCTGCAACCACGTGGCCGTTATTGACAAAGGAAAACTTATTTCCAAAGGCACTTTAAGCGATATCATTTCAGATAAAGAAAACCCTATTATCAAACAATTTATAAATTCAGACATTATGACCATACCTCAGGAATTCAGCAGAAAATTACAAAAAGAGCCACAGGACGGCTTATTCCCGCTTGTTGAAATAGAGCTTAACGAAAATATCACGGTTGAGCGACTGCTTTCAAAAATTTATGATGATTATAAGATCCCTTACAAGCTTCTGAAAGCTGATGTGGAATACCTCGGAAACTCCAATTTCGGAAAGCTATTGCTTCAGCTGCAGGGAAAAGAAGAGGAAAACCAGAAGGCGATCTACTATTTCAACCAGAATAAAATCCAAAATACAGTAAGGGGATATGCTTAATGACACGACACTCTCTCTTTTATCCAAGGGGGTTTGGGAAACAGTTTACATGACTTTTGTATCAGGGTTTTTTGGGTTTGTCCTGGGTCTTCCGGCGGGAATTTCCCTGTTCTTAACAAGAAAGGGACAACTTCTGGAAAATGTTGTATATAACAGGATACTGTCTGTTTTTATCAATATTCTGCGGTCTATCCCTTTCATTATTCTGATTGTATGGATGATTCCTTTCACAAGATCACTGGCAGGAACATCCATTGGGGTAAATGCGGCTCTTGTCCCTCTGAGTATCGGGGTTGCTCCGTTCATAGCAAGGCTGGTTGAGAACAGTCTTCTTGAGGTTCCTCACGGTTTGATTGAGACAGCAAGGGCTTTGGGCGCCAGCCCGTTTCAGATCATCAGGAAAATCCTGCTTCCGGAAGCTCTCCCTTCCCTGATCAATAATGCCTCCATCACTCTGATTACGCTGGTAGGATATTCTGCCATGGGAGGAGCTGTAGGAGCAGGCGGGCTGGGCCAGATCGGATACCAGTACGGATATATCGGCTATGACACCGTGATTATGAATCTTGTGCTGATCCTGCTGGTAGCCCTGGTATTTGCCATTCAGATCTCGGGAGACCGTCTGGCCAAAAAATTCGATCACCGGTAATAATCATCCCGCAAAATAATGAACTTAATTGTTGAATTTAGAATATTCATTTTTTAACTCAAATATTTACAATGAAGAAATTAGGAATTTCAGGCTTATTAACAGCCGCCTTACTGCTATTCAGTGCATGCAACTCTGCCAAAAATGATCCCAACCATATCAAAGTGGGGATTACCTCCGGACCTGAGCAGCAGATTGCCGAAACTGCAAAAAAAGTAGCCAAGGAAAAATATAACCTTGATGTAGAGCTGGTATCGTTCAATGATTACGTAGTTCCGAACGAAGCCCTGAATAACGGTGATATAGATGCCAATGCCTTTCAGCATGTTCCTTATCTTAAAGAACAGTCCAGGCAGAGAGGATACAGATTAGCTGTTGTGGGAAACACCTTTGTTTATCCGATTGTCGCTTATTCTAAAAAAATCAGCCATATCAGTCAGCTTCAGAACGGAAGCACGGTTGCCATTCCCAATGATCCTACTAACGGAGGCCGTTCTTTACTGCTGCTCCAAAAAAACGGCTTACTACAATTAAAAAAAGATGTTGGCCTATTACCTAAAGTCACTGATATTACAGAAAATCCCAAACAACTGAAAATCATTGAAATTGAGGCCCCCCAGCTGCCAAGGGTTTTAGATGATAAAGAAGTGGTCCTGGCGATCATCAACAACAATTTCGCAGCGCAGGCTGGGTTGGATACTGCCCGGTACGGGGTTCTTAAGGAAGATAAAAAGTCTCCTTATGTAAATGTGATTGTAACCAGGGAAGACAACAAAAATGAAGATAAGGTGAAGAATTTTGTAAAAGCCTACCAGTCCCGGGAGGTTGCAAGGAAAGCTGAAGAGGTTTTTAAAGGCGGGGCAATCCAGGGATGGTAATAAAAACAGGTGCCGGGTTGTTATCATAGAAATGAAGAATCTATGACAACGCCTTATGAACAGACAATCACCATATAGTTTTAGCTGGCGTCATTCCGGGAGTTTTTTAGCTGTAAAAAAACTTAACGGATTGGCGCATTTTTTTTCAGGGAGTCATAAACAGCCGTTTTAATGAAAAATACATTATCTCAAATTGAGATAATAAAAAAATTTTGTTTATTTTTGTTACCAATCAATAAATAAGGTTTTATGCTAAAGAAAACTGCCATTGTAAGTTTATTCACATTTTTCTCTATTTCTTCTATGGCTCAAAATACTACCCTGCCTGTCTATTTAGACGATTCCAAACCTGTAGAGCAGCGTATTCAGGATGCGCTTTCAAGAATGACCCTGGAAGAGAAGATCGCCATGATCCATGCCCAATCTAAATTCAGCTCCCCGGGGGTACCGAGATTAGGGATCCCGGAATTCTGGACCACCGACGGGCCTCACGGGGTACGTCCCGAGGTAATGTGGGATGAATGGAACCAGGCTGGCTGGACCAATGACTCTATCATCGCTTATCCTGCATTAACCGCTCTATCTGCGACCTGGAATAAAAAAATGTCGTGGAACTACGGGAAAGCTTTAGGGGAAGAGGCAAGATACAGACGAAAAGATATTATTCTGGGGCCCGGAGTCAATATCTACAGGACCCCACTGAACGGAAGAAACTTTGAATATATGGGGGAAGACCCCTATCTTACATCAAAAATGGTGGTTCCCTATATCCAGGGGGTACAGTCCAACGGAGTTGCTGCCTGCGTAAAACATTTCGCATTGAATAACCAGGAAATGTTCCGCCATACCAGTAATGTAAATGTAGATGACAGGACGCTTTATGAGATTTACCTTCCGGCATTTAAAGCAGCAGTTACCGAAGGGGATTCATGGACGATCATGGGTGCTTACGACATGTATAAAAATCAGTATGCGAGCCAGAACCAGTATCTTCTGAACGATATTTTAAAAGGGGAATGGAATTATAAAGGCGTCGTGATTTCTGACTGGGGAGCGGTAAACAATACGGAACAGGCAATACACAATGGCCTGGACCTTGAGTTCGGCAGCTGGACCAACGGCCTTTCTGAAGGAAATTCCAATGCATACGATAATTATTACCTGGCCAAACCTTATCTGAAGCTGATCAAATCCGGAAAGGTAGGTACCAAAGAGCTGGATGATAAAGTGACAAGGCTTCTCCGCCTGGCCTATAAAACCACTATGAACAAAAACAAGCCTTTCGGGAATATAGCCTCTGAAGAGCATAAGGCTGTTGCCCGGGAAATTGGTGAAGAAGGAATTGTTTTATTAAAAAACCAGGGGAACATTCTCCCTATAAACCTGAATACAGCCAAAAAAATCGCGGTTATCGGGGAGAATGCCATCAAAGTAATGACCGTAGGCGGCGGCTCTTCTTCTTTAAAAGTGAAATATGAAACATTACCTTTAGACGGGATCAGGGCAAGGTTCGGAAAGCAGGCCGACGTACAGTATGCAAGAGGATATGTAGGCGATGTAGGTGGAGAATACAACGGGGTAAAGTCCGGGCAGGACCTGAAAGACAACCGTTCTGAATCAGAACTTTTAAACGAAGCGGTAGAGCTGGCCAAAAGATCAGATTTCGTTATCTTTATCGGCGGGCTGAACAAAAGCGACTTCCAGGACAGTGAAGGAAATGACAGAAAGAGTTATGGTCTTCCCTACAATCAGGATCGTGTAATTTCGGCCCTGGCAAAAGTCAATAAAAACCTTGCGGTGGTACTTATTTCAGGCAATGCAGTGGCAATGCCATGGGTAAAGGACGTTCCTTCTATTGTACAAGCATGGTATCTGGGTTCCGAGGCAGGTAATTCCATTGCTTCAATTCTGGCCGGTGATGCCAATCCTTCAGGAAAGCTTCCGTTTACCTTTCCTGTAAAGCTTGAAGACAATCCGGCACATCAGCTGGGTGAATATCCTGGTAATAAGGCAGAGCTGGCAGCAGGAAAAGGAAAAGACCAGCAAAACCCGATCAATATTACTTATAATGAAGGTATTTTCGTTGGATACCGCTGGCACGACACCAAAAAGATCAAGCCGTTGTTCAGCTTCGGACATGGGCTGAGCTATACAACCTTTCAATTCGGAAAGGCAAGAGCCGATAAATCTTCTATAGGCCGGGATGATAAGATCACCTTTACCGTTACCGTTAAAAATACAGGGAAGAGAGCCGGCGCTGAAGTTGCCCAGCTTTATATCAGTGATCTGAAATCCTCTGTTCCACGTCCTGCAAAGGAACTTAAAGGTTTTGAAAAAGTATTTTTAAATCCCGGGGAAGAAAAAGAGGTAAGCTTTACCATTGACAAAACCGCATTAAGCTATTTTGATGCCGGTAAGCATGACTGGGTAGCAGAGCCTGGGGATTTTGAAGCGCTGATAGGAAATTCTTCAGATGCCATTAAAGCGAAAGTCAGATTTACGTTGAAATAATTTACTTATATTATATTTCTAAAACGGGAAGAGCTCAATTTTTTTTGAGCTCTTTTTATTTGTAAGGCTATTTGTTAAATTTCAATAATCAATTCTTTTTCAAAGCCATTATATTTTTCATCAATATATCCATGCGGGTTACAAATAACCTCTGTTTCTCCTATCTTATACCTGCATGGCGTGTGGATATGTCCGTGGATCCAATATTCCGGTTTATGTTCAAGATAAGATATTATTTACAAAGCTGAAGGTTAACCTTAATCATTCAAAAGGTTTGAAATTCATAAAATCCCATTTGTTTTTGCTATAAGCCCAACGCTTTCATCAGACGAACTTTGTATCAATAAAAACAATAAATCTAAGCAATGGATACAAAAAACAAAAAAGTATGGCTGATCACCGGCGCATCAAGAGGAATCGGCCTTGAAATCGCAAAGGCAGCACTGGCAGCAGGAAATCAGGTGATCGGAACCGTTCGCAGGGATCCTCATACCTTGATGAATGAATTGAATGACAAAAACTTTTTCGCCGTGACCATGGACGTTACGAGCCCTGAACAGGTAAAAACAGCCATAGCTGAAGCTGTAAGCCATTTTGGAAAAATTGATGTTCTCATCAATAATGCGGGATTCGGGCTGCTGGGAGCCATTGAAGAAGGCAGTGACGAGGAAATCCGAAGAATGTACGATACAAATGTTTTCGGATTGTTGAATGTAACACGGGAAATGTTACCTTATTTCAGGAAACAGCGTTCGGGACATGTGATCAATATTTCTTCCGTAGGGGGTCTTACCGCATCTGCCGGCTGGGGACTATACTGCTCAACAAAATTCGCTGTGGAAGGTATCACGGAAAGTCTCGCCATTGAGCTGGCTCCCCTGGGGATTAAGGCAACAGTAATTGCACCGGGATATTTCAGGACTAATTTTTTAGATGGTTCATCTCTTAACCGTACCGAAAGAATTATAGATGATTATGCCGGAACTTCAGGGAAAATGCGTGAAGCGGCAGCTCAGATCAGCTATAATCAACCCGGAGATCCGAAAAAACTGGCTCTGGCCGTTGTAAAGCTGGTAGAATCAGAAAACCCTCCGGTACATTTGCCTTTAGGTAAGGATACTTTAAGTCATTTTAACGAAAAAATGAAGAAATTCAATGCAGAGATCGAAGAATGGTATGATGTGATCACTTCCACGGATCATGATGATGTAGTCTAAGAGTCTCATTTCAAACTTTCCGGAAAAGGTTTTGTGATGATTATTATATGATCCGCTTCCGGAAGATTCCTGCGGCCTCAATTCTTGAGGCCGCAGGAATCTTATTAAAAAAGCTTTTATAAATATTTTCTTTTTAGAAAACCGTTACCTTACCTTTTCTCATTTTCAGGCTTTTAAGAACGAAATACATCAATAAGGCGATCGCGAATAAGGCATATCCTGTCAGAATAATCATACTTAAGGTGCCCACAGCATAGCCGGACGGAAATATCTGTCCCATCAGCGTCATAAAAGATAATCCGATGCCCGCACCTAAAAAATAGCTGGTAGATCCTAAGCTCGAAGCCACACCGTAATCTGACGGCTCTACATCCTGAATGCCTAAGACCGACAAGCCCGTAAAGCAAAATGTCATCCCGATGCCGGAAATACAGGCGGCCCCAAGCAGAACAACAGCCAGCGGATGTCCTGTATAGACTGACAACAATAAAACTAAGGCACCCGTCAGCATGAAACCCCAGCCAAAGATCCCCATTTGTGCGGAATTCAGCCTTCTGGAAACGTGTGGCAAAACAAATTTAGCTACCAAAGCCGACATGATACTGAAAGGGACCAGCAATAATCCCGCTGATGCCGCACTATGTCCCATATCTTCCTGCAACATTAATGAAATAAGGAATAAAAAGCCGATAAAAAAAGCGCCTAAAGCTATGAAAGCCATATTTGAAACCATCAATGACCTGTGCTTCAATAACCGCAAATCTATCAAAGGTTCCGCCACTGATTTTAAACGGTAGTAAACCATACCCAACAGCAATATTGAAAGTATAAGCGAACCGCCTATCAGGAAAGGCTGCTCTTTCAGGTGCACCAATTCATGGGTCCCGTAGGTGAGGCACAATAAGCCGGCTACCAGCCATATTCCTGAAAGGATATCTGTATTCCGGGAACTGTTATTCTTTTCATCTGCCGGAAGGTACTGAAATGCAAAAACAAGGGTAACCAGAAGGATAGGAACATTAATCAGGAAAACCCAATGCCAGCTTAGATAGGTACTGATGATTCCTCCTAAAGATAATCCGCTTCCTGAGCCTATAGCCGCGAATGAACTGAAAATTCCTACAGCCCGGCTCCTTTCATGATCTTCCCTGAAGGTATTGGTAACGATAGATAGCGCCGATGGCATGATAAACGCCGCTCCCAAGCCCTGTAAAGCCCGGAATACAGCAAGAGGGGTAAACCCTGTTGAAAGACCTGCTCCTAATGAGGTCCACATGAAAATAAATGATCCGAGTAGAAATATTTTCTTTCGTCCTACCCGGTCTGAAAGCTTCCCGCCGATAATCAGAAAGCCACCGAAAAATAAAACATACAGGGTCTGCAGCCACTGAACGGTTTCGGTCCCGATACCGAACTGCTGTTGAATGGAAGGAACCGTGAGATTAATAATCGCAATATCCAATGCTTCCACAAATGTCCCCGCCGATGCCAATATTAATATCAAATTTTTCCTTGCTTCCATATGATCCTGATTTCCTGCAAATTTAAGCATAACAGGACACTTGTTAAAATTATTCATTAAATTTGGAACAAATATTCTTCTTAAAGAATATAAAAAGAACAATTATCTTATAAACAAACAATAAGACAAAAAAAACAGAACAAATGTCCCCAGATAATTACAGCCCTGATGAAAAAGATATTTCCATATTACGTTTATTGCAGAAAGATGCCAAAATGAGCGTAAGGGATATTGCAGCCCGGATCAGCCTGAGCCCCACCCCAACCCATGAGCGCATCAAACGGATGGAAAAGCTGGGAATCATTAAGGAATATACCACCGTTGTAGACCGGAAAAAAGTAAATAAAGGAATGATGGTCATCTGCATGATCGCCCTGAATGTCCACAATAAGAAAACAGCAGGGAAATTCATCGAGGAAGCCGGCAGGCTTAAAGAGGTTATAGAATTTTATAACATCAGCGGGGATTTTGATTTCATGCTTAAAATACTGGCTTCCAATATGGATGAATTTCATGAATTTTTTGTGAACAAATTATCAGAAATAGAGGGCATCGGACAAACTAAGAGCATCTTTGTGATGAACAGCATCAAAGAGAGTGTACAGATTGTCTGATACCTGATGATTGATGGATGCTATTTTATATAAGGCAAAGGAATTCCTATTTTATAGATTTTATGATAGGCTTTTATTTCATGCTTTTCATCCATGAGATCCCCGATACGAAGAGAAACATTTTCTAAATCCGGATTGGGATATATAATGATACAGGAGATTTCCTCATCTCCTATTCCGGGAGGCTGATCTTTTACTTTTTTTAACCTCGCGTATCCTGAAACCTGTCTGATATCTTCATGAATGTGACCGTAATTGTAGCGAAGTTTATACTTGGTATCCACAACAATTTTATTCTGTTCCGAACAGATAAGAAAATCAAGGGAATTGCCGTAGGTCGGGAACTGGTAATTGAGCTGCGAAGCCGGAATTTCAGGGTTATCTTTCAACAGCCTGGCATAGACAAAGAGTTCAAACAGCTTAGGCATGTCGATCCAGAAAGGAGGTGTATATATTTCCTCCTGAGCAGCCTTGGTAATATTGTATGAAGTTTTTTTCAGCAAAAGCTGCCCTACTTTTATCGCTCCCTGATATTCTTTAAAAAACGGATTATATTTTGCAGAGCTGATATCATTAGTGCTGATCTCTTCACCGATATGCTCAAAGGCAGGCCGGATATAACCAAGGATCCAACGGATCTCCTGCCTGTCTTTAAAATAAGAGGGATCATTTTCCACATATTGCCGGCAAAATGAGAATACTTTTTTCAGGAACCTGTTTTCCGGGGAATCCTCGCCAAAAATCTGATACTCACACACTGCATCTGTAAACCTGTTTTTAAGTATATTCTGCCTGATCTGCTTTCCTACCAGAATTTTCCCTTTTATCCTGTTCCTGAGATTTTCTTCTGTTTTATAATATGATTTCTTCAGACCTTTTTTTACAATATCACGCAAAAGCATCAGAAAACGGACCACCAGGAAGGGAGTCAGCAGATCCTGTTTTTGTGTGATCCTGATGGGCTTTGCCTTCCAGTCTATTAAAAGCAAATGACCGGTTTCTTTAGCGACATCGGGATAAGACATAATCTCCATCAGCATGGCAACACAGTCTACCTCCTTTTCATAAGGATCCCGGGCTATATTTTCCTCAGCAGCCATACTTTCCTTTTCTATCAGGCTTTCATCCTGCAGGTCAGTCAGCTTTTCAAAATATTTATATACCGTTGAATTGATCTTAGGCTCTACCCGAACCGTGCGGTTTCCTGCCTGCCAGAGCCAGTCGATTCCAACAAAATAGCCTGCTTCAACTGTTATTTTGTCATCAGTTTTTGTCAGCTCATAGCATGGATAAACCTTTCCCCTTTCTGTTTTGAATGGTCTTGCACTGATTGTATGCCAGTCTTCTTTATGGGCAAAGAATAAGGTGCCGGCAGACTTTAGATCTTCCGTAAGATCACTATAACGGATGTCCAGTGACAGAGAACGGTGTTCCTTTAATATTATCCCCATTATAATAAGGCTGCTATATAATCTTCTACCGGCTGCCCGTCCATATGGCCTGTTAAAATACCATCCTTTACATACTCCAAAAGAATCGGCTTCACTTCATACTCCATTTTCACCTTAAAGATCTCATCTCTTTTCTGCAAGGTATCGGCGTCCTTTTTTCTGGCAATAAAGTAACTATGCCCCAGCTGAACATCTTTTACTTTAAATTCCCCGCTTACATTCCCGTTATTGAACAGTCTCGCAACTGCATCAAAACCTGTGGTATTGAAATAGATCTCATCATTATCGGACAGGCTTTCGGGCAGCATCTCTATAAAAGCAAAGCGCCTTCTGATGGCATAATCAATATGCCCTACACTCCGGTCCGCCGTATTCATGGTTCCGATAATATAAAGGTTCGGGGGAAGCATCAGTTCCCGATCACCATTGACCTCATAAACACTATCCACAGTTTCTCCCCTATATTCCAGGGCGTAAATCAGCTCGCCAAGAACGGAAGAAAGATTAGCACGGTTGATCTCATCAATCACCATCACATAGTTTTTAAGCTCCTCCCTTATCACAGGATTATTTTTGTTGATATTAATTGCGATCAACTGCTGTAAAATCATGTAATAATAGGGATATTTCCCTTTCATTGAAAGACCGAGCCTCGGCTCCAGCTCTCTTAAATCGATAGGCTTCAGGATCTCATTCCAGTTATCATAGATCTTTTCCATATCACTGAAAAGAACTTTATACCTGATCTCCTCCCTGTCCGGAAAATTATAGATCAGTCCGTCTTCTTTAATAGCGATGATCTGGGCTGTGCTCCTTTCTCCGAAATAATATACTGATCCGTTATCAATGGCCGTACTGATCTTATCCAGCAAAACATTAAGCTTATTGCGGAAAGTAGGATTCCGTCTCGTTTTTCCATGGTAGGCCAGATAATTGGTTCTTGCTTCCTCTGCAAATTTCGCCAGCGTTTTATTTTCAGCACTGTAGATCACTCCTTCCCCTTCCTCATCAGGCTTCGCAACAATTCCTCTTACAAAATCCTCATAGGCATACCCGGGATGGAACTGAACCAGCTTAAATTGTTCATGGCTTTCAAGCTCGTGCACTGAATCCAGTCCCAGCATGTCTCTGGCAATCAGTTTGGCAGCTCTTGTTTTACCTGTCCCCGGAGGTCCCTGAAGAATAATTTGTTTTTTAAACCGGAGGATCGCAGAGCTTGACCGTAGCCCCTGATCCAAAACTAATTCTGACATTTTTCCCAGTAAGGATTCATAATATTTCCCACCCTGATCATCAAGGTAAGAAGTAATATCAGTAAGGGTCTTGATAGCCATTGGCTGGTCTGTAACAGGCCATTCTCCGTTTTTTTTCCAGCTTACCTTCCTGCAATGCTTATAATCATTACGGTTCTCATCATAATAATAATCTGATTCTACTTCTCCATATCCTACAATGGCCTTAAGGCCTTTTTTTACTATGATGATATCCCCCGGCTTCATTTTATTTGCAAATTCATCATTGGCCGAGGTATCATTAGGTTTATACTCGCTGCCGCCGTAGGCATTATAAAGCGCTTCTGAAATAGCATCCCTGCTTTCATAACTTTTAAGATCATCCAGTTTATCCCATCCCAGGGCCATAATTCCTTCATCATAAAATTCATCCCATTTATAAGCCTGTTCTCCCGGAGAGTACAACCAGTATTGCTTTCCTAAGGAGTTATTCCCCACTCTATAAATACGTTTTCCGAAATCAAAAAAATCTTCGTTTTCAGGTTTCATATTCAAAATAGCAGACTGGAAAACACTATATCCTGCTGACCTGGGTATCTCAAGATTAAGATGGTCAGCAATGCTGATCAGTTTATTTTTATTGAAAACATTTAAAATCCTGTTATTGCTGTATAAAAATGCTATTTTCCACTTTACGGCATCCCCAAGATCAATATGGTCTATAGCCTTCAAATCTGATGCTTCAGATGCGGAAATAATTTCCAGAATAAGATTTTTTACATTTTTAAATGCCGTTTCTCTGCCTGTGCCGTATTTCTGCATCCAGGCATAGTCCTGGTCCGATAATCTTCCGAGCCCGGAATATTGTTTTTCTTTCTGGTTTTTCTCATAAATACCGAACTTAAATGCTGATCCTCCCCAAATGCTTCCCAGGTCCTGGGTCTTGGATTCAAGCCAGTAACAAAAAGAATCTGATTTATTCAGGTTGGTATATTCTTCCAGTGTCATATTCCGAACCTTTTCTTTCGGCCAGTTTGCTTTAAAAGAATCCAATAACTGATATAAATTATTCATTACCTTATTCATCTATATTTTTAACTCCATTGTTTTACCGGAACATCAGTAAGCCCGGAAATATGACCGGTCATTAGGCATCAGTATCTAAACAGAAAATGTTCAAGATAACAGCCATAATTTCTCTAAAAGCCAGTTAATTAATGGATATTTTAATTTCAAATACAATGATAATGAATTTTTTCAATCTGATTTTACGTGAAATCATAATTTATCTAATAAAAATTATTTTGTGATCCAACCAACCCCATCCATTCCCGGATTCTGAGTAACTTTCATTAATACTGGAAGGCTGCTTAAACTAAAGACAGCCTTAGCAAAATTCCGGATCATTTTTACATAAAAAAACTGCCTGATATAATCAAGCAGCTTCTGAAAACATTTTGTCTTGGTTTTTAATCAGGGGCCTTCAAATAAAACCTGGGCAAATTTATCATCATCAAAGAAATAAACACAAAAAACAGACCCTACACAAACCCTTCGTAACAATAAATAACTATAAATCAAAAAAATAACAGGATGCAATTTTTAAATCGGATGATTAACCTGTACAATCCCACTTATAGTGTCTTGAAAAAGCATGCCTTATAACGATGTATTACAGTTTTCATCCTTTTGCTCGCAACGAATAGGATTAATAGGTTTCAGGTTTGACTGAATCGCCATGGTCTGATGGCTTCAAATTGAAAATCTTACTGATATTATAGTGTGCAGACGAAAGTGCCTAAAAGAAAAAAACTGCCCGGTTATCGGGCAGCTTTCGAAATCATTTGTTTCTTCCGCATTTGTGCTTGTGTTGTGTTTTTTTGTTTTATCTGTAGAGAATTACATGTTTAAAACTTTACAAATATATCATCATAAAGGGAAAAACAGCAAATAAATACATCCTACATAGCTACTTCAAATCCATAAACACTTGTATTTCAGCACATATCAGTCTAAATTTTTAAAGAATAAAAACAGATCCTGGCCGCCGGAGATACCTAATTTTTTCCTTATCCTGTATTTTTTCTGCTGAATAGATTTATGCTGGACCGAAGTATAGCTGGCAATCTCTTTTGAAGAAAAGTTCAGTCTGAGCATAGCACAAAAAATCAGATCGGAAGATGACAGTTTAGGATTAATCTGAAGTAATTTTTCTACGAATCCCGGATATGTTTCTCTGAATCTTTCTAAAAAAGCGGGATCATTATTTTTTACGAGATTAATGAGCTCTTCAAAAGAATCATTTTTAAGTTTATCTTTCAGAGCTTCTTGTTCCTTAGCCAGTTGTTCATTCCTGGCTTTCGTTCTCTTGTAATTTTTGAAAAAAATATAGACAAGAATCAGCAATAACAGTGAGAAAAACAACACATAAATCAGGATATTGATGAGATATCTCTCTGTAGATTCCTCTTTTTCAGACAACAGATTATCTATTGACTTGTTTATTGCTTCATTTTGGATATTATCCAGATTCTGTCTGGCTTCCGCAAATTTTTTTAAATATAATTGCTGCTCTGCGGAGTTATTCAATATTTTATAAGTATCTGCAATAGATTGATACACTCCGGGGACATTATATACGCGTTTCGTCTTGATATAATCTTTTGCCGCTATTTTATAATGTTCAAGGGCTTTTTCATAATCACCTTTTTTAGAGTAATAGTCACCATATACCAAATTGACAAGAGCATTTTTGACCGTGGCGCTATTTTCCGGCGGCAACTGCAGCATGGCCTCCTGAAGGTAGATAAAAGTGGAATCGGTATGCGAAGTATAATAAAGGTGATGTTTGGCTATAAGAGCCTTGGTAACAGGATCATTAATGGTTCGTAATGCCTTGTGAAAATAAATCAGGGAAGAATCCGGACGGTTTGCCTGATATAAGAAATCTGCCCGGTTTGAAAAAACTTTATCCAGGAAATATTTTTTTCTGTCCGATAAATTCACATCTCTTATATAAAACAAGGCTTTTGAGTTGTAATACAAGGCATTGGCGTGAAGCCCCAGCACACTGTTTAGTTGTCCGTACTCCTGATAAACTCTTGCATATAAAGGCTTATCAGATCTTTTTAATTTGGACTCACATTTTTTGAGGTATTCCAGCCCTTTCCCGTATTCACCAATCGTACCACATATGTTTGCCAAATTTATATAGCACAGCACCTCACCTTCCGTATACCTGTTTTTCCTTGCTTCTTTTAAATATTCCTGATTTAAACGCACTAATTTTTTATATTCTCCCAGAAGGCGTAAAGATTCATTTTCCTTAAGCAGGGTATCATCAAAGAACTGAGGATTAAATTCCTGACAGAAAATAAGCTCCCCTTTGAAAAGTAACAGGATAAATATTAAAAAGCACTTACTTAAAGAAGCATTCACAACATTCATTATGTGGTATTAAAAGTCCTTTACGTTTGGTTAAGCGGTATACAATTTCAAATATTTAAAATATATTAAATATATTAATTTTTATATATTGTAGAAAGATTTTACAGACAATTATTCCCAATAACAGGAATAATGATTTACTGATCAGAAAATTTATTTATCCATTTATATAAAGTTGTTTTTGGAATTTTATACTCATTGATAACCTGCTGTCTTGTTTTTTTCCCGGTTTTCAGCTGTTCCATAATAAAAGCGATAACCTCCCGGGTGTAAAGATTTTTCTTGAAGACAGGAAGCAATGATTCCTGCTTTCTTTTGCTTACCATATTATAGTCTGTTCCTGCAGGGGGAGAATAGAATATCAGATGCTGGGAATAGAGTCTGAAAAAATCATATTCCAGCAGCTTGCTCCACTTTAAAAGGATATCACTATCCAAACTGCTCTGGCGAAACATCTTTTCTATGTTTTCAGAGTCAAGCTTAAAGAAATTACAGGTTCTCTCCATGGTAACATCCATTTCCTGCCACTTGATTTTAATATATTTTCCGATGTGAATATTCTTTAAATCAACCATAATATTTTATATTGCTTTTTATGTATTAAAAATTCTTTTACACTGAATCCTACTTCCTTCATTTCCGGATAAAATAAGAACTGCCTGTATCAGGCAGCTCTTGAAACTTTTTCATGCAATTGTGTTTTTTAAATTAATGTAAAAAAAAACTTTTCAAATATATCATCGTATCAGGAATAATAGCAAATAAAAACACCCTACATATACTATACATTAAAATAAAATACCTTGAAATCTAGATCACATACCTATCTGAAATAAATCCCTTAAACAGAAAAAAAACAAAACGAAGGATATGTGTAGTATGCTATAATTAGGGATAAGAGGTAAATATTTTCATCTTTGTACAAAACACATCAACATAAATTTTAACACGTATGATTTAAATGATTTCCTGGCAATAATACCAGGAAATCATTATCAAAATCGAGATTACTAAATCAGCATTTTTTAATTTAACAACGGAATATATACTCCTTACCAACATATTCACTTCAGATTATAGCTGCGAAACGGAACTCTCAAGGATAATGTAATTGCCTGTTATAATGCCGGCTTAAAACAACAACCTAACTTTAATCTTATAGCATGAATAAAGAAACAGAAAAAGGAAGACCTGATTATATTCGCATTTATACAGATATCATCAATGCGAAATTTCCTCATAAAAAAGAAGAATGTAAGGTATTGCTTAATAAAAAAACATTGTCGACGCTGGATATCATAGAACTGAATAAAAAAATTTTCGGAGAATCCGATGATGAACAAACGACCATCTATAACCGTAAACACCGGTCCTATGACAAAAAAACCATCTTACATATTTTAGATTATCAGAAAAAACACAGATATAATAATCAGCAAGTGGCAAAACAATTTAAAATCAGCCGAAATACCGTAAGAAGATGGAAAAAGATTTTTCAGGTCTGACCTATAATTCATCAAAAAATTTATAAATATCCGTATTTCCCGGTATGTTAAGCTTTTTCCTGATTCTGTATTTTTTCTGCTGAATAGACTTATGCTGTACATATGTATAACTGGCAATATCTTTTGAAGAAAAATGAAGCTTCAACATTGCACAAAAAGCCAGCTCAGAATTTTCAAGATCCGGATTGATTTCCAGAAGTTTATCAATAAAGTCAGGATACACTTCCTTAAATCTTGTCAGAAATGTAGAATCATTTTTCCGGGCAAGCTTAACAACCTCTTCGAATTTTTTATCATGGAACTGGTTTTTCAATGCCTCTGCTTCCATCTTCAGGAGTTTCCTTTTCAATCTCAATGATTTTATGATCCTCCAGGCATACATAATTCCCAGCAATCCCCAAATTACAGATAATACCACTAAAATCAAAATATTGTTTCTTTGACGATCAGTTTCCTTTTTCGCATCTGAGATAAAGCTTTCTGTAGCAAAATTTACTGCATCAGATAAAGCCGTATCTGTTTTTTGTTTCTCTTCAATATACTTTTTTAAATAGAAATATTCATTGGCCGTATCTCCTTTTTTCTTATAGATTTGTACAAGGCCCCAATAAATGTATGGAAAAATGGCTGAGAACGTTTGTTGATATTCTATATTTAATTTCAATGCTTTCTGAAGTTCGGCATCTGCTTTGTCATATTCATTGATCTCATTATAATACATCCCTTTAAGGTAATATAGATATAATACTCTAACATCTTTAATGTGCTGTTTATTTATAATATCCTCAGTATGCTGAATGTATATTGCTGCTGAATCCGGCCTGTGCGCCTGTAAATGGTATTCTGCAATCAACCCTTCTGTAATTGCTGTTTTTTTTATCCTACTCGCTTTGTGATAATAGATGAGAGCCGAATCGGTTTGCTTTTTTTCAAACAGATAATCTCCCCGGTTGCTGTATACTAACGCCAGATTATTTACTTTAAGCTCAGAGTTCCTGGAATGCTTCAGATAGTTCAAAGCTTTGGTATTGCTTTCTAATGCATTATCGTACAGTTTAAGCATATAATACAATTTCCCATAAGAATTATAATATATCGCCTTATGAATATTGTTGGGAGAATGATCAAGTAGCTTTCTGGCCTTTTCAAAAAAAGTCAGCGATTTCTTAAAGTTTCTTACGGTAACATTAACGTTCGCAATGTTTATATAGCAAAGTGCCTGGCCTTCTTCATAATCAAGCTGCTTAGCCTTTTTAAAATACTCGGAATTAAGCATCACAAGTGATTCATATTTTCCTGAATACAGCAATGCTTCGCTTTTATTCAGTAAAGGTAAATCAAAATCATTTTCATGCTTTTCTCCGGATTTTGAATTACAGGAAACCAGAAGAAGAGATAATATTAAAAGGTATATATATTTCATTATTTTCTTTATTCTTTGTCATATCATCTACCAATGCTTTACTACCTATTACACCATATATTAGCATATAATCTTTTGTTTGATTGATATATGAACAAAAACCCTATTAAAATTATGAATTATTTACATTATTATTCTAATTTATCTCAGAATTAAGCTTTTTTAATATTATCCAAGACAAACAACAATAATAACACTTCATCTTAGGAAATGAAAAGATCAATATGAAAACAGGTCAGCAGCATTATGCTCATATCATGATAATAAAATATACAGATCATCCGGTGATCACTATATCCTATATACCACAGCAATGTAACTTAAAATCACAGATAATAGCCGGAATGAAAGGTTATTTCCATTCTAAACAGCCATACGCATACAACTTCCAGGAGAGTCCGAAACAAACCGTTTCAAATTATTGTTGTAATAAAAAGCACCCTCACTTTTGAGAGCTTTTAATCTTTATTTCACCTTCTGCAAAAGATACAGCCTGCCACCGGAAAAAGCTAGCTTAGGCATAAGGTTCCCTTCCAGGACCATGGTTTTGTTATTGACATCGATCACGGAAATGTAATTATTGGAATTGTACTCTATATAATTTTCCTTTTCTTTCGTTAAAGGATTTTTTCCGAATTCCAGGGAATATTTCACCCAGTCTTCCTGATCAGAACTGCAATGTACCGGCTTGAATTTAGATTTTCTTGAATTAAAGACGATCTGATCAAAGCTATCTGTACATTCCGTGGTAAATGAGCTTTCCGGATGCTCATCTTTTGAAAAGTCTTCAAAAGATCCACGGTATACTCCCACTACTTTCCAGGTACCGTCCAGGCGGTCTTCATCTATTTTTCCATCTGCCTTACGCACTGCCCAGCTTATCCCATTGACCGTTCCCTTTACGGCCTTGTAACCCAATGTAGCAGCTCCTTTTACTGCTTTCGCCGCTGTGGATACCACACAAGAGTTGAGCAGGAGAACAGCCGAAATCAGAAATATTATTTTTTTCATTTTGTGAAATCATTTATTGATACTAAGATAATAGTTTTTAGGAAAATAATTTAAAACAGACTAAGATTAAAAGCTGTGTGCCGAACTTATATTATGCATGATGCTCCCTTTAAATATAATTTTCCCGAACCTAATGCATGTTTGAATCAAAAAATCTCACATTTGTACAGATACCGCTTCAACCTCCTCACCGGCAAATACACGAAAACCACCGAAAGCACCCCCGCCAAGGTCCCATCAAGAACCGCCATAGCCATAGCATCCAGCTTATAATATTTTGAAAGGCTAAACTGGGCAAAAACCAGGGCGGACAATACCAATAGCCCGGTAATAACCCCATATAAGACACTTAACCTGATCATCAGTTTTTTGACATTAAGCTGATCGTCTACCACAAATTCAATGGCCCCCTGTTCTGCGGCTACGGTTACTCTTTTGATAATATCGGCTGTAAGAACAGCCGGAAGGAATATCGCCATTGGTATCGTAAGCCGGGCCAGATTTTGCGTTCCTGCGAAGAAATGGGTATATCCCAGCTCCTGAAAGCTTGCATAAGCAATAATAAAATTGAAAAATACATTCGGAAGGATATAGCAGACCATCCGTTTCATTAAAAAGCGTTTCAGTGTGGTTTTCTTTATTTCTTTAGATTGTTTAAATTTCATAAGGATGAGATCAATAGCGCTATAGCTTTATCTTTGATTTTCACAGCTTCCTCTTTTGGAAGAAAATGCTCATTGGACATCAGTGTAAAATCCATCTGTTGTTTGTATGTGGTGGTAACCAGAGTATTTGAGTTCAGCCATGGGAATGCAACCGTAGGGCTATAAATAGTTTCCACTTCAAAATGTTTATAGCTATCCGGAATATTGATTTTACCCATATTGGAAAACGTAACATCATGGCCACCATTGCTCGACTTTAGCATTTCAATCATACGTTCAACCACCGGATGCATATGCTCACCTATCCACAGAAGCTCTCTCACCTTCATCTTTTCAATTTTCTCTGCAAGTTCTTTTTTGATCTTCCTGGCATTATCCGGCAAGCTCTGCCTTCTTTTTTTCAATGAAAGCTCGACAGTCGGCGCAAAAGCAAATAAATGGTCCTGTCTGATCTCCGGAATAAAATGGCGTACATCTACCGGACTGATCACCCTGTTCCTGGCACGGGTCCCCTGTACCTCCCGGAAAGCCTGCATGAATGCAGCACAAAGCATAGCATGTACAGAAACACCATAGATTTTACATTTCTCCGCTATTTGTAGGGTAGTTTCTATATCCAGCTTCCTGTGGATGACATAACTTTTTCCCAGATTTCTTTTTTTGCTTTTCCGCCGGGTGTAAAAAAAGACTTTTGCCAACAGGAGGTAAAGATTGGCCTTAAATCTTTTTTTTTCTGCATTGAAGTCGGAGGACAGAAAATCACTGACAGATCCGAAAGTCTGATAAGGATGCAGCTCCACGGAAGGATCATCCAACAGGCAAAGAAGCTCCCGCATCAAGGTTATGCAGGTTGTCCCGTCACAGATGCAATGGGGCATGACCCAAAGAATTTCGGAAATATTCTTTCCCCTGATCCATACCAGCTGGGCCAATGGCATCTTCTCTCCTTCAAACAGGCGCTGCCATTCATGTTCGGATTCCAGGAGCCAGTCCTCATCCTTCTGCCGTTCTACAATACGAAGGGGAATAGGCGCTATTTCCTGCTCCTCTACAAAAAAAGGATATTTACCACTGTTATCAATTGTTACTCTTAATAGAGGATGCTTTTGTTGGATCTTCGCTAAAGCGATCTCAAAATTCTTTTCCGGAATCTCACCGTTCACTTTTGCGGCAAAAACACAATTTAAGGGTGTTGCAGGATCTACATACATGATCCTTTCCACCATCATCAATCTTCGCTTAATCATAATACAGCTGAATATTCCAGTTGTTGTTTAATGGTCCGGATCATCTCATCACGGATGCCCAGAGCTTCTGAATAAGGTAAGTATCCCTCGCTTCCTACAAAGCAAAAATCCATTTCTCCCCTGAATGTTGAAGTAACCAGTGTCGTGGTATTGCCTAAAGGACCAATAACGGAAGGGCTAAAAACAGTTTCCAGAGTAAACGCGCCATATTGATAGGGTATCTGAATGCGGCCCAGATTGGAGAACATGCAGTCATTAGAGGATTTACCGTATTTCAGCAGCTTTGTAAAATTCTTCAGAGCAGCATGTGAAGATTCCATCACCATCATGGTGATATAAGGATTAAGCTTAGCGGTTTTACGCTCCACATCCTCCTGCATCAACCATAAATTTTCCTGGAAGCTCGCTTTTTCGTTGGATGAAACCACAATCATCAATCCAAAAGCAAAGATATGGTCATTTTTGATCTGTGTTGCAAAACGCCTGATATCCACCGGACAGGAAATTTTATTGAAAGCTTCCTTTCCTCTTACTTTTCTGAATGCCTGAAGCATAATAACACTTAAAAATGTATTAACAGTAACTTCCATTGACCTGCAGTAAGAAATTATTTCCTGGCTGGCTGCCTGATCCAGTTTCCAGTGGATGAGATAATCATTTTGCCTTTCAACGTTTTTTTTGCCAACGGGAATATATTTAATGGCTATTGTTGCCAGCCAGCCTATAACCTTTGCTTTCAGACGTTGCTTTCGATTAGCCAGAATTGCCGATGGAACAACATCCTGAATGCCGAGAATAGGCTCTTCTATTCCAATATCGGCAGAGGGGTTATCAAGAACTTTTAAGAATTCAGATAAAAAAGCCATACCTGATCCGCCATCACACAGACAATGATGGAAAACAAAAAGCATATCTGACACCTCATCTCCTTTAATCCACACAAATCTGATCAATGGCAGCTCTTTGCAGTCAAATGTCATATGCCATTCCTTTCTGGATTCATCCTGCCAATGGTTCTCCCCTTGCCGGGTCACTATTCTTACCGGTATCGGCGGTGCTACTTCCGGGACCTCAAACCAGGGTACATTTTTTTCATCCCGGCTGATGAGTGCCCTTAGCCAGGGATGCTTGTTCTGAAGCCGCCTCAGGGCATCCTGAATATTTTCCTCTGTAAAGGTTCCTCTCAGCCTGAACGGAATGACGGCATTAAATGGTTCTGTCCCGTCGCCCAAAAGCATACGCTCGCCAAACAACAATTTTCTTTTCATAGGCCTATACTGAAGCTAATATGGATTGTTTCTGCTTTACAAAATCTTCCAGTAATCCTACAGCCCGGTCATTGCCTCCGGCTGCAAGAAAAGTGTCCCGGACTTTTTTTGCTGCATCTCTGTATTTAGGGTTCTCAAGCAGTTCAAAGACGGTTTCCCGGAGTGACTCAACACGCAGTCGCTTGTACCGGATGCTGATCCCACAGCCTGCCCGCTCAATTAATTTCGCGGTATGAAAATGGTCATAGGCAATAGGGGTAATCAGCATTGGTAATCCATTGATAAAAGTATCGTTCACAGTATTAAAGCCACCATGGCAGATCACCATATCCATATGCGGCATCAATGCAGCCTGCGGTACAAAGCTGCTCACAATAAAATTAGACGGCCATTCTTCGAATATTTCCGGCGGAGTGGCTGCCACAATGGTTACAGGCTGACCGGCAAAAGCCTCAATAAGACGTCCAAAAAAAGCTTTGCGGATATCCACCAGCAATGTACCCAGGGAAACGAAGATTTTCGGTGTGGTGGCTGCTGCCAGCCGGTCCCAGTCAAAAGGGGCATTGTTAGGACGTCCCTTTACAGGGCCTACAAACTTCATGTGGGACTGAACCGTTTCAAAACCGGCAAAAGCCTGGGATGTAAATACCAAATTCAGCTCATGGGAATGTATGAAAATACCTTCATCCTGGATCCCGACCTCTTCCTGAAGGTCTTTGATCAGCTTTTGCTGCCACTCAAATATTTTAGGTGCATGTTTCGCAGTGTCCCCCATCACGTCAGGAGGCACAGGCGTAGTCGTTACACAGGGAATATTATGTTTGCGGGCAAATAGTGCTCCTCCGAAGGTAATGCAATCATTGATCACAACATCGGGTTGCCAGTGGCCGAGAAGACGGTGTAATCCGGGCATCATCATCCTGGCAAACGGGACATAGGTTTCCTCCAATGCCAGTTTCATAACTTCAGGGCCTGAACAGGCAGGTCCATCGTCCTGTCTCTTTAAAATACGTTTGATTTCATCCTGAAACGGAATAAGATCTTCTTCAGGGTAAATATAGATTCCCCCTTCCGGAATATGCTCATTTGCCAGGGGTGTAATTCCAAACCACCTGACTTCATGGCCACGGGCGATCAGGCTGGCCCCTACACTTAAAGTAGGGCTGATATGCCCAAAAAAAGGAGGAACAACAAATAAAAATTTGGAAGGCTTCCCTGAATCTGAACCCGGAATAAGTGCCCGTTCGAGCAAATCAGCTGCAGTGGCGGTACCGCCGGCATCAATAAAAGACTGACGGACAACCCGGGCCGCTTCACGATAAGCCGGATCGTTCAGGATATGCTGCACAGCCTCCTTTAAATGATTTGATTTAAACCTGTTGAAATTGAGCCGCTCACCAGCTCCTGTACGTACAACACGCCCTGCAACATGGGACTGGTCATAGGCAATAGGGATCACTACCAGAGGCAGGCCATGTGAAAGCGCTTCAGACACCGTATTATGGCCCCCATGACAGACCACACCATCCAGATGTGGTAACAATTCCAGTTGAGGAACCTGCTGATACACCATAAAATGTTCCGGCCAGCTGTCAAAAAGCAACGGATCTGAAACCACCACCACGGTCAGGTCTTCATCCTTAAATGCTTCGATCACCTTTTCAAAAAAAGCTTTTTTATGATCATGATCGAAAGTTGTGCCTATGCTTACAAGGATCTTTTTCCGGCTGCTCCCGTTAAATTTATCCCAATCAAATTCATTTGGAATGCGGCGTTCTGTGAGAACGGGGCCTGTGAACCGGTAATTGGAAGGTAAATCCATCTCACCAAAAAAATAATTTGAAGTCAAAACAAGGGTCAGCAAATCGGAACAGGCCAGGGAACGGTTTTCGGTCACCCCCAATTCCTCCTGCAATGCCATGATCTGATTCACTTCCCATTCGTGTACCTTAGGCAGCTCACTGATAATTTTAATGGCAGCCGGAGCGGTAACGGACGTGCAATATGGCAGGCCAAGCTTCTTTGCAGCAACAGGTACGGCAAACAGCTGATGATCTCCAATAACCAGGTCGGGTTGGTATGTCTCCAGTAATGTGACAATTCCTTTATAGCTATGCCTGTTTAAAGGGATCAGCACATCTTCGTAAAGAAACTTGATGCTATCAATACCGTATACCACTTTTTTTGAAATAATATCAAGATAGCGCTCGCTTTCTCTTTTTTCCCCGTCGGTCTGGTCATATCGGATAAGTAATAATTTTCCTCCATCAGGGAGTTTGGATATTAAATTTTTATCAAGACTGATCCAGGCTACCTCATGCCCTCTGTTCAACAGCTCAGCGCCGATGCTTAAAGTGGGGTTAACGTGGCCTGTCAGTGGCGGAACAACAAATACAAATTTAGCCATGATTCTGTGTTAAAGATTTGGATAAAAAATGAACGATGCTTTCCCCTATCAGGCCGGGCTCCTGTATAGGGATATTGTGATCACCGGGGATGAGCTCCAATCGGGACGAGCCGATCTGAGTATTCAGCCATTCTCCTGTAGGCCGGCAGTTGGACCGGGAACCATACAACAACAATGTTGGAATATCAAGCCCACGGACCTCACTCAGAAAATCACTTTCCCCGGCCATATCTGTTTTGATGCTGGTCTGTCCGAATAAGAACTCATACAGGCGATGGTTCTTTTCCATTTGCCGTTTACCCATTTTCACCTTAGTGGTATCTGTAAAATTAGCCACGTAATATTCAAGAAACTCCCTGCTGTACTCATCAATAATGTTCCGCGTCTTGTCGTCCTTCGGATCAGGGGCTTCCATAATTATCAGTTGATCCACCCGGTCCGGATGTTTCAATGCTGTTTTCAGGGCAATAAGTCCTCCGAAACTGTAGCCGGTAAGATGAACCTTTTTAAGCTGTAAAAAATCCATCAGTCCGATCAGGTCCGAGGACATGCTTTCCAGATCATACCCGTTCAATATACGTTCACTCATGCCATGGCTTTTCAGATCATACATGACGACATGGTAGCGCCTTGCCAGCATTGGGGCAATATTGAAATAGTAAATGGACAGGTTGCTGAACATTCCATGGATAAGCACCACGGTTTGCTCAGCACCTTTATTGAGCTCCTGAATATGAACCTTCTTATTATCAATACTGATTATTGGCATTCGTAGATGTAATTGATGATCATACTGAGGTCAAGATTGATCAGCTGGTCCAGGTCCATAGAAGACAGCCAGCCGGTAAAATCGATCTGATCACCAAAATGGGCTTTGATCTTTTCAGAAAAGGAGACAATTTCTATACTGTCCATTTCAAGGTCTCTGGTGAAAGAGCTTTCCGGAGTGATATTCATTTCTTCTACAAATTCTTCTCCTATCACTTCAGTAATAAAACCTTTTAAAAGAGTGAACAGTTCTTCATGATTCATTTTTAATGTTGGGTTTACAGTGTCCATCCGATAATATAATTTTGATGTTTTATGGTTTTGATTTCAATCTGGTTGATCCATAAATGGTCACCCCGGATCAGTTCAACTTCGTATGCTTTCGGGTTTCCCTTCAGCCCTGTCCCGAGAAACTTGCCGTATGCTTCTTTGGCAACCCAGAAACGCGTGGTCCATTCGGCCTGATCCCTGCCTTTTAGCAATTCCAGTTCTGCATCGGTAAATACCAATGGATAGAATCCGGAGCTGCGTTCTTCGATAATTTCCATATCAATTCCCACAGGACGGCCATACCGCGCTATAGCTACGGCATCTTTCCCTTTATGTGCCAATGAAATATGGATATGTTCCGTAGGTCCGCCGGTCAGATAAGGTTTGCCGGCTTCATCAGAATGTATTTCAAACGTAATGGGATAGCAGGTATAATCTTTCTTTTGACGGAGCAGATGCCTTACAGCATCTTTCACCGCCACCCTGCCTACCATCCAGCTTTTCTTCCTATTGGGTAACAACTGCTGGTGGTATTGCTTTTCCGTCTGGCTGAAATAACGCTTCAATATAAAATCCCAGGAAACAACTCTGGAGTAAGCCTGATGAAAGAAAAACACTTCAGGCGCTATTTCTTTTGAAAGGTAGTTATGCAGAGGCGACATGGAAATATTCCACAAGGCTTCGTCGATTTCCAGCCGCCTGTTTTGCCAGCCTGTAATAATACACCATACCTTACCGGCTCTTTTCAATATAATGTCTGCTATTGCAAATTCGTCATTCAAGTCCGTAAGCATACAGGTACATTCAAAAAGACCTTCCTGATCATGCATATCACCGAAAAATTCAATTTCCCTGATCTTCACGGGGAATGCAATCCGGTCTTTCGTCAATGTGAGCTGTAGCCATAATCCGAATAATTGCCCTGCATTATCCAGAAGGGAACCTTTACCTCCGTTTCCCTTGATTTTTCCAGTAATTCCTTTAGTGCCCACTGCTGATATCTCTGTAATACCCCGGTAAGCAGTGCCGTGAAACATATGCTTTTCATAGATTTCTTCGGGAGTACAACGGATCGGTAACAGGTCACCAATCTGCACGTCCGGGGCGGGAGCAGGAACCACAGCCGGAACCAATACTACTTCAGCATTGGCGAAGTTCTCAATATCCAGATAGGCATGGGCTGAGGAGCGCCACTCTCCTTTTATTCTTTTTTCAAAAGGCTCTGCTACGTTCATCCATTGAAATACGTTCACATTCAATATTTTATGCACAACCCTCCCTTGTTTTTCCGCTTGTGCGGCTTCCGCCAACAATTCAAAGATCATGGTCATAGGGATAACGGGCTCCATGTCGGCGACATGAGGCCATCCCGGAGGCTGTCTTAAAAGGCTGTGGTCAATAAGATATGGATGGGTAGCTAGACTGACCTGCAGTGATTTTGAGAAATTCATATTTACCGGCATCTGAGTAATTACAGGATCCGGAGCTATGTTTTTTTGCCGGTGATGCTGAAAAAGGGTAAGCACTTCTTCCTGCATACGGATCATATCGGCTATATTTTCCTGGAACGCCTGTACAAGGGGATGTCCGGATCCGGCTACAGCTGCGGGCATATGCTTAGACGCTTCAAAAGACCGGGATAGAGCCTTAACTTCCTGAAAATTGCGAACTATGGGTGACCCTAACTGCAGCCTGATACCTTTACCAGATGCTTTTGGAGAATCGCTCTGTATATCCAGGAAGTCAAGAGCCACTTCCCTGCCTTCCACAAATAATGCCGCTACTACACGCTGCAACTGAACGAGTGCAGAACGTGTCGGTATGCTGGAAGCTATGGTGCTGAATGTTTTTCCTTTCAGGGTATCATCAATAAATCCTGTCAATCCCCCGGTACCAACCTGGATAAAGAATCTCGCCCCTTCTTCATAAAGTTTTTCAGTCAGTTCCCGGAAGCGGACCGGCTGGACAAGGTGCTCGGCACTCAGCTTTCTGATCGCTTCCTGACTGTCCGGATAAGGATTAAGAATCGTCGCGGACCACAGCGGGATTTTGGGTTGCTGAAATTGTATCTGCTCCATTCCTTGTAAGATCATATCGAGCCTGTCTGCCACAAAAGGTGTATGGAAACCCGACTGGAATGGTAAAATCTGGTGGAATAATTGTCTGGATTTCAATAGAGGGATCAATTTATCCAATGCAGCATTGCTACCACAAAGAATAACCTGGTTAGGACAATTGTCATTGGAAAGGTATATATCCGGAATTGAGGCAATAAGAGGTTTCACCACATCGATTCCGGCCCCCACGGCTATGAATCTGGAATCCTTTAATTCAAAAGTCCTGGGGTGAAGCACATCGATCAGCGCTTTTACAGAGCTTGCTTCGGCCAATTCGGAGGAATACCCTGCCAGCCATTCTCCAAGGCTGTGCCCTGCGTTCATATCCGGAACTATTCCCAGTTTTTTTAATGCATTGTCCAAAATACTGCACCGGTTAAAAGTACCCAATGCATCGGTTAGCAGCCCTTCTCCTTCTGTTTTTATTGGCTCCGTCAATCCAAAGTACCGGCTCACACTGTCTACCTCACCTTTTGCCAGGCCGTCCAGGCCCGGAAATACGAAGGCTACTTTGCCGCCATCTTTCAGTAAAGGAGAAGATGTATACCAGATATCCTGTTTATTCCTCCAGGAAATATTTTTAGATACAATCTTAATCGCTTTTTCTATTCTTTCGGGCGTCGGGTTGAACAGGGCAATCCTGTAATTTCCTTCTCCCAACGCATGTTCATTATTCCGCAAAGCGGAAAGTAATTCTTCATGTGTAGTTCTTGCCAGCAGCAGAACGCGATCTTTCTTCGGCATATTATATCCTTCAAGGACAACATGTGCATTGATACCTCCGAATCCGAAGGCATTCACGGCTGCTATTTTCGACAGGCCGGTTTCGGACCAGCTTTTCGGCTCCTGTACAGGCGCAAATCTGGTGTGCTGCATTTCCGCAACCGGATTTTCACAATATAATGTAGGTGGCAAGATATCATGATGCAATGCCAGACAGGTTTTTATCAAACCTGCTATACCGGCTGCCGGCATAGCGTGCCCTATATTAGATTTTACAGAACCGATACCGGCTGGCGGAGCTGCTGCTTCTTTACCAAAAAAGCGGGCTAAGGTCTGAAGCTCTGTTTTATCTCCAAGCGGTGTTCCCGTACCATGGGCCTCAAGGTAACCGATATGTTTTTCATCGAGGTCCGCATTCATCCAGGCTTGCTGTAAAGCTTTCAGCTGTCCTTTTACAGATGGGCTCATGACACTGGTACCGTTACCATCGCTGCTTATCCCCACGCCTTTGATCACTGCATAGATCCTATCCTTATCCCGGACCGCATCTTCCAACCGCTTTAAAACAACAAAGCCACAGCCTTCCCCGATCAGCAGTCCGTCGGCATCCATACTGAAAGGCTTAATCTGCTGTTGACGCGACAGTGCTCCCAACTGTGTAAAGATACTCCAGAAAGCAGCATTTTGCCCGGTATGTACACCTCCTGCAATCATTATATCACAGCGTCCCCGGTGAAGCTCCTGTACAGCATGATCTACAGCTAACAATGCACTAGCACAGGCTGCATCCACAGTAAAGGCAGCTCCTCCCAGATTGAACCGGTTGGCTACTAAAGAGGCAACAAGATTGGGAATCAATCCCATAGCCGTATCGGCGGCAAAACGCCCTTTGTGTTCCTGAAAAGCACGTTTTACCTTTTCGATTTCTGCCGAAGATACCTGAGGTAACAGTTCCTGCAGTAATGAAGCGATCTGCTCACCGGTACGCACGATCTCTATGGCACGGGTAGCCCCCGGCCCTGTATAATTTCCTTTACCTATAATGATTCCTGTCTTCTCAAGAGAAACCTGCTTCCGGAATATCCCGGCATCGTCCAGCGCTTTTCTTACAAGATCCAGGGTCAGCAGATGATCCGGCTCTGTACCCTCTACAGCCAATGGTAAAATACCGAAGACCGTGGGATCAAATTCATAATCAGGAATAAATCCGCCACGTTTGCAATAGAAACGGTCGACAGCATCTTCACTCCCGCTGAAGTGTACCGGATCGATCCGGTCAGCAGGAACTGATTGTGTAGAATCAACCTTATTAACAATATTTTGCCAGAAAGTCCCGGCATCCCGTGCTCCGGGAAAAACACAGGATAAACCGATTACGGCAACATCTGTCTTTCTCATATTTTACTATCTGTACAGAGGTTACCAATTGTTTCCTGACATGATCAACACCTGGCTTTCAGTTCCGTATTTTATTTCGTTAAGAAAAATTTCTTTTCCCTGATCCAGCGGAATTAAAGAAATGCCCCGGCGCTCATACTCCGTTTCCAGTGTCGGTGAAACCATTCCTGCTCCCTTCCAAGGACCCCAGTTGATGGAAATTACTTTTCCTTTTAACCTTTTATTCAAGGCTTTGGCATAATCATCCAGCACACTGTTCGCAGCAGCATAATCTGTCTGTCCTTTATTGCCGTATACCGAGGCGATGCTTGAAAAGAGAACCACAAACTGACAATCGGTACGCAGCTGTTCCGCCAATACACGCAAAGGTTTTACTTTGGTATCAAAGACACGCCCAAAAGAGCTGCTCGTCTTCTGTTTGAACAGCTTGTCTTCCAAAAGGCCTGCACCATGAATGACACCATCCAGGCGGCCATATTCTTCATAAATATTGTTGATCAATGCAGAGAGACCATCCTCATCGCAAAGATCCAGCGACTGGTAAACCACTGTACTTCCCAGTTGTTCCAAATCACGGATCGTATTCAGGATCTGATTGTTTTTGAAAACCCGGACCGTCTCTTTTTCAACCTGTGCGGGAGAAGGGAATTTTGCAGTTCTAATGAGGTAATCTCTTATTTCTTCTTTGGTCTTCATGTCTTTAAACTCCTCAAGATCAGATGTTTCATCTCTTGGATCTGCCGACCGGCCTACCAGGATATAGGTACATGGGTAGGTTTGAGCCATATGCTTAACAAGCTCAGAAGTGATTCCCTGGCCACCTCCCAGCACCAGGACGACAGATTTCCCGTCCAGTTGGATATGGGCCTCTACCAGACTGGTTGACAATGGTGAGGGTATAATGTTCAGCTTGTGCCGTTGCCGGTCTTTATAGATGACCTCGGCAGGCTTATCGGCAGCCAGTATTTCTTTCAATGCGATTTCAGCAATCTGATCCATATCCTGAGGGGTATCCAGACTGATCAGCCTGCAGCTGATCTGTTCAAATTCCCGGGCCAGACTTTTGAAGAAGCCCGGATAGCCTTTATAGTGACGTAAAAGACGAGTATCAGTCACCTCCTGGATATGGGCCGGAATGTCTGAGATCAGATAAACCCACCGGGCTTTATCGAGATCCAGCTTTTGGATCAGCTCGACATGATCAATGATGCTATGGGTAACGGAGGATGAAAACATATCCAGCATAATGAGCCCGTCAAAATCCGTAAGATCCGTCCCGGCATCAACCAATTCCGCGATAGCGCCATATTTTTCAAGCTCCTTTTTGATCGTCAGGGTCTGGCTGTTCTTATCCTGGGCAATTGCGAAACGTTTCCCATGCAATATTTCAGTATTTTGTATCAAAGAAACATCAGTTGGGGTCAGATCAAAGCGGAGCCGTGACAGCATGGCCCGGACCGGTTCCGGCTTGTTGATTTCATTTATTTCACTGATCCAGCGTGCCAATCCGTTCAATGTTTTAATGCCAGCCAGTTTTTCCATAAGATCATCAGCCTGTTCCAGGTCCTTGCCAAATCCGATTCTGGCCTTAAGATCTCCGATAATTTCCATCCGTTTAATAGAGTCGATGCTCAGGTCCGCTTCCAGGTCGAGATCCAATCCCAGCATTTCTTTCGGATATCCGGTTTTTTCACTGACAATATCCAGGATTTCCTTTTGAAGTTCTTCAAGGGAGAAAACAGGCTGGTTCTGTAGTTTTGGGGCTGCAGCTTCCGTCTTACCGTTTTTTTCGGCGGCAACCGCCGTTCCTGTATATTCTGTCAGCCAGGATACGAGACCGTTCAGGGTCTTGATTCCGGCCAGCTGTTCCATAATTGTATCTTCATTTGCGGACCCCGTGAGAATATCAAGCTCATTACGGAGCGTTCCTATAATTTCAACTCTTTTGATAGAATCAATACTGAGGTCTGCCTCGAGATCCATTTCCATACCTAACATTTCCTGAGGATACCCGGTTTTTTCACTGACAATCTGCAGGAGCAAGGATTTGATATCTTTTGCGGGAGCCTGTTTTGTATGAATAGCTGCCAGTTGATCAGTCTTTTGAGAAACAGGGGTCGCTGTTCCGGGCTCATATACAGGGACCGGTGCTGCCGGAATATAAGCAGGAGATGGACTTACCTGAGGGCTCTGTCCGAGGAAAGAGAGCATCACATCCCGTTGTGCCTGTATCATAAGCTTCATACTGTTCAAATATTCCTGTAACATACGTTCGGCAGCAGGCTGATTCTCAACACCAGGTGTTTGATGATTGGTAAAGTTGTTCATTTGAAGAGGAGTTATTATGGGTAATGCCCCATTGGCGGGCAGTTTTCCTGTGTTTGGATGTGCAGCCTGCCCGTTCACACGCCAGATGGTAGGACTTTTTTTATAAACATCAGGCTGGTCAATCTGGATAAATTTAGCGTTCCGGCCTTCAAAAAGCTTATTTATATCAAAGTTTCGGCCCGTACTTAAATATTGTGCCAGCATACAAAGCAGATGGGTAAGTTTATTGCGATTGTTATCCTCCGCATATAGTGTCACGTGATCTTTATCCAAGCAAGATCTGGTCAGCCCGGTAAGTACTTTTCCCGGACCTACCTCAATAAATATTCTTGCCCCATCAGCATACATCGCCCGGATCTCTTCCACAAACCTTACGGGCTGTACCAGATGATCCGTTAATCTTTCTTTTATTTCCGATGTTTCTGCCGGGTATATCGTTGCAGTGGTATTTGACCAGACAGGAATCTGCATTTCCCGGAAGGGAACATCTTTTAATACCTCATCATATATTTTTTTGGCTCCCGCCACTACCGGACTGTGAAATGCACAGGCAACTTCCAGCTTTTTTGCTGAAATACCTTCATGCTTTAGCACTTCCGTCAATTTATGAATAGCCGTTGTACTTCCTGCAATCACGCATTGGGACGGGGCATTGTAGTTGACAGGGTAGCAGCCTTCTGTTTTTGCCAGAACAGGCTGTAAACGTTCCGGTGATATGCTTACTGCCAGCATTGCACCCGGATCTCCATCTTCCACAGAATCGAGAATGGCATGAGCCCGCCTGATACTCAGGTCAACCAGCCGTTCTTCCTCAAACACTCCTGCAAAGCATAAAGCAGGTAACTCTCCGTAACTATGCCCGGCGAGCATGTCCGGAACAATGCCTAACGACCGGAGGAATTGAGCCAGGGCCAGATCAACAATTCCCAGAAGGGGCTGTGCCAGGCGTGTATCTTTAATGGCTTCTTTCTGTCTTTTTAAGGTATCGGCATCGAAAGCCGCCGAAGGGAAAACTATTTTTTCAAGCTCGGGGTAAGCTTCTAAAAGCTTACGCATGGCAGGAAAGATCACAAAAAGGTCACGGGCCATATTGATCCGCTGGCTTCCCTGTCCCGGGAACAAAAAGGCCACTTTACCTTCCCGTTTATTGACTGTAAAAGTATCTTTGGTTTCAATCCCCAGCAAGACCAGCTCGATCTTCATCATTAAATCCTCAGCCGTGTCCGCAACAATGCTTAACCGGATCGGCTTTTCTGAACCAATAACCAGGCTGTAGGCAATATCTTTCAAGGAAATGCCATCATTAATCTCCAATAAGGATTTTACCTGGTTCAGCTGGTTTTTGGCATCTTCATAGGTATCTCCACGGAATACAAACAGCTCTGAAGGCCAGGACTGCAGCACGGCAGAATCTTCCTGCTCAGGGTGATTGGCAATAACAGTATGGAAATTGGTCCCGCCAAATCCAAAAGCACTGATACCTGCATAACGGTTCTTATCCGTCCATAATCCGCTTTCTGCATGGAATGCAAAAGGGCTGGTCTGCGCATTATAGTAAGCATTAGGCTGCTGAAGATGAAGGGTCGGCGGCTTTACTCCATGATATACTGCCAGGGAAGCTTTGATAAGTCCGGCCAATCCTGCAGCACACTTGGTATGCCCGATCTGTGTTTTTACCGAGCCTAAATGGGTCTGGCCGGGCAACGCACCTGAACGACTGAATAGATTGGTCAGGGCACTGAGCTCTGTTTTATCTCCTACTACGGTCCCGGTACCATGAGCTTCAATCAGTCCCACAGCTGCCGGACTGATGCCGACCTGTGTATAGGCCCGGTCTAATGCCCGTACCTGCCCTATTTCCCTTGGAGCTGTAAGCCCCAGAGCCTTACCGTCACTGGAACCTCCTACTCCTTTAATAACTGAATAAATGCGGTCTCCGTCCCGTACGGCATCATCATATCGCTTCAGTACCAGGATAGCAATACCTTCACCAAGGGCTATGCCGTCCGCTTCGCTGTCGAACGTTGCACACCGACCTTTTCTGGAAAGCGCATGGGTGCTGGAAAACATGAGGTAATCATTGATCCCGTTGTGCAAATCAGCGCCTCCTGCAAGAACCATATCTGATTTGCCCAACACCAGCTCCTGGCATGCCAGATCAATAGCCGCTAAAGAGGAAGCACAGGCAGCATCTACCGTAAAGTTTCTTCCTCCAAGATCAAGACGGTTAGTGATCCGGCCTGCTATCACATTGGCCAGAATGCCGGGAAAAGAATCTTCTGTTGTATGTGGAAAGGCATCTTTCACCTCTTCATGAAGTTCACCGAAAACCTGCTTGTAATATCCCCTGAAGCTATAGCTATTAGCAAGATCGTTGCCTCCTTCAGCACCGATGATGACGGAAATATTTTCTCTGTTAATCTGTTTTTCACCATAGCCGGCATCTTCCATTGCACGTTTGGCAACCAGCAAGGTCAACAATTGTGTCGGCTCAATAGCGGCAAGGGATTGCGGCGGTATCCCGAATGCAAGAGGATCAAAATCAATTTTCGGAATAAAGCCACCCCATTTGGAATGTGAGACGTCCGGCCCATCCGAATCCGGATGATAGTAAAGCTCCTTATTCCATCGCTCATCAGGCACTTCTGTAACACTATCTTTTCCTAGAATGATATTACGCCAGTATTCTTCCAGATTTTTCGCTCCGGGAAAAATACATTCCATGCCTATGATCGCCACATCCAGCGGCTTTTCTTTAGATAATGGCTCTTCCGGCAATACTGCCCGCCGAATATATTGATAATTATCCACCCCTACATCCTGATGAAGGGCTGCAAGGGAGGTCACACCGTCATGCATGGTGGCCACCTGACCTATCATATACATTCCTAAATCCAGTTGTTCATTTTTGGGAATGCTGACCAGTTTGTCGCCCTGGCGGTCTATACCTTTAGCTGCAATACGCAGACGGCCTACATTCAGCTTTTCAAGCTGTTCCCAAACCTGTTTTTTATCCATGCCGGCTGCCAAGAGCTTCGTTTTTTCCGTATTAAAATATCTGGCAAATGCCGTATTCAGGCAACGTGTTTCGTGTCCTGGAGCTGTTTCCAGCAAGACCGTATCTTTTGCCTGCATAGCCTGCCTTTGAAATTCTTCCTGGATGGCTCCGGTAAGCACCGCTTCCCGGGTATAGAGATATGCCGTTCCCATCAATACTCCCACCTTTACACCTCTGGCTGCCAACGGAGCTGCCATGACCGAAACGAATGCCGCTGAGAGGGCATTGTGGATTCCACCCGCAAAAAAAACACTGATTGCTTCAGGATGCTCTTCTTTTAAAAGGCGTTCTACCTGTTTCTCCCACAGTACCATACTTGAAAGCGGTCCTACATGGCCACCACATTCACGGCCTTCAAAGATAAAATTCCTGGCTCCTTCTTTCAAAAAGATATCCAGCAATGCCGGAGAAGGAACATGGAGGAAGGTAGTTATCCCTGCTTTTTCAAATATTTTAGCCTGTGCCGGCCTTCCTCCTGCAATCAGAACCACAGGAGGCCGGGTTTCCAGAATATAGGAAGTCTGTTCTTCTCTTAGTTCCTGCGGAGCAAAACCCAGTATACCTATTCCCCACGTTTTCCCGTCGGCAAGTTTTTTGGTTTCCGTTATCAGGGATTTTGCCTGATCACCCCGCAGTAAAGACAGGGCAACAAAAGGTAAAGCACCTTCCTGCGCAACAGCATTGGCAAATGAAGGAACATCGCTAACCCGGGTCATTGGCCCCTGTGCAATTGGATAGCGCAATCCCAGTTCTCTGGCCAGCATAGTATCCCGGTCAATAACCTTGAGGGCCTTGGCCTGCTTCAGATGTCCATACATGGCTTCCCTGAATCCAAAAACGAGTTTTTTCAGATTCCTGAAATTTTCATATAAATCTACTGCCAGCGAAATGTCTTGTCCCATAGGGATAAGACTTTTGCCGGGATCAAGGTCGGTAAAATATTGCCTGAGATCTTCAGCAGTAATATTTTCCGGCAGTACCGGAGAATTTGGTCTCAGCAGCACACGGTGTTCTGCTATAATCTTTGTTTCTGTGCCGTTTAATTTAGAGCACATCTCTTTTATATCCTGAGGGACGTTACTTTCCGGGAACAGGGCTAGCTGGCTGTCCAGTACAACACCTGCCGCCCCAAGTGCTTTTACAGCAGCGGCGGTATGAATCCCTATTCCTCCCTGCACCCATACCGGTATGGTATTGATTTCTTTAATTATACACTGAAATAATACAAATGTTGACTCGTAGCCCACCAGACCACCCGCCTCATTTCCTTTTATAATGATACCCTTTGCTCCCAGATATTCTGCCTGTCGGGCCTCCTCCACACTGTTTACCTGATAGATAACAGGCAGATCCGGTGTAATATCTGTTGAAAGGCTTAATGGAATGATAGCAAGACTTACTTTTTCCGGGATTTCAAGCGATGGGAATCTGTTGTGAGAATAGCATATACCATAAGAAGGTACATCTATCTGATCAAGCTGGCTCAGTGCTTTCTGAGCGGTCGTTACCTCATCGCCTAAACTTAGAATGGGAAATGCTCCCGCCTGGTGTAATTTAGGAATAAGATTTACGTCAGGCTTCTCAAAAGGTGTTAATCCGATAATGGTTAAGTTTTTCATTACATTTATGATATTGAATGGTAGCTGAAGGGCTTATAACAAAAGTCGATCATAGGTATAAGAACGACCGTTATAATAAAATAAAAATAATTATTACTGCTATATCCTAAATAACAGAACCAATTTGATAATGATTTTTTAATGAAAAATTATTATTGATCCAACTACTTAAAATATGTAGTTTATATTTTTATTCTTAGAAACAATGTGGTACAATCTGAGTATCTATAATTATAAATATTTATAATTAATAATAGTAAACAAATATATAAATAAATAACAAAATACTTCAACAATAAGAGATTTACTTTTTCATATTACAAAAAAATAACACATCAGAAAAAGATATCTGCAGCCATTGATTTCTATTGAAAAAGAAATTAACAATAAAAAATCCTCTTAAGCAGCTGCTTAAGAGGATTTTACATGAATTAAAACAGGGATCGTATATTATTTACTGCTTATATAAAGCATTCCATGATCCATTTTTATATTAAGATATTTTTAAATTATTCTGATACTTTCATATCCTGTTAGAGGTGTACTTTACCTTCTGTATGTCCTTCTGTTTCTATCTGGAAGGTGGTGTGACCGATTTTAAAATCGGTGACCGCTTTATCTGACAAGGCTTTGAGCAAAGCGTTGATATTTTCACCTTCTTTCACCACCACATGAGAGCTCATTGCATTGACCCCTGAGGTAAGAGACCAGACATGTAAGTCATGCAAACTCTTCACTCCGGGGATATTTTCCAGTGCCGTGCGAAGGTCGTCAATATTTACATCTTTCGGAGTCCCTTCCAGTAAAACATTGACAGCTTCCTTCAGGATCTGCCATGTTCTGGGAAAAATCAGGAGCCCTATGGCGGCAGAGATAATGGGATCTGCATAATACCACCCTGTTGTCAGCATAACAACCCCTGCTATTATAACCCCTATTGATGTCAGCATATCAGAAAGCACTTCGAGGTATGCTCCTTTCATGTTCAGGCTCTCGTTGGAATCTTTTCTTATAATAATCATACCGATTATATTCACCACTAAGCCTATTCCTGCAACAATTATCATGGAGCCACTCTGAATCTCCGGCGGGTTCCGGAATCTTTGCCAGGCCTCATAGAGGACATAGATGGAAATACCCAATAAAACCACGGCATTGACAACCGCCGCCAGTATTTCTGTACGGTAATAGCCATAAGTTCTCATGGAATCCGCTTTTCTCTCACCGATTTTTATGGCAATAAATGCGAGAAATAATCCTGCAACGTCCGTGAGCATATGTGCGGCATCTGCCAGCAAGGCAAGGCTTTTGGTAATCATACCTCCGATCACTTCGGCAATCATATACGTCCCGCTTAGGGATAAAACGATAAGCAGGTTTCTCTTATGTCTGTTTGATGCTTTTTTTACAGCTGTATCACTCATAATTGTATTGTCTTGGTTCAAATAAATACCTTAAAAGGTCTAATAATTGGGTCCAATAGATTCAGTTATTAATGCGCGTGTTCACCGGCATTAGATAATTTTGCATTTACAAAAAAGGCACCTTTTACTACTATCTTTGCATCTGGCGCAATTTTGCGGACAGGGGTAATGGCAGTGTATCCCATATCGGAAGAGCCCTTAACGATTTCAATTTTCTCAAAATTCATTGTTTTGGCAGGCTTTTTACCGGGGTCGTTCTTTTCCGGTTCTTCATGTTCTTCGGGCTTTTTATCCGTCTGCACAAAGATGTAATATTTTCCATCCGCTTCCACAATAGCTTCATCAGGCACTGCCGGAGTGGTCGCTTTTTCAAGGCTTACGATACCGGTAATATTCATTCCATCGATCAGGTCTGATTTATTTCCTATAACAGCTGCATGAACAGAGATGGTCTTGCTTTCATTTTCAAAGGAAGAGCCGATACTGTACACTCTGGCGTCATATTCCGTCGTAGGATTATTGGTGAGCTTAAAATGGATCACCTGCCCTACCCTCATTTTAGGTAAATCTTTTTCAAAAACCTGCAGGTCGAGATGTATGGAGCTGTTATCAATGATTTCCAGAACGGGAGATGAGACATCAACGTAGCTTCCTATCTGGATATTGATATTGCTGATCGTACCATTAATCGGTGAGGTAATGGCTAAGCCTGATCTTAAATTACCGTTATTCACTCTTGAAGGACTAATCCCCATCAGCTGCAGCTGCTTTTGCAGCGATGATCTTTGGGTTCTTAAACTTTTAAGCTCTGCATCGGCGCTTTGAAGGTTTTTCTTGGCTCCGGCATCATTATCAAAAAGCTCTTTTTGCCTTCTGAATTCCTGTTCGGCAAAAGTGATCCTGCTGTTTATTGTCAGGTATTGTTCCTGCAACTGAATATATTCCGGGTTGCTGATTGTAGCGATTACCTGCCCTTTTTTCACATAGTCCCCGATCTGGACATTAATGGTTTTTATGGCACCCCCATACAGTGATGTCACAGTTGCTTTCCTGTCATTGGGAACTCTCAGCAGTCCGTTTGCTTTGATGGTCGAGGTAAGGTCTTTGACCTCGATATTCCCTAAAGTAATTCCCACAGACTTCATCTGATCTTCGGTTAAGACAGCTATGGTTGGAGGTGCTTCCTCATTATGTTCGTGTTTTGGCTCTTTATTTTCTTTTCCGGTAGCTTCACCTGACGATTCCTTTTTCCCGCAGCCTATTGCCAGAACAGAGAATAAAATCAGGAGTACGATATTATTTCTAATTTTCATTTTATTTATTGATTATTGAATTGATGGTGATGACAGATTCGTTAACCTGCTGGATAGATTGCAGGTATTTTAACTGAATATTGGTAGCGGTCTGCAAAGCAAAAAGGTATTCCACATAGGAAATGTCTCCCGTTTTATAGCCCAGCTGCCCTGCTTTGGCTATTTTTTCAGCATTCGGAAGCGCCTGGCTTACATAATAATCGTATTGCTTCAGATTTTGCCGATACTGGCTAAGCGCATTCTCCAGCTGCGCCTCCAGCTGCTTTTGCTGTAATTTTGCATTGGATTCGGCCATCTGCCTCTGGTATTCCCAGGACTGGATCTTTGCTTTTGTCGCTCCAAAGGTAAGAGGAATGGCTATTCCTATGTTTCCGTAATGAAACCTGTTGCCACTACCAAAATATTTTTCCTGCCCGTTCACCGTCTGAAACCCGATCAAGGACTGATTGGCATATCCCAGGGTAAACTCGGGAAGTCCCATGGATTTCTCAACATTTTTGTTTTTTTCTGCGATTTCCATTTCCTGGTAGAATGCTTTCACTGTTGGGTGGTTAGCCACCGAGGTACTGTCAAGTACATCATCAATTTTCAGTGGCAGATAGTTTGTTTTCTGTGGGATCCGAATAGGCTCTGATGTATTTAATAAAGTTTTCAGATTTTTATATGCATTATCCAGATATACCTCGTTCTGTTTCAGCAGCAAATTGATTTCTCCTTGCTGGGTTTCTGCAGTGCTGATCTCAACCTTTTTGATATCTCCCGCTTTAAACCTTACTGTTGCTATCCTGATAAAATCCCGATAAAGACTGTCGAGGTCTTTTAATTTGGACTCGTTATACTGTAAATATTCTATCTGATAATAATAGGTTCTCACCTGTTTTGCCAGTTCATTGGCTGAGACCTCCCGGCTGATCTGCTTACCTTTGATTTCCTCATTTATTAATTCCTTTCGTGCTTTGAATAAGGTTGGAAAAGGAATGCTCTGTGAAATTGAAAATGACTGATCAAATTTACGGCTGTTATATTGCCCCAGCTGTGCATCGATATTCATTTTCGGTAATTCTTTAGCCGCAGGCTTAAGGGCCTCCGATACTTTGACATCCAACTCCCTGGATTTTATAAGGTCATTGTTACTTAAGGCCATCCGGGTGGCTTCTTCTACGGTCAGCATCTGTGTATTTTGTGCTTTAAGGGCCGGTGCGGCCATCATCAGACCTAAAACAACAGTGGTAACCAGCGGTTTCCCTTTAAAGCGGTTCCACCTTACCTTAGTATTAAAAATGAGGTATAGCATAGGTAGTACAAATAATGTAAGAAAAGTAGCACTTATCAGTCCTCCGATCACAACGGTTGCCAAAGGTTTCTGAACTTCCGCACCGGCACCCATTGAAATGGCCATAGGTAAAAATCCCAGTGAAGCCACTGTTGCCGTCATCAGAACCGGCCTTAACCTGGTTTTGGTTCCTTCCATCACCCTTTTAAGGATATTGGTTTCGCCTTCTTTTTCCAACTGATTAAAGGTGCTTATCAGAACAATACCATTGAGAACAGCTACTCCGAATAATGCAATAAATCCTATTCCGGCACTTATACTGAAAGGCATTCCCCTAAGCAGCAAAGCCAATATACCTCCGATGGCACTCATCGGGATTGCCGTAAATATCAATGCCGCCTGTTTGAATGAATTGAAAGTAAAATACAGCAACATGAAGATCAGGAATAATGAGACCGGAACTGCTATCATCAGCCTTTTACTGGCTGCCTGCAGATTCTCGAACTGCCCCCCGTAAGTAAAATAATAGCCGGAAGGCAATTTTATTTGCTGATCCAGCTTCTGCTGAATCTCCTTCACTACACTTTGCACATCACGGTTTTTAACGTTAAAACCAATAACAATTCTTCTTTTCCCTTCTTCACGGCTGATTTGGGCCGGGCCAAGCTTATAGCTGACGTTAGCCACCTGTGAAAGCGGAACCTGTATGCCTGAGCTGGTCGTTATCATCAGGTTATTGACATCATCAATATTGGTTCTATGAAGGCTGTCCAAACGCACCACCAGGTCAAACCGCCTTTCATTTTCAAAAACCTGGCCGGCTGCCTGGCCTGCAAATGCAGTACTTACAGCATCATTTACATCCTGAATGTTCAAGCCATAATTAGCCATTCGTACCCTGTCATATTCCACATTAATCTGGGGAAGTCCGCTTACTCTTTCTATCTGCGGGGAAGTGACCCCATCAACGGATTGGATCACCTTAGATACTTTATCTGCATAGATCGCAAGAGAATCCAGGTTCTCCCCAAAGATCTTTACTGCCACATCCTGTCTGATACCCGTCATCAGCTCATTGAAACGCATCTGGATAGGCTGGTTTTTCTCAAAGAATACCCCGGGGATGGTTTCCAGTTTTTCAGAGATCTCATCAGCCAGTTCATTATATGTTTTTTTGGTCTTCCATTCGCTTTGCGGCTTCAGCACTACAATTAAGTCCGTTGCTTCAGGTGGCATAGGGTCTGTAGGGACTTCCGCAGCCCCGGTTTTGCCAACGACCATTTTTACTTCATCGAATTGCTTGATAAGCCTTGAAGCCTGCATGGAGGTTTCTATGCTTTGGCTTAGCGAGCTTCCCTGAGGCAGGATACAGTGGAAAGCATAGTCTCCTTCCTGTAGCTGAGGGATAAACTCTCCTCCCATCCTGCTGAATATCAATACAGAAACCGCAAATAAGGCCAGAGTACCTCCTACCAGCCAATATTTGATCTTCAGGGCCTTTTCCAGCAATGGACGGTAAATTTCCTGGAGCCTGTGCATCATTTTATCAGAAAAGGTTTCTTCATGGGATATTTTTTTGGAAAGAAACAAAGCGCTCATCATGGGGATATAGGTGAGAGACAGAATTAACGCTCCCAATATGGCAAACCCAACTGTTTTCGCCATAGGGGTAAACATTTTGCCTTCCACACCTACCAGGGTGAGAATAGGGATATATACTATCAGGATGATGATCTCACCAAAAGCCGCGCTATTCCTGATTTTAGAAGCAGAAAGGAAGACCTCCTCATCCATTTCAGCCTGCGTAAGCACAGATGCACTTTTCCTTATGCCCAGGTGGTGAAGTGTTGCTTCAACTATGATCACAGCCCCGTCAACAATCAGACCGAAATCAATTGCTCCTAAACTCATCAGGTTTGCACTTACTCCAAAGACATTCATCATTCCCAACGCAAACAGCAGTGAAAGCGGAATGGCAGACGCCACGATCAGGCCGGCCCGGAGATTCCCAAGAAACAGGACCAGGACGAAAATTACAATCAAGGCTCCCTCTATAAGGTTTTTTTCTACGGTTTTGATAGCCCTGCCCACCAGATCGGTCCTGTCAAGGAAGGGCTCAATCACCACATCGTCGGGAAGCGATTTCTGGATTGTCGGGATCTTTTCCTTGATCCTGTTTACCACTTCATTGCTGTTGGCGCCTTTCAGCATCATTACCACTCCTCCCACAGCATCTACTTTTCCATTATACGTCATGGCACCGTAACGTACGGCATGCCCCAGGCGGACATCTGCAACATCTTTGATAAAAATAGGAACGCTACCGGTTTTATCTTTAACGGCAATATTTTTCACATCGTCCAGGGAAGTTACAATGCCTATTCCTCTGATGAAATACGCGTTCGGCTTTTTATCTATATAGGCTCCTCCTGTATTCTGGTTATTTTTTTCCAGAGCGGTAAAAATATCGGTAATGCTTACTCCCATAGCTTTAAGCCGGTCGGGATTGATGGCTACTTCATATTGTTTCAGCTCACCGCCGAAACTGTTGATCTCCGCAACACCGGGAGTGCCGTTAAGCTGCCTGCGGACAATCCAGTCCTGCATTGTTCTTAATTCCTTGCTGCTATATTTGTTCTCGCTTCCTTTTTTAGGATGGAGAATATACTGGTACACTTCTCCCAACCCGGTGCTCACAGGTGCCAGCTCAGGAGTTCCCACTCCTTTCGGAATTTCTTCCACAGCCTGTTTCAGCTGTTCACTGATCAGCTGACGGGCAAAGTAAATGTCAACATCTTCCTTGAAAACCACAGTGATCACTGAGAGTCCAAACCTTGAAATACTTCTTGTTTCTTCTATATCCGGAACATTGGCAATACTTTGCTCAATAGGAAAGGTTACCAGCTGTTCCACTTCCTGGCCGGCAAGTGTAGGGCACACCGTAATAATCTGCACCTGATTGTTGGTGATGTCAGGTACTGCATCAATTGGCAGCCTGGTTGCGCTCCAGACTCCCCAAATAATTAGTATTAACGTCATAATACCTATGACGACCTTATTTTTGATACTAAATCTTATGATTCTATCTAACATTGAAATTTAATTTTTATTGAACCCAATTTGCTGTACATATCAGTACAATCTGATCTTCAGCAGACGGGCAAAAATGAAAAAGAGTACAATGCAATGAAATTGCAATGTCCATGACCGGGTTAATGAAAGGAAAACCTTTCATTAAAATCAATAAAAATTAAATCTTAGGCGGTTGCCATATCTGGTCATAAACCAGATAAGCGAAGTCGTTTTTTTGAAAAAGAATTTTTTTGGAATAATGATCAGAAGTCTGAAAAGGAAAGGTAATAACCGGTTCAACCCTGAAAGAGATCACTGTAATCTGGCAGCAGTTACAGGTACATAAAGGTGAGCAGATATCACTTTTATCTTTGGAGTGATTTTCAGATCCAACAGTGGTGATACTTAAGTTCCTGCTGACATCCGGAGCCTGCGCATAAACGTCACTGCATGGTACTATTGATAGCACCATAAAATAAATTGTCAATAACAGTCTCAGAACGTTCACCTGACAAAAGTATAAATTTTCTTCAAATGTAACTGATTTTTAGCCTTAAAAAAAGTTAAAATAATTCACCATAATGTTAATTACTTTTCAGAAATCCAATTCTTCTTATCAGCTGAGCTGATTTAAACCGGGCCCATCTAACGGATAAAATGATGAAATAAAGCGATGAAAATAAAACATGCCGGGACTGCAATGGCAAAGTATTTCCCGAATCCGGCCATTGCTCTTGCATACTTATTATTAAAACCCACCGACTGCATTGAGGAACAGAACCCGTGCCGCAGATGAAACCCCAATAATACAAAAGCGCAGCAGTACAAAAAGGTACGCACAGGGTTTTGAAATTTATGAACCAGCTCCCTGTAATACCGTGTCTCATCAGGCACCTGCATTTCAATAAATTTATAATTAAGCTCCCGAAACCAGAAATCATACCAGTGCAGGCAGAAATAAGCCAGGATCACCGCACCGGAAATGATCATATTCCTCGAGCTCCAGGAACTGTTGGCTGAACCGGCATTATAGGCATAACGTACAGGTCTCGCCCTGCGGTTCTGGATTTCCAGTACAAAGCCCATGATAAAATGGAATACCACTCCGAAGATCAGTATCGGCTGACCGATATATTGCACGAGAGGGTTGTAACCCATAAAATGTGAAACCCTGTTGAAAAGGTCTTCATCTATCACCGAAGTAAGGTTGAGTGAAACATGCAGGGTAAGGAAAGTGATCAGGAAAAAGCCGGAAAGCCCCATTGCGACCTTCCTGATAATTGATGAGTTCAGGAATTGTTTTGCCATATTCGATTGTTAACAGTATCTGCCTGATAACAATCGAACTTTTATTTCTGGACATTATTTTTGAAATTTTCCGTTGAACTTTTCTTCCAGAATCTTATACCGGTAATCGAAAAGATGTTCCAGCTTTTTTTCAACCAAAAGACGGTGGGCCATTTCCCCCAAAAAGCTCAGGGGTAACTCATAGTCTACAGTATCTTTCATCAAAATACCTTGCTCATTTTCAATGAACTCATGGTGGTGGTTCCATAATTTATAAGGCCCTTTTTTCTGAAGGTCCGTAAAGCTTTTCCGGAATACTATCCTGGTGATTTCCGTCTGCCATCTCATTCTGATGCCGAATAACGGGGAAATATGGTAGTCAATGATCATTCCTTCATAGATTCTACCATCTCCGGACTGCGATAGCATAGTAAGATTCATGTCTTCCGGAGTAATTTCAGAAAGGTGATCTGCCGAAGAAAAAAAGCTCCATGCAGTGTCTATATTACAGTTCAGCTGTTGTTCACGAAAAAGTCTGTGTCTCATGATCAGATGGATCCGGCTTACCGGTAATGCAAAAATATTCCGTAGTCTGAAGGTGTCCAGAATGCGGCCTTCTGTCCTGCGGCTTTCAATGCGTCATTAGTCCACGTATTGCAGGTATACAGAAAATTGTACTTCCCTTTGGCATCATAAAAGGCATCATCATTACCATATACGGCATTGGTAGGAATCAGGATGAAATCACCGTTTGGATCCCTGTCGAATTTATTTTCCACAAAGCGGACCAGCTTTCTGTATTGTTCTTTACTGATCATTATTTTAATGCAGTCAGTTCCCTCTTTCATTTCATCATAATAAGTGCAGTGCATCGCTGAATCACTCAGCCAGAATGCCGCCTTAAAGGCTGTTAAAAACTTTAAATCCGCCCAGGTGGGCGTATCGAGATAAAAGCCTTTATCACCCCATCCTATACCCACATATTTATAGTTTGTTCTTTGGGACCGGGTATTAGCAAACGGGATTTTGACGCTCCAGTCCTGCAGGTCATTTTTTACCGGCATTACAATATCTGTATGAACTCCGTTGGTAAATATGTATATGGGGATCTCTTTCTTTTGGCCGTCATCTTTAGCAGGTATTTCGATAAAAGGCAGCAAAAAGCCCAGCATTACATATAAGACAATAACTCCGGCAATAATTCCTAAGATTTTAAGGAGAAAGATCAGCATTTTTTTCACACTTATGCTTTTGATTAAAATTAATAAAATTTAATAAGACTTTACAACAAAAATATTTGTTTTTATCAGATTTTTATGTAAATTTAATTACGAAATATTGATATAATATGCGTAAAAACAGCAAATCACAAAAAAGGTTCAAAGTAAGAGTAAAAGTAGCTCCAAAAAGAGTACAAAAAAAATATTGATTTTCTGAGAGACTGATCTCCTGAAAATCTTTTTTTTTAGATACTTCAGACATCTTACACTAAGAATCTTAAACCTCCTTAAATCAAATTTAAGGAATGGTCGGTTATCCTCTTTTAATTTGGAACATAAAAATTCCGAAGGAGGGATGGTCTCCAAAAAATCCAAACCTTATTTAAAATCATATCTATATTATTGTACTGATCTCTTTCTATTGTCAGAACAAGTAAAGACCATATTATCAACAGGAACGGCAGGCCTGCTGTTTTGAAGTATGGCTACTAATCTTCGAGAAACCTGATATTCCGTTTCAGACCTTCAAATTTAGCCCTTTTTACAGGAGATTTTCTGAAAACTTCAGAAAACAGCTCCTGCGTAAGCTCCCGCCACTCCCCTTTTTTAAAATTCCTGAGAGACTCATTAGGCTTGAACCTGCTTTGCCGGTGGGGTACCGAAAACCTGTTCCACGGGCATACATCCTGGCAAATATCACAGCCAAACATCCAGTCTTCCATTTTATCCTTGAAATAGTCCGGAATTTCGGTTTTCAGCTCTATGGTTGCATACGAAATACATTTGCTGCCATCGACGATTTTTTCAGAAACAATGGCATCAGTCGGACATGCATCAATGCATTTGCGGCATGTTCCGCAATGATCTGTGGTTTCATGATCAGGAATAAGGTCCAGATCGCAGATGATTTCGGCTAAAAAATAAAAGGAACCGTTTTGCCTGGTTATCAGATTGGCATTTTTCCCCACCCATCCTATTCCTGATTTCCGGGCCCAGCTTCTTTCCAAAACCGGTGCCGAATCCACAAACACACGAAAATCAAATTCGCCGATCTCTTCCTGCAGCTCAGCCACCATTTCACGAAGGATGTCTTTGATCACCTCATGGTAGTCTTCAGCATACGCGTATTTGGAGATTTTATAATTCTCCAGAGTTGGGATCTTTTCCTCGGGAAAGTAATTGTACGAAAGCGAGATCACTGATTTGGAGCCTTCTACCAGCAATCGGGGATCAAGCCTCTTATCGAAATGATTCTCCATATATTTCATTTCACCGTGGTAATTACTTTTCAGCCAGCTCTCGAGGTGCCTTGCATCTTCTTCCAAAAAATCCGCTCTGGAAATCCCACAACTCTGAAATCCAAAACTTTTTGCTTTGGATTTGACCAGATGGGAATATTTTTCGGCATTTGAATTCATGATTTACATTGCAAAACTAAGATTATTTTATAAATTTGTTGAAGTTTGGATGCCTGAAATGCTTCATACATCCATCAATCCATTTTTTAACCTTAAATATTCTTAAAACTATGTCACTAGCAGAAGTATTAAAATCAGGGAATTATGAATTAATTGACGTTCGTGAGCCTATGGAGCTCGAAATGGACGGAAATATAGATGGTGCCAAAAACATCCCGTTAGGTGAGGTGGAAGACAGAAAAGATGAGATACTGTCTGTTGAAAAGCCTGTTATTTTATTCTGCAGAAGCGGAAACAGAAGCGGCAAGGCTTTGGAATATCTCAATTCCCAGGGCCTGAAGGAAGGATACAACGGTGGTGGCTGGGCAGAACTGAAAGCGACAATAGAAGCCAATCAGGGAACTTTTTAAAAGTTCCTTTTTTTATTCAAAATCTGATGAATCTGAAAGAAAGGTTTTTCCATAACTGTCTCCTGTTTACGAAAGATGAAAATCTTGCCGAAAGTCTTTGGCTTGAAATTGAAAAAAAATATTCTGAGAAAAAGAGGCATTACCATAATCTGGTACATCTTGAAAATATGTTTGCCGAACTTGATGCGGTGAAGGATAAGATCTCGGATTTCACAGACATCAGCTTTTCTGTCTTTTATCATGACGTCATCTATGAAGCATCTTCCCGTTCCAACGAAGAAGAAAGTGCCGGATTAGCAGAAAAAAGGCTGCAAAAATTAAATATGGGCCAGGATTCCGTCATCAGGATTTTTCAGCAGATCATCGCGACAAAAACGCATCAGAGATCGGATGATGAAGATACCAATTATCTTTTGGATGCTGATCTTTCAATTCTCGGTAAGGAAACCACAGTCTATTTTGACTATACAAAAAAGATACGGAAAGAGTATTCCATATATCCTGACATCTTCTATAAGCCCGGAAGGAAGAAGGTTCTCCGGCATTTTCTGCAACTCGAAAGCATCTTTAAAACTGATCATTTCAAGGCCAGGTATGAAGAACAGGCCAGGGAAAATATCAGGCAGGAGCTTGCTTCTTTATAATTTTCTGACAAAATCTCCCGATCTCCGTAAAACTTCTTCGGGAGCTTCTTTATGAGGTGTGTGCCCGATATCCGGAATAATATACTTCTCTGCAGACCCGCTTACCCCTCTTAGAGTTTTTTCTACCTGATCCAGGGTACCATATTCATCTGCCTCTCCTGAATGAACAGCAAGGGGCATGTAATATTCTCCAGAAGGTATTCGATATTCCAGCTTTTAAACCTTTCACTCAGCCAGATTTCAGTCCATGCTTTGAAGATCATTTCAACTTTATCACCGTGATATTTTTGCAGACGTTCCGGCAGATTGGTGGTCTTATAGGCTTTAAAAGCGTCTGCGACCCCTTTCACCGTGATACTTTCCACAAAAATATGTCCTGCCTCACAGATCACGGCCTTTATTTTTCCCGGATGCCTGGCTGCCATGATCAATGCGATGGTCCCACCATCGCTATGTCCGAACAATATGGCTTCAGTGATGTTCAGCTCATCAAGCAGATCGTTCAGCAGATCGGCTTCCCACTCCATATAATTGTTTTCTCTTTTATGGGTAGGCATCGGATAAGATTTCCCATACCCCAAACGGTCATAAACCAAAGTATTACATTGTGTGAGCTCCGAAAGTTTTGCCGGAAAATCCCTCCAAAGCTGCACGCAGCCCAAAGAGTCATGAAGAAAAATAATCACCGGTCTATTATCCCGCGAATTGCTGTATTCTATATAAAGTTTTTTTCCATTTACCTCTACGATCCTTCCCTCCATTCTCTGATATTTCAATTAAAAGCCGGCATTTTTGTTTCTTCAAATTCTTTCAGTAAATTATTAAAAACGGTCTCTACAGGTAAAATTTCATCAATCAGGGCCGAAACCTGGCCTATTTCCAGCTCCCCTTCCTCCATATCGCCTTCAAACATCCCCCGTTTTGCCCTTGCTCTTCCTAAAGCGGTTATCAGAGCTTCGGTATTCCTCCCCGTATTGTAGATCTCTTCAAGCTCACTGAAGAATTTATTTTTTACCATCCTTACGGGCGCCAGTTCTTTTAAGGTAAGATGGGTATCACCCTCCTGAAGTTCTGTAATTTTCTTTTTCCAGTTTTCATGGGCGCTGGCTTCAACGGTCGCTGCAAAGCGGGAGCCTATCTGCACTCCGTCTGCACCCAGGATCATAGCCGCTTTGATCTGAGAGCCCAAAGCAATTCCTCCGGCCGCAATCAGTGGCCTGGAAATATGTTTCCTGACATTGGGGATCAGACAGAATGTAGTGGTTTCGTCTCTTCCGTTGTGTCCTCCGGCTTCAAATCCTTCAGCTACTACTGCATCTACACCTGCATCTTCACATTTCATGGCAAATTTGGTGGATGAAACTACGTGAGCGACTTTCAGCCCTTCTTTCTGAAGCATTTCAGTATAGGTCTTAGGGTTGCCGGCAGATGTAAAGACAATTTTTACTTCTTCTTCCAGAATAATCTGTATCACTTCATCCAGGTTCGGGTACAGCATGGGAACGTTTACCCCGAAAGGCTTATCCGTCGCCTGCTTACATTTTTGAATATTTTCTCTTAAGATATCGGGATACATACTTCCCGCACCTATCAGACCCAAGCCTCCGCAATTGGAAACTGCCGATGCCAGCCTCCATCCGGAATGCCATATCATTCCTGCCTGGATGATCGGATATTTTATATTGAATAACTGGGTAATCCTGTTCTGGTTTTGTTGCATTGCATGAAGTTTTTTAGCTGAATTAAAATCAATAAAATTGCTCATGCTGTAAAAATACTAAAAACAGAGAGTCCAGGGAAGTTCAAAGGCTAATTTTCTGCATAAAAAAACCTTCAGGACACTGAAGGTTTCTGTTTATTTTTTTAAGGATTCCTTTTTCCAATTTCCTTTGAGCTGACAGGTATCGTAACGTCCGTCTATGGATATAAAAGTCGTTGGCAATTGTTTATTGATAAACTTTTCAACCATTTCGCTCCTCTTTTTATTAAGAGCAAGCTCTTTTATCCTGTCATAGTCTGTTTCCAGGGTAATCTGGTGTGCAGGGATCACATCTTCAATTTTCACGATCTTTACCACTTTTCTTTTTCTTTCATCCTGATCTTCAAAAGCGGCTGTGATATCATTTTTATTCAATCCTGCCAATTCATAGGTAATCGTTCCCGGAATACTTTCTCTTTCGATCTTATTAGAGCCATCCGACCCGGGGATCACGCCTGCATTGAATTTGGTTCTTTTGTCATCCGAGAACTTGAATGCAGCATCTTTAAAGCTTATTTTCCCGTCAAGGATCAGTGTTCTGATGCTATCCAGCTTCTTTTTGGCTGATGCCACTTCCTCATCAGTAGGGGTAGCCATCAACAGGATGTGTCTTGCATCATATATCTTCCCTGACTTTCTCACCAGCTGAATAAGGTGGTACCCGAATTCAGTTTCCACAGGATCGGAGATCTCTCCTTCCTGAAGGTTTAGAGCAGCAGCTTCAAAAGGTTTTACCATCTGGCCTTTTGAAATATTTTTCATCAGACCACCGTTGGGAGCTGTCCCTGTGTCTTCGGAATAAATTCTTGCCTGGCTCTCGAAGCTTTCTCCACCGAGGATATCCTGCTTGATTTTTTTAAGCTTGTTGATAAGCTCTTCTTTATGGGCATCCGTAAGTTTAGGATAAACCATGATCTGGGCCAGGGAAACTTCATCCTTTATTTCCGGCAGCTGCATTTTATAGGTATTGTAGAAGTCTGTTACCTCATTCGGGGTAACGTCTGCCTTCTCGGTAATTCTCTGATATTTGGCCTGTCCGTAATATGTATCCGTATCTATCTTTTCTATAGCATTCTTCATTTCATAAGCAGTACGGAATTTATAGGTTGCCAGCATTGTTTTTTCGTCCGGAAACTGGGAAAGCAACTGTGAATATTTGGCATCCGCCTGTTCCTTGATCGCTGCAGAGCGGTTTTCAATAAGGGTATCTTTTTTAGCTTCATAAACAAGAAGCTTGTTATTAAGCAGGTTTTCCAGAAACTCACATTTGTTTATGTTAGAAGCTCCCTGTTGTTTGGCATAGTTCATCTGCTCATTTACGTCAGATTCCAAAACAATCTCATCACCAATTACAGCTGCAATACCATCCACTAGATCTCCCTGTTTTATCTGGGCATTTATCTGCCCCGAGAACAACATTATGAATATTCCAAAGAGAAAAGTGACTTTTAGTCTATTTATCATTTTACTATTTTAAACAAGTTGCAAATTTAGAATTCTTAATGAATTACACTAAATTTTTTATTATAAATATTTCTTAAAAAGATCTGTTACTGTAGTTCAACATCAAAAGTTGTTAATTCTTTAAATTGTCTTAATCTGCTGAACATATCGGATTCTGTAACTTCCTGTATCCTTTCTGTCCCGAATTTTTCCACTGTGAAGGAAGCCATAGCGGAGCCAACGATCAGCGCAGACTTCATTGTATCAAAATCGAATCTGCCTTTTTTAACAAGATAGGCGGCAAATCCTCCGGCAAAGGTATCTCCGGCCCCCGTTGGATCAAAGACTTCTTCCAAAGGAAGCGCGGGGATTGCAAAAACTTTGCTGTCATGGAAAAGAAGGGCGCCATGTTCTCCTTTTTTAATGATCACATATTCAGGGCCCATAGTATGAATTTTTTTGGCTGCTTTCACCAGTGAGTATTCTCCGGATAGCTGTCTTGCCTCCTCGTCATTAATCGTGATCACATCTGTTTTGGAAATCATCTCCATTAGGGTTTCCCAGGCGGTATTCATCCAGAAATTCATGGTATCCAGGATGACAAGTTTGGGACGCTGATTCATTTTCTCAAGCACCGACAGCTGAACGCCCGGGTGTAGGTTCCCTAATAATAAAACCTCGGAATCCTGCATTGAATCAGGAATCTTGGGATCAAAATTTTCCAGCACATTCACTTCCGTAGCCAAAGTATCCCTGGTATTCAGGTCATTATGATATTTTCCTGACCAAAAGAATGTTTTTCCATCTTTTATGATCTCTATTCCTTCTATATTTACATCCCTGCCGGTGAACATGTCCAGGTGTTCCTGTGGAAAGTCTCCTCCCACTACAGAGACGATTCCCGATTTTACGCCTAAAATGGATGAAGCAATCCCGATATAGGTGGCTGCGCCTCCCAAAATTTTGTCTGTTTTTCCAAATGGCGTTTCTATCGCATCAAATGCCACACTTCCTACTACTAAAAGTTTCATATTTTTTTCAAAGTATTTTTTAAAATTAGTTTTTCCATTCAAATGTGTCGAGCAGATGTTTCATATCCTTTTTGATATAATCCACGGCAGGCGCCAGGGAGTCCGGCTTTGGTCTTGAATTAAAATACAGATAGGCAGTCACGAAATGCCTTGTACTGTCTGTAACATAAAATTGAAGGTTTGAGGCACTTTGCCCTTTTAATTCATAGAAATTCCCGTACACTTTTTTATCGGGATATTCAAAGGATTTTGTATCTATGGCACTGGCCTTAATGGTATGCTCATACACCATTTTCTCGGCTTCTCTGATATGGTCTGCGAAATCATTCCTGATGGGATAATAGGTCACAAAGATTTTCGCCTTCATTTTAGGGTAACTCAGATAATACCAGCATGGCTTTTTAGCATCTGTGATCCTGGCAAAGTCTGAATATTCGAATGTGTAAGCACAGTTGTTTTCAAATTTCTGGTATTTCGGTGCGGGATATTCCAGACGCAGCTCTCCGTAAGGCTTGGGCACGGGATCTTTTCCACAGGACAATAGAAGTAAGGATACGAAAATAAAAATGACGTTTTTAATCATTTTGCAAAAGTACAAATAAGATTCAGATTTCGGAAGACAAATTTCAGTCTTTCAGCGAGTTTTGGATATAGTTTTCCAAAGGTTTAGGAAAAGATTTTCCCCTGGACTGCTCATGATCTGTAATGAGGTATTGATTTTCAGCGATAAATTCATTCCAGATCTCTTCCGAGGTAACCTCCACATCATAAATCCCGATGGTTAAATTCTTATGCGTCAGCTTATGGCCGGTGGTTTTCATATTTTTCACAAACGGTTCCAGCTTTCCGGGGATAGCTGACGGAAATTCAAATAATTTCTTCCATATGAAATCACCATTTCTTTGCCTGATCAGGAATCTGCCGTCCCTATGGACAAAATAATACTCAAGATAAAGGTCTTCAGTTTTTACTTTTTTAGTCTTTACAGGAAAAAAAGCGGTTTTATGCAGAGAAAATGCCAGACAATCTTCCTGTAAAGGACATTGATGACACAGCGGATTTTTTGGCTTGCATATCTCTGAACCCAGATCCATCATAGCCTGATTGAAATCTCCGACATTTTCCGGCATCACCAGCCTGGCCAGCTCTGAGAAATAGGTAAAGGCTCCTGAACCTGAAATATCAAAATCATCAGCAAAAATCCTGCTCAGGACGCGGTAGAAGTTTCCATCCACGGCAGGGGTCTTACCGCCAAAACAGATACTGAGTATTGCCGCAGCCGTATATTTCCCGACGCCTTTTAATTTCAGGATATCTTCATAGCCGGAAGGAAAAACACCGCCATGGTCATGCATGATCTGCCGGGCGGCCTTGTGTATGTTGATCGCCCTGGAATAATATCCCAGGCCTTTCCAATATAGCAGAACCTCATCTTCATCGGCTTCCGCCAGGGTCTTTACATCGGGGAATCTTTTGATAAAGTTATTGTAATGGCTAAGCCCCTGACTGATCCTCGTTTGCTGGAAAACGATCTCACAGATCCAGATCTTATAGGGATCTTTAGTCTGCCTGAAGGGCAGATCCCTGGCATGTTTTTTATACCAGTCAAGAAGCCGGTTACCTATGTGAAGAAAGTTTAAATTCCCGTTACTCTTTTCCAAAAAGCCTTCTTATTTATGCCTGCAAAGATACTAATTACTTTCTTTTTTAACCGAATATAGAGGTGCGCCTTTCAGCCATTGATATTTAAGTTTTTTTTCTTCTGCGATAAAGCGGTAGCCTTCCAGCTTTTTAAGGTAAATGTATACTGAAGAATCTTTTCTTAATTTCAGCCTGTGCCCGGAAAGAAACTGAAAGGGATAAGCCACTGCAGAATCCCTGGTTGTCTTTAGTACCTCCCCGGAAGCTACCTTATAGATGAAAACCGGCTTACCACGTCCGGCAGAGCTGTCCGTAAGGCGTAAATCTGAGCTGGCCACCACCAGGTCACTATTGCTGAAGCATTCGTTCCTGTCCATTACATAAGCCCTTCCTTCCTGCCGCTCGTCGGCAAAAAGATCTATTTTATAATGGTCCGGCCTCTGGTACTTTTTTTCACAACCCGCTAACGGGATAAGAAGCAGGAATAAGAAATACATAAGCCTGTGTTTGTTCATATAAATTCTCATCTGATCTGGTGTAGAAAAAAAACCGATGTAAAATTGCATCGGTTCATAGTTGTTAAAAATTTGGTTTATTTATTCCTGAGTATATTCTGCATCCCATTCGTTACCATCGTCACCTTTATGTCCGTCAAGCTTAATCACGAAGCTTTTCGTAGGAAAATAAGGAGTCAGGCGAATGTCGAGCCATACTCTGTCTTTATTTACTTTATCCTGTTCGAAACGGACAATTTTGAATTTTTCAATAAGTTTATCCGGTCCTTTGATGCTATCCAGGAAAGTAACGATCTGTCTTCTCAGGTCGTCTTCATTTCTTGCGTTCCAGTTTTCAAAAGCTCTTCTGTTCAGGAAGTCCAGCAAAACTTTGGTCACATAGTCGAATACCCGGACCACAGAATAGGTCTGAAGCCCGATATTGTCTCCGGTAAATAAGGTTTTTGCTGAGAATGCCATGATTTTACCATATTCATTGACCATAGGAACCAATCCCATTTTTTCCAATTGAGAAATTTCACTTTTCTTCAGTTCAAATTTCACGGCATCCACCTCGTTAATGTTCCCATGTTTTTTACCTGCGGCTACCTGAGACATCAGTGTTTTATGGATTTTTCCTGCCAGTGAAGTGGAAGGTGGAAGCTCCACATTCTCCTCCTCTCCTACTTCTTCCGCTTTTCCGCGTCCTACCAGCCAGTTGCAGGTCATAATCACATTACTTCTGTGCAATTCGCCACCTGTAAGATTCGCGGAATGGAATAAGTCTACAACGTCATCCGGCTTGTCAAGGTTTGCAAAATCCGTCACCATCATTACTTTGTTCTCGTTACAGATTTTAGCCCATTTCTCAACCACTTTATTTGAGCCTAAATACCCCGGAATGGCAAGTATAGAATAGTTGTCCCTAAGGTCCAGGCGATCGTAATAATTCTTGAATTCTTCAGCGACCGCGTCAATAAACAAAGGATTATCCAGATCTGAAACCTGTTCCAGACTGGCATTAATAATATTGACGTTATCTACTTTATCAAGCTCGGTGTTTTTATAGAACTGAGCTACGGTTCTGTAATTGGTTTCCAGCTGGCGAACGGCATCCAGTGTATTTTTGAGATTTTTCTTTAGGTTCTGGTCGGCCTGCTGCGCTTTATTTTTACAGGTTTCCGCCATTTTATCTGCGGATTCGTTACTTTCGAGAAGATTGACCCACAGGTTGATTTTCTGAAGCAATGCTTTTCTTTCGTCGGCTTTATTGGTATCATTAAGGAAAATTTCTTTCCTTGCCTTCCTTGTAGGATTCATATTGGCGATACCGTCCACAACAGATTCAACAAAGCCGAATCCTCCTAGTTTGTTGAGCTCGGCAAGCGGATTACCTTTCGGTTGTCCCGAATGTTGCTGCTGGCCTTGTTGCTGGTTTTCTGCTGGCTGTAATTTACTATCCATGATCTAATGTAAAGTCTTTAATTATTTTTCAAGTTCTTGTGCCACTTCTTTCAATACTTCTACGAAAGCAGCTCTGGTCTGCTCATTTTCCAACATGTTACGCAGAATCTTATTGGTTTTCAGCTGGCGGACAATTTTATTATATTGCTCCTGTTCCATACTAAGCTGCTGTAAATAATTTGAATTCTGGGTAAGATTTTTTGGGGTGAAGTCTGCAAGATTTTGAAAACGGAATTCTTCTTCCACGATATTTCCATCTTCTGTTTCATGCTGTACTGCTACGGAAGGCTGAAAATATCTGAAGACATCATCCACAGTCTTTAATCCTGTTACAATTTCAGGGGTATAAGGTTCATCTGTTGTAAGCTGGCTTACTATCAGTGTTTTATTTTCCTGGATCTCCTGAATAGCTTCATTAGCGTCTACTTTTACCTCGTTTCCGCCAACACCATAATTAAACATTGCCATATTATTATTATTTTGAGATTTACCATATTGATGTGAATTGCTCTTTCCTGCATCAAACAAGTGACCAATCCAATGTTTAAATTTAAAAAAAAACTGTAACATACAAAATTTTGTTAAGATTTTTCTTGATATATTTAATTTAAATAGCTATCTATCAATCCGAAACCGCCATTTTATGTTGTCACTAAGCTATGAAAAAAATAAATAAAAAACGCATCGTTTTTTCCGATGCGTTTCCTTCTAACAACTTTTGGCCATTACCAAATTTTTATTCTTTCCTCGGGAGCTTTATATAGCTTGTCTCCCGGCTTGATGTCAAATGCTTTCATAAAGGCATCCTGGTTTACCAGCGGCCCAAACGCCCTGAAATATCCCGGAGAATGCGGGTCTATCTTCACCTGGTTTACCATATACTGATCGGTTGATTTTGTTCTCCATACCGTAGCCCAGCTCATGAAGAATCTCTGATCCTGGGTAAATCCGCTGATAAGTCCCGGGTTACCATGATCTTTAAGGTACATCTGAAGGGCATCATATGCTACCGCAACGCCACCCAGATCCCCGATATTTTCGCCGCTTGTAAATTTACCGTTCACAAAGCTGCCTTTTACGGGCTCATACTTGTTATACTGGGCTGCCAGCTGAGCCACTTTGGCGTCAAAATTTTTACGGTCGCTCTCTGTCCACCAGTTATTCAGATTACCATCCCCGTCAAAACGTGAGCCGCTATCATCGAATCCGTGGGAAATTTCGTGCCCGATTACAGCTCCTATTCCGCCAAAGTTTACAGCAGCATCTGCTTTAGGATTGTAGAAAGGCGGCTGGAGAATTGCAGCCGGGAATACGATTTCATTGTTTGAACCGCTATAATATGCATTCACGGTTTGCGGGGTCATTCCCCATTCCGTTTTATCAACCGGCTTTCCTACTTTGTCCAGGCTTCTCTGGTATTGCCATGCTGCCACATTCTGAAGATTGGAATATAATGTTGCACCCTGTTTTGGTGATTCAACCTTTAGTTTGGAATAATCCTTCCATTTATCCGGATATGCAATCTTTACAGTGAATTTAGACAGTTTTTCCTGGGCTTTTACCTTAGTTTCAGGAGACATCCAGTCCAGATCAGCAATATGGTTTTTGAACGACTTCAAAATATAATCGATATAGGTTTCCATTTGCTGTTTAGCTTCCGGAGTAAAATATTTTTCAACATAGAGTTTACCGAAAGCCTCCCCGAGTACCCCGTTTACCAGAGACAAACCTCTTTTATTCATCGGACGCTGTTCTTTTTGTCCCTGAAGGTATTTTGAATAGAAGTCAAATCTGATCTGCTCCAGATTCTCATCCAGATTACTCGCATTACCGTTGATGATATGGTATTTCAGGTAATCCTTCAACAGGGGAAGATTTTTCTGGGTTAGAAACTGATCCATATTCTGGTAATACTTCAGTTCGCCGATAATCACCTTATCACTGTTCACGCCTGCATCTTTTAAATATTGGGCCAGGTTGATATTTTTAACAAGACCGGACAGCTCGGAAACGTTTTTAGGATTGTATCTTAAATTGGCATCCCTGTTTTGCTCCAATGTCAATAGATAGTTGGCCAGCTGCTTTTCAAAGGCTACCACGTTCTGTGCCGTCTGGGCAGAATTTTTATAGCCTAAAACATCGAACAGCTTAGCTACGTAGTTCTGGTATTCAGCCAGGGTTTTTGTATTCGCTTCATTTACCTTTTGATAATAATCCCTTCCCAGACCCAGATCAGGACCGCCAAGGTATACGGCATTCATTTTGGAGTTCTTCATATCTGCTCCCACTCTCCATCCGTAGAAAGAATTATCTCCCAGTCTGGTAGCTTCCAGCAGGTATTTCTGAAGATCGTTAAGGTTCCTGATTGCGTCAATCTTAGCCAGATCTCCTTTGATGGGATTAAGGCCATCGGCATTTCTTTTAGCCGTATCCATAAAAGAGGCATACAGATTTTGAATTTTCTGTCCTTCAGATCCCTCGGGGTATGTTTCAGATAAAATTTTATTTAAAATATCCAGAGAGGCATCATCCACATTTTCTCTTAATGCATTGAAAGAACCCCAGCTTGCCTTATCAGAAGGAATTTGGGTTGTTTTCACCCAGTTTCCGTTAACATAGCTAAAAAAATCATCCTGCGGACGAACGCTTTTATCCATATAAGATAAATTGATCCCTTCTTCTTTGACTTCTTTCACGGGCTCTGCAACAGCTGCCGTGGCTTCGGCCGCCGGCTTGGGCGCCGTATCAGCTGTTTTGGCTGTACCACACGAATTTAAAAATACCATACCTGAAAAGGCAAGTATTCCGATATTTAGCTTTTTCATTAAAAATAATTTTTGATTTTAAACAAACTTATCAAATATACAAAATTCATCCATAAGTTTATAAATGATCGCTAATTTAAAAAGTAAATTGATGGTGATCTCCCAATGGTGCTAGCACAGGAGCCTGTCACTTCGAGTAGTGCAACGAAGTGGAGCGTATCGAGAAGGATAACAGATTCAGTGACCAGACATACTTATTGCCTGATCGAACTATAAAAAAGCCGCTCATTGCTGAACGGCTTATATATTTACCAGATTTTGATTCTTTCTTCCGGCCTTTTGTATAATTTGTCTCCTTCTTTTACATCAAAGGCTTTATAGAAGGCATCTACGTTTGTCAACGGACCGAAGCTTCTGAAATATCCCGGGGAATGCGGGTCTGTTTTCACCTGGTTGATCATATATTTCTCACTGGATAATGTTCTCCACACGGTTGCCCAGCTCAGGAAGAATCTCTGATCCTGGGTATATCCGCTGATAGGGCCAGGATTTCCGTGGTCTTTCAGATACATCTGCAACGCATCATAAGCGATATTCACCCCTCCTAAGTCTGCAATATTCTCCCCGTTGGTGAATGTTCCGTTTACGAAAGTTCCTTTTACAGGTTCATATTTGTCATACTGAGAAGCCAATGCTTTTGTAGCTTTTTCAAAATTGGCCTTATCTTCAGGAGTCCACCAGTCTACCAAATTTCCGTCGGCATCAAACTGCGCTCCAGAATCATCAAACCCGTGGCTCATTTCATGGCCGATCACCGCTCCGATAGCTCCGAAGTTTACGGCAGCATCGGCTTTAGGATTGAAGAAAGGCGGCTGAAGGATAGCAGCAGGGAATACGATCTCATTATTTACCGGGTTATAATAAGCATTTACCGTTTGCGGAGTCATTCCCCATTCTGATTTATCCACCGGTTTTCCTATTTTATCCAGATCTCTCTGGTATTGCCATTCTGAAATGTGCTGAAGGTTTTTATATAAAGTTCCTCCTTTGGCTTCAGCAATGATATTTAATTTAGAATAGTCTTTCCACTTGTCCGGATAAGCTACTTTCACAGTAAACTTGTTCAGCTTGTTCATCGCTTTTTCTTTCGTTGTGGCAGACATCCATGTCAAGTTATTGATATGCTCCGCGAAACTTTTCTTTAAATAATCGATCAGCTCGACCATCTGTGCTTTAGCTTCTGCCGGAAAATATTTTTCCACATAGAGCTTACCGAAAGCTTCTCCCAGGGATCCGTTGATCAGCTCATATCCTCTTTTGTTAAGCGCTCTCTGCTGTTGCTGACCTCTCAGGTATTTACCATAGAAAGCAAATTTCATATCCCCTAACTTTTCGCTCAGGTAAGAAGCGCTTCCGTTGATCATATGGAATTTCAGATAATCCTTGATTACAGGAAGGTTCTCATTGCTTACCAACTTATCGAAGTTTTTATAATAGTTTATCTCCCCGATAATTACCTTGTCCGTATTTACGCCTACTTTTTTCAAATATGCAGGAATATCAGCATTTTTCACCAAAGCTGAAAGCTCAGCCATTGTTTTAGGGTTGTACTGAAGGTTGGAATCGCGGATCTGTTCGTTGGTCAGATAAGTCTGGACGATACTTTTTTCATAGTTTACGATAGCCTTTGCTGCCTCATCAGCATTTTTATATCCTAATTCCTTCAGCATAGAGGCTACATACTTCTGGTATTCTGCCAGTGTTTCCGTATTTTTTTCGTTTACTTTCTGATAATAGTCTCTTCCTAATCCCAAAGAGGCATTACCGAGGTAAACCGCATTCATTTTAGAATCTTTAAGGTCTGCATCTATTCCCCATCCGTATAAAACGTTTTCTCCATCTTTAGTTACAGAAATAAGATAATTTTGCAGATCGTTAAGGTTTTTAATGGCATCAATTTTATTCAAATTATCCTGGATAGGCTTGATACCATCTGCATTTCTCTTATCCATATTCATGTAAGTAGCATACAGATCCTGGATTTTTTTACCTTCACTTCCTTCAGCAAATTTATCTTTCAGAAGAGAGTTCAGAATGGTCATTGAATTATTGTCCGTATCTTCAGCCAGTTTATTGAAGCTACCCCAGGTAGGTTTATCCGCCGGAATTTTAGCTGTCTTCATCCATGTTCCGTTCACATAATTATAAAAATCATCCTGTGGACGAACTGTTTTGTCCATTAGGCTAAGGTCAAGACCTTTATCTGTTAAGCTCATAGCTGTTTTATTTGATTTAGACTGAGCTATCACGGTATTCTGTGAACAAACTCCTGCTAATAAAAACAAAGAAAGTGTTAATTTTTTCATTACAATAACAATTTTACAATAAGTATTTCTTTTTTCTGATTTGTTACTTAAGACAAATAAATTTAAACAAATATCAGGAAGCCGTTATTTTTTTACACACCTGCTCTTTTTCAATACTTTTTTTAAACCTCTGAGCAATACGTTACGGCAACCAAAAATTGATACTAGATCCTATGAATCACTCATCAGTAGCTCTGCCAGGTCCTGAATAATTTTCTGAGACACAAAATTCATAAAATCAGTTCTATCCAGATGTGGGAGGTACAGTCTAGATGTTTCTTCTTTATCATTTATCCTGATGGTATAGTAAACTGTTCCTACTTCTTTGCCGTCTTCACCTTTCCCGGGGCCGGCAACTCCTGTCGTGGATAATGAAATATTGGTGTCAAATAATTTCTGACAGCCTTTTGCCATTTCCTGTGCAACCTGTTCGCTTACAACAGTATATTTATCAATAGTGGCCTGGGACACTTTTAAAATATCAACTTTTTTTTCAGTGGCATAGGAAACAATTCCGCCAATAAAATGTTTTGAGCTTCCGGGATTGGAAGTTATCATTTTGGCCAGCTCTCCCCCTGTGCAGCTTTCTGCTACAGAGACGGTCATTTTTTTCTCGTTCAAGATATCAGCCAATATTTTTTCGATCTTATCTTCAGAAGTAGCGATAATACGGTCACCAATCAACGGAAACAGTTTAAGGACTTCTTTTTCCAGCTGCTGTTTCAGCAATTCTTCATTCTCACCTTTTGCCGTAAGCCTAAGCTTTACACGGGTACCGACGGGCAAGTATGACAACGCAAGATTCTCCGGCAAGGCAAGTTCCCAGTCTTCAATGGTATCTGCAAGAATGCTTTCAGGGATGCCTACCACGGAAACAATTCTTGTGACGATATGGCTGAGACTGTATTTCTGCTTCAGATACGGAATAATCTGATCTCTGATCAGAGGCTTTACTTCATAAGGTACACCCGGCAGGCTGAAGCACAATTTCCCATCCTGCTCCATCATCATACAAGGTGCGGTACCGTAATGGTTCTGGAAAACTGTTGATTTCCGGGGAACAAAGGCCTGCTCCCGGTTTCTTTCCAGGATCTCCAGGCGTCCCCGCTTTTCCATATATTTCTTAAGATGCTCGAAAGTAGCTTCATCCAGGGCAATTTCATCATTAAAAAATTCGGCAATCGCTTTTTTTGTTTTATCATCCCTGGTGGGGCCCAGGCCACCGGTTGTAATCACCAGGTCTGCTATATCAAAAGCATATCCTAAAGTATTCTTAATAGTTTCAACCTCATCAGAGATCGTAAAGATCTGTGAAACGGAGATCCCTATGTTTTTAAGTTCGGTTGCAATAAAATTGGAATTGGTGTCTATGGTATTCCCTGAAAGGATTTCATCTCCGATAGTGATCAGAACAGCTTTATCCATAAATAGTTTTGAAAAATTCTTATACAAATGACGGAAAATTCTCTTTGACAGGCAATATAAATTGATTTTTTCTATATCATGCCGCTATGGATGATGCATTATGAATAATTCCGAAGGGCGTTGAAAAGCAAACTTTAAAATCAGGAAAAGTAAAATTGCTGATTAATTTTAATGATTATGTTTTACCCAGATCAGTTCATCCGTGCTATAACCGATCCTCTTCGCTTTCTCCAGGAAACGTTGCCTGATGCTTTCGGGAATTGCTGTGGTACGGGACAGTATCCAAAAGGTATTTCAGACTGCTTCCGGCAACCAATGCATACTGGTAATTTTCATCAATATCAATAACGTTATAGCCGGTCCAGAATGGTTTGAAGAATGACACTTTAAGCCGGGCCTCCGTTTTATTTTTTACAAACCTGGCTTCTCCCGCTGATTCCTTCCATTCTTTTTTAATGTAATCGTACCCTTTATTTTTTATCCGAATGGTTCCGTCAGGATTTTGCGTATAGGCAGCCGTAACGTTATCCATATTTTTCTCAAATTTATAATCCAGACGTGCGATCTCATACCACTTTCATAAATATTTTTCTGCATTAAAGCCCTTTACTGCTTTTGCTCCCCTGGGGATTCTCACCGAACAACGGCTTATGATCGCTAACCCCAAAACTCCTATAGACACAGGAATTGCAATTTTTTGAAAAGTTTTCATAATAATATTGTTTGTGATGATTATAAACGTTCAAAAACAATGCCCGGGTGATAAACAAAAAAATCCTATGAAAAAACTCTGAGGAAATTTTCTTTAAAACTGCCCGAGACCTCTATCTCAGTATGATCTGACAGGGTTACCGTACCGCTTTTATGGTAGGATCTTACAAAGCCTGTATTGATGATGTGCGAACGGTGCACCCTTACAAAAGGATATTCCAGAAGGTCATCAAAATGTTTCAGAAAGCGGCATACCATTTTCTTTGAACCGTCTGTAAGGTATACCTGGGTAAAGTTTCCGTCTGCCTGCAGCCTCAGGATATCTTCTGTTTTCACGACATCGAAACCCTGCAGAGTGGGTAGAATAAGCTGCTGCTTTTCCGGCTTCAGCTTAAGGTTTTCAAGCAGGATTTTATTCCGGTTCAGTTCTTCTTTTTTTTCAATGCTTTCCGCTACTTTATTAACTGCTACAATCAGTTCCTGAATATCAATAGGCTTTAAGATATAATAGCTTGCAGATTTGTTCAGCGCCTGCAGGGAATATTGGGAAAATGCCGTAATAAAGATTGTTTCATAAGAAAAATCTTTCGTAGCTTCCAATACATCGAAAGCATTCCCGAAAGGCATCTCCACATCCAGGAAAACCAGCTGAGGATGTTTTTCCATGATCAGCGGGACCGCCTGTTTGATATTCTCTGCTTCACCAAGAATTTCCACCTGAGGGCAGTATTTGGTGAGATAATTTTTCAGGACATCCCTCGCAATCACCTCATCGTCTACAATTACAGCTTTTATTTTCATTTCCGGTATAGGGTATATTAAATATATCACTATTCGCCATCATAACTTACAGCGCATAGCTTATCTCCACCAAAACTCCCTGTCCTCTTTTTTTATCCGTAATTACACATCGGATATCATGATGGTAAAGGTCGTTCAGCAAGGCGATTCTTTCCAGCGTATTTTTCATTCCGCGGCCTTCTCTTGTTTTCTGATGTTTTGTTTTTTGTTTTTTACTTTCTTCAATTCCTATTCCATTATCTTCAATGGTAATTTTCAAATGCCGGCCGTATTTTTCAAAATACAGTTTTAAGAACCCTTTAGTCGTTCTGTAGCGCAATCCGTGCCAGATTGCATTTTCCAGAAAAGGCTGTACAAGCATTCCCGGAACCTGAAGGCTCTGCATATTCAGATTTTCATCTACCATGATCTCATAATCAAATTTATCTGAAAAACGCGTTTTTTCCAGTGCCAGATAATTCTGTAACAGATCCAGCTCCTGCTGGAAAGGAATAAAATCTTCTGTGGAATTTTCCATTATTCCGCGCATCAGCTTTGAAAATTGGGTTAAATACCGGTTAGCTTCCAGTTCGTTATGAGTAGCGATAAATTGGTTGACGCTGTTTAAGCTGTTAAAGATAAAATGCGGATTCATTTCCCGGCGAAGCGATTGCAATGCGATCTTCTTATTTTTAATCTGAACTTTTTTCAAGGTTCTGAAAATAAAGATTACCAAGGCTGCCAATAAAATCAGTACTCCTATCAGGCTGTAATTAAATATGTTTTTTTTACGGATGAGCTCGTCTTTTAATTCTTTTTCTTTTTCCAGCTGTAATATCCTTTGTTCGGTGTCTTCCAGGACCTTATTGTCTACAAGGCTTTTGTCCCTGGCAACCAGACGGGGCAGTTTTCCTAGAAAATCTCTGTAAAGCTGAACGGAAGCATCCGTATTTTCTGAAATATTGTAGAGGCTGTCCAGCTTTCTGACACTTTTCTGGGCTTCCAGCGTATGGCCTTTTTCTATGGCAATCCCATAAGATTTTTTCAATAAACGAATGGCTTCATCTGTATCATTTTTCCTGATATAGATATCTGCCAGCTCTCTGATCTGCTCTACTTCTTTTTTTGAATTCTCTTTTACGAAATCCTCTTTCAGGACTTTCTTTTTGGCTTCGATCGCCTTATCAAATTTTTTATTCCCGATATAAAAGTCAGTCAGTTTCTGATTGATTTCCAACGCCTGCTGAGGAGCCTGCTCTTTTGAAATTTTATAGGCATTGTTCAGGTTTTCTTCCGCTTTCGGGATATCTTTCTGCTGAATGTTAATATCAGCCATCTGGCTGTAGCCTGCTGCAAGATCGGCCTGATCATTCTCCTTTTCACTGATCCGGATATTGTCTTGAATAGCTTCCGCTTTTTTTTCCGGGGATGTGGAGGAAAGCCTTGCCACATCATTGGTATTAATGACTCTGCTTTTAGAGTATCCAACTTCCGCAGCTCTGCTGTAATTGGCTATCGCAGGGGAAATCTTATTTTGCTTCTCCTGGGATTGCGCCAGCCTACGGCTTACTTTTTCAATATTGGATTTATCGTTCAGCTTTTCATAGATATTTTTGGCCCGGGTGAAGTATTCCTCACTTTTCTCAAAATTCCCGTCATTAAAAAATGTTTCTCCGATATTGTAATAAGAATCGGCTTGTGCAGACTCATCTTTTTTATCTACGGCCTTTTCAAGTCTTTTACTCTGGATTTTTACTTTGTCCGCGATGGTTTTTTGGGAATATAGAATATTTCCTGAAAGAATAAGAAGGAAGACTGCAAAAATTCGGAGCATGTTCATAAAACAAAGATATACATATCTATATTTATCTAAAAACTATTCACCAAGTGAACCTGCCGGTTCACCAAGTTTATATTAAAGTGATAATCAGACCACAGCATTGCGGTATCCAATCCTGCCACTCCGTTTAACGGTAAACCCCCGGGATTAATCTTGCTATTTTTTGCCTTACACAATACAGCCCTTCAGGACACCGAATGTATTTGGAAATTTGCTTTTCGCTGTTCACCAAGTCAAAGTTCCGTTTTACCAAGTCTCCTGATTTTCCACCGGGAATACGGGTAACTTTACCATAGAATTTAAATCAAAAAATTATGAAATTGACCCATTTTTTATTAACCGGATTATTGATCCTGGGAAGCCTGGTAAACGCCCAGGAAATAAAGAAAAATTCAATAGAAGTGACAGGAATCGCGGAAATGGAAGTAGAACCGGATGAAATCACCTTTAACATCGGCATCAAGGCAGACAACAAGAATGAGCTTGCAGATAATGAAAAGAAATTATTTGAAATACTGAAAAAAGATGGTGTGAAGAATGAGGACATCAAATTTAAATCCATGTATCAGAATCTTTATTCCAAAATAACCAAATTTACCAAAAACTATCAGTTTAAGGTGAACGCCAAGACCAATGTGAGCAGGCTTTTTGAAGACCTGAACCAAAAATGGGTCGCCAATATGAATATTGCAGAGGTCAGGAATACCCGAATTGCTGATTTCAGGAAAACCGTGAAAATAAACGCCTTAAAGGCTGCAAAAGAGAAAGCCGATTATCTATTGGAGAGCATCGGCAAAAAAACAGGGAATCCTCTTGAAATCATAGAAGTAGAAGATTATATGAGCGACAGCATAATCCCCGTTTCCTATAAAAGCAAAATGAGCAATGTACAGCTGGAAGCCGCTGATGCAGGGATGGACTATTCGTTTGACAATATTGAAAACATCAAACTGAAATACAGCATCAGAACAAAATACGAAATTCTTTAACCTAATCAACATCAGATCATGGCTATTAAAACGTTAACCTTAGTAATCAGTGCTGCTGCCCTGCTAAGCATGCAAACTCCTTCGGAGGCAGTCCGCATTGAAAGAAATTATTCCCGCAATTCCGGAAATATGATCCTTGAGAATGAGAGTACGCAAACTTCAACCACCTCCAAAGAAAATAAAATCCAGGTGGCCCTACTGCTGGACACTTCCAACAGTATGGACGGACTGATCGATCAGGCAAAATCCAGGCTCTGGAATATCGTGAATACGCTGACAACATTGAAATATAACGGAAAAAGTCCACAAATAGAAATTTCCCTGTATGAATACGGAAATGACGGCATCCATGATGAACATTATATCCGCCAGGTTACGCCGCTTACCCAGGACCTGGACCTGGTTTCGGAAAAGCTGTTCGCGCTGAGGACCAACGGAGGAAGCGAATACTGCGGTGCAGTGATCCGTGACACCTCACAGAACCTGAACTGGGACAGCAATGACAAAAGCATGAAGCTGATCTATATTGCCGGAAATGAACCTTTCGACCAGGGGAAGATCAGCTATAAGGAGGCCATTTCAGGAGCTAAAGGTAAAAAGATCTATATCAATACCATTTTTTGCGGTGAAAGGAATGAGGGAATCCAGACCTTCTGGCAGAACGGTGCTACCCTGGGAGAGGGAAAGTATTTTAATATTGACAGTGACAGAAAAGTGATCTCTATTGAAACGCCTTATGACATCCGTATTTCTGAGTGCAATGAAAAACTCAATGATACTTACATCTATTACGGAAACCGTGGTTATGAATATAAAAGCAAACAGGTAGCACAGGATAAGAATGCCGGAATACAGTCCGTATCCAGCGCTGTTGAAAGAACGGTAGCCAAAGCAAAGAAAAATGCTTATAAAAACGAACACTGGGATCTGGTAGATAAAGCTGAAAAGGATGCCGGCTTCATAAGTTCTGTAACGGAAGAAGAGCTTCCTGCGGAACTGAAAGGAAAAAGCAGGGAAGAAATCAAGAAAATGATAGCCATAAAATCTGCTGAACGGGAAAAAATCCAGAAAGAGATTGAAGAGCTTTCTAAAAAGCGCCAGGATTACATTGATAAAGAAATGAAAAAACGGGGCTCTCAGGATTCGGATGATCTCGGGAAAGCCATTGAAAGGTCCGTTCTTGAACTCGCAAAAAGAAGCGGATACAACGTATAATGTGAGTATGCACACAGTTATTGGCTCCGGCTCCGCCGGAGCCAATAACTTACCTTCCGAATTTGAAGTACCTGGACAGCGGGTGCTTCTTTCTTTTCATAAATAAAGAGGCCATCTCCATTCCCGTGACAGAAAAAGTAATCCCGTTCCCACCGAAGCCAAGAACAAAATAAGAGTTCTTAAACTTTTTATGCTCTCCTATATAAGGCAGCCCGTCTTTGGTTTCCCCAAAGGTTCCGGCCCAGACAAAATCGGTATAGAAATGATAACCAGGCTTTATCTTTCTGAGGATATTCAAAATTGCTTTTTCTTTCTTGTCCAATATGGCATCTCTTTCCCCCGCATCAGAAAAATCTTCGTCACCCCCTCCTATCAGTAATCTCCCGTCATCAGTGCTGCGCATATACATATAAGGCTTATCAGTATTCCATACCAAGGTATTGGTGATGTTCTTAAATTTGTCCTTATCAATCTCGGAAACCATGGCATAGGTACTTTTTAGGGTTACGAAATTTTCTTTGATCAGGCTTTTGCTTTCATAGCCTGTGCAATATATGATCTTTCCGGCTTTTATCCGATATCCCTGATCTGTTGAGGCCAGGTTATATCCTTTAAAGTATTCCACCTTCATTATTTCTGTCTTATCAAAAATCCTGAGCCCTCTTTTTACATTGAGCATAAATAACTCATGGGCAAAGTGAAAGGCGTCAATGCTGGCACCCTGTTCAGACAGGATTCCTCCATAGGTATTTTCAAACCCGAATTTATCTGAAATTTCATCAGCATCCAGCCATATTACGGCAAAGCCTGCTTTTTTTCTGGCTTCATATTCTTTTTTCAGCCATTCCGCATCTGTCTTCATGGCAGCATAATACAGGGATTTCTTTCTTTTGAAACCGGATCTGGATTTTATTTTACCGGAAAGCTCTTCAATTTTATCAATGGCATCCGAACAGGCTTTGTAACTTTTCACGGCTCCGCCTGCTCCTACTTTTTCCGTAAGCTCAAAAAGGGGAACATCTATTTCATATTGAAGCATTGAAGTGGTGGCAGAGGTACTCCCGTTAGCAATCTCACGCTTATCGACGAGGATTGTTTCATAACCGTCTTCAATCATCTGATGGGCAATCAGGCTTCCTGTAATACCTCCGCCAATGATCAGCACCTCACATTCCACATCTGATTTCAGGGAGGGATAGGATGCCATCAACCCGTTTTTCAAAAGCCAGAATGGTTCATTCGATTTTAAATCCATATTCACATTTCTTTAACTAAAATAATAATATTTATGATTATTTAACTATTTGTGGTGTAATTATTGATGTCGGACTTAAAATCAAACCACATTAAAATATACGATATGATAACGATTATTCCAGAAGCTCCGGAAAATGTTGCGGCATTCAATGCCACCGGAGAAGTAACTAAAGAAGATTTTGAAAACCTAGTAATTCCACGCGTAAAAGAAAAAGTCGACCAGTTTGGAGAGCTGAATTACTTATTGTATTTGGATACCGATCTGGATAAATTCACGATGGGAGCGTGGTTGGAAGATGCACTTCTAGGTCTGAAAAATCTGACGAAATGGAACCGCACCGCTATTGTAACGGATAAGGAGGGGGTTCAGAATTTCACGGATGTTTTCAGTGTCCTGATGCCGGGAGAATTCAAATCTTTCCCAAAAGGTAATTTATACAATGCCCTTTATTGGTGTAAAAACGGCAATGAAGTAGAGGCATGATCAGTCTTATAAACTAAAAAGGAGGCTGTCTCAAAAGGTAAATTAACGCTCTGAGAATCTCTTAAATGACAAAAGTTGTCAGACAGGAGTCCGAGAGAGGGGGTACTTTTGAGACAGCCTCTTTTTTATAATCCGGCTATTCAATTAAAGATCAGGAACCCGCGATCATTTATCACAAGAGACACATTCTGCTGTGATTTCTTCAACGGTCCCGGAACTATACAGATATTTATACCTCAGGCTGATGATCAGGCCTATCAGGGTCATCCCAACCCCTACCAAAGAAGGGTAATTAAAGGAAAAGCCATGCTCTAAAGGAATACCGCCTAAAAATGCTCCCATGGCATTAGCAATATTAAAGGCCGCCTGCATGAAGGCCGCCGCCATCATCTCACTTTTGGGTGCCGCTTTCATCATCATAATGTTAATAGGCGAAGCAACAGACATTGACAAAGCTCCGCATACAAAGGTCAGAGCCAAAGCTATATTCTGATATTCTGAAAGGAAAAATACTCCGGCCAGGGAAGCCATCATCAGGAAAAGCAACAGGGAGCATGTCTTTTCCGGTCCTAACCGGTCTGACAAAATACCGCCAGCCAAATTACCAACTACCATTCCTCCTCCGGCAAGAATCATTACGTAAGCCATCTGGCTGCTCTTAATTCCTGCAATAACCGTCATTAAAGGGGTAATATAGCTGAACCATGTGAAAAGCCCCCCGAAACCGATTGCCGTGATCAATAATACCAGCCACGACTGCTTGCTTTTAAGAAATTTAAGCTCTTCCAAAAAATGGGTATTCTGATTGGTTTCCATCGAAGGAAGCCATAATTTTAAAAATAACAGGGCAAGCAAACCGATAACCGCCACAATTGCAAAGTACCACCTCCAGTGAAAGGCATGCCCGATGTAAGTTACCAGAGGTACCATGGCAAGGTTGGCTATTGTAAGCCCCGTAAACATCAGTGAGATATAAAGCGCCTCCTTCCCTTTTCCTGCCATCCTTGAGGCCACTACCGTTCCTACCCCGAAAAAGGCTCCATGCGGCAGGCCCGACATAAACCTGATGATCAGCATTGTAGTATAATCTGGAGCAACAGCCGACAGACCGTTAAATAAGGTAAACAGAATCATCAATGCAATAAGCACTTTTTTGGGTGCAAATTTTACTGAATAGCCTATTAAAATGGGAGCTCCTACCACCACTCCCAAAGCATAGGCGGAGATCAGATGCCCCGCTTCCGGAATTGTAATGCTCAGACTTCTGGCCATATCAGGCAGCAATCCCATAATGGTAAATTCCGTAGTTCCGATCCCCAAGCCACCAACGGCCAAGGGTATTATTCTTTTATCAATCATCCCCATATTCAAGTCCTTTGTAATTAATTAATGTTTTCTCTTGGAATGCAAAATTCGATAGAAATTATCAGTTATACTTTAACTGAAATGATAGAATTTTGCTCTACATTAACTTTTTTATTTAATTTTGAAGCCATAAATAAGCAAAGCAGAATCAAATGAAAATCCAGAAAGAAATTATAGAATTTGAAAAGGACAGATCTTTCAAGCTCTTTTCACCCTGTCTCAAAAATTGTTTCTTCTGGCATTATCATCCTGAAATAGAGCTTGTCTACGTGGAGGCCATTAATGGTATCCGACACGTGGGAAAAGATATTTCCGGCTTCACGGAAAGTGACCTGGTACTGATCGGTTCAAATGTTCCGCATCTTAATTTTGATTACGGCATCCAGACGGGGTGCCGGCAGATGGTCCTACAAATGAGGGAAAACTTCCTGCAGGACCTGGTTTCAAGAGTTCCTGAATTTGGAAATATAAAACGGCTCCTGGAGCGGTCCTATCTGGGGCTGTCTTTTTCAGGGGAAACCAAAAGACTTGTTGTGGAAAAGCTATCCGCCATGGCAGACAAAACCGGTTTTGATTCTCTGATGGGACTGATCGGGATCCTGCAGATACTGGCCGATTCTACTGAAGTAAAGGAGCTCAACTCCGAAGATACCAGGATAAAATGGTTCCTGAATGATAAAATCAGGATGGGAACCATCTATGATTATATCGATGAAAATTATGACAAGAAGCCTAATGTAAATGATATTGCCCGGATCGTAAGCCTGAGCACCCCCGCTTTTTGCCGCTATTTTAAAAAACAGACCAATATGACCTTCACGGACTTCGTCAACAATTATAGGATCAATCAGGCCAAAATCTTTTTACTGAAGGAAGCTTCCATCACAGAGGTCTGTTTTCAGGTAGGGTTTGAAAGCCTTTCTTATTTCAATAAGCTGTTTAAGAAACATGTAGGGGAAACACCTTCTGAATTCAGAAAAAGGCATCTGAATAAAATAGAAGCGTAATATTCAATATCGGTTACCATATAAACCGCCTGTTACTGATCTCAGCAATAAAAAATCGCCCTAAGAGCGATTTTATATTAATGGATATGTTTTTCCGCGTGATAAGAGCTTCTTACCAGTGGTGAGCTTTCCACGTGCCTGAATCCCAGACTTCTTGCAAAATCTCCAAACTCATCAAACTCCTCAGGGGTAATGAACTTTTTAACAGGCAGGTGCTTTTTGGTTGGCTGTAAATACTGCCCCAGGGTAATGACATCCACATTGGCATTCCTGATATCTTCAATGGTCTGGAAGACCTCATCTTTGGTTTCACCCAAGCCAAGCATAACACCGGTTTTCGTTCTCCTTTGCCCTGCTTCTTTCAGATACCTCAATACCTCGAGGCTCCTTTCATATTTAGCCTGAATCCTTACCTCCCGGGTCAGCCTTTTTACCGTTTCCATATTGTGGGAGATCACTTCCGGGGCCACATCCACCAGCCTGTCCAGGTGTTTGGTAATGCCCTGAAAGTCCGGGATCAGAGTTTCCATCGTTGTTCCGGGAGAGATCCTTCTTACCGCATTTACGGTTTCAGCCCAAAGAATGGATCCCATATCTTTCAGATCATCACGGTCAACTGATGTAAGAACGGCATGTTTGATTTTCATTAGCTTGATCGAACGGGCCACTTTTTCAGGCTCATCCCAATTGACATCCAAAGGTTTACCGGTTTTCACCCCGCAGAACCCGCAGCTCCTCGTACAGATATTTCCAAGGATCATAAAGGTAGCAGTTCCCTCGCCCCAGCATTCGCCCATATTGGGACAGCTTCCACTCTGGCATATTGTATTAAGTTTATATTTATCAACCAAGGTTCGGAGCTCTCTGTAATTTTTCCCGGTGGGAAGTTTTACACGGATCCATTTTGGTTTTTGCACGGTAGTGTCTTGAACTAAATTTTCCATCTCTAAAGTTGAAGTTCAAAGTTAAGGAATTTTTAATGGAAACCATCTACCGGAAAAATTGATGGAACATATCATTGGAAATATATTGTAAATTTATGATCTTAAAATTTTGCTGATGAGAAAGATATTATTATTGTTATCCGTTATTTTCAATATATTTTGTTTTGCCCAGGAAGAATTTCAGCCGGAAGGGTCAAAAGTTATTGAAATTGCAGATGGAGATCTGGATGGTGATCAGATCCCCGAAAAAGTAATCATCTACAACACAAAAGACACTACTGATCTGGGTAACATCCGGGAAATCCAGATTTTGAAAAAAGTCAACGGAAAATGGACCATGCTTGAAAAATCACGAAAGGCAATACTGGAAAGTAATGGCGGAGGAATGATGGGTGACCCTTACGCCTATACCAAAATTGAAAAGGGTATCCTGATTATCGCCCAATCCGGAGGGAGCAGCTGGAAGTGGGGATATACCGATAAATACAGGTTTCAGAACGGGCATTTTGAGCTGATCGGCTATACCTCCGCGTACGGAAAGCCCGGAGAATATTTTCAGAATGTGGATTTCAATCTTTCTACGGGACGGCTGATCTATACCAAAGACGTTGAGGATACCGGCAATCCGGATTATGGAAAATCTACGAAGGAAACATTCATAAAAAAAGGTTTAAAGATCAATCTGCAGAACAGGAACGGAAAAGAACAGAGAAAAATTGTACTTCCGGGGACAAAGACGGAAATCTATATATGATCAATTATCTTCAAATTCATTGTTTTTCAATAATTCGGCAAGTACCTTTTTGGCGCGCATCACCCTTACCTTGGTATTGGCAACCGATATTCCCAGCTCTTCTGCGATTTCCCTGATGCTTTTTTCTTCAAAAAATCTCAGCTTAATGATATCCTGGTAATTGGCATCCAGGGATTCGATAGTTTTGATGATCTTTTTCTGTTCCTCGTCAGAGATCATAAGTTCTTCAGGGGACTTGGCATATTGGTTTCTGACCTCCTCCAGGTTTTCGGTAGCATCCTGGTTATCCCTGTTCCGTTTCCTCCAGAAATCAATTACCGTATTCTGGGCAATGGTTAAAATCCAGGTTTTAAACTGGAAATGGGGATCAAACAAATCCAGTTTTGAGAGTACCTTGGAAAAAACATTCACCGTAATCTCATCGGCATCATTTTCATCCTTCACTTTTTTCATCACAAAAGAGAACACATCCACCCAGAAAATATTAATGAGCTTGGTCTGGGCTTTCTGGTCTTTTTCTTTTGCCTTTTGAATGAGCTGGAATAATTGTTCGTCGTTCATGTATAACAAATATAATTTATTTCAGATAAAATGCAAAAGACATCATTCCTGTTTTTATAATAATTCTTCCTCACCGTTTCACATCTGGTTCAAAATTATACCGTTTACGGATCACCATTTTCTTCTCCTTAGCACTGAATTTATTATCTTTGCACGGTTAAATTAAAAGAAAATATAGATGAATTCCTTTATTGAAGAACTAAAATGGCGTGGTCTTTTTGCCGATATGATGCCCGGGACCGATGAGCAACTGAATAAAGAGGTAACTACCGCATATATTGGTTTTGATCCCACGGCTGATTCTTTGCATATCGGAAGTCTTATTCAGATAAAGATCCTGGCGCACTTTCAGCAGCATGGCCACAAACCTGTTGCTTTGGTAGGCGGAGCTACAGGAATGATCGGCGACCCTTCAGGCAAATCTTCGGAAAGAAATCTGCTTGATGAAGAAACATTGCTTCATTATGTGGACTGCCTGAAAAAACAACTTTCCCGATTTTTGAATTTTGAAGGCACGGAGCCTAATAAAGCGGAGCTGGTGAACAACTACGACTGGATGAAGAATATTTCCTTCCTTGATTTCGCCAAAAATGTTGGAAAAAACATTACCGTAAACTACATGATGGCTAAAGACTCCGTAAAAAAGAGATTTTCCGGCGAGGGTGGTGCGGAAGGAATGAGCTTTACGGAATTTACCTACCAGCTTATTCAGGGATATGATTTCCTTCATTTATATCTGAACAATAACGTAAAGCTTCAAATGGGAGGTTCGGACCAATGGGGAAATATCACCACCGGTACGGAACTTATCAGAAGAAAGGCACAGGGTGAAGCGTTTGCCTTAACCGTTCCTTTGATCACAAAAGCAGACGGCTCCAAGTTCGGAAAATCTGAAAGCGGTGAAAACTACTGGCTGGATAAAAAGAAAACGTCTCCGTACAAATTCTATCAGTTCTGGCTGAATGCTACGGATGAAGATGCCGAAAGATTTATCAAGTTTTACACCTTCCTGGGCAAAGAGGAAATCGAAACGCTGATTGAAGAACACAGAACCGTTCCTCATGAAAGAAAGCTTCAGAAAAAACTTGCCGAAGAAGTAACGGTCTGGGTACACGGAAGAGAGGAATACGAAAAAGCCCTGAAGGCATCCGAAATCCTTTTCGGGCGTTCTACGGCAGAAGATCTTGTAAGCCTTGATGAAGAAACCTTTTTAGAAATTTTTGACGGGGTTCCGCAAAAGGAAATCGCCCGGGCAGACGTTTTAGGAGTAAGCCTGGCTGATCTTCTTTCTGAAAGATCGGGTTTCCTGAAATCTAAAAGCGAGGCTCAGCGGGAAATAAAAGGAAATGCCATCTCGGTAAACAAACAAAAAGTGAACGATACTTTTACTGCCAGTGAAAGTGACCTGATCGACGGTAAGTTTTTATTGCTTCAGAAAGGTAAAAAAAGCTACTTTATCATCAGGGTTCAATAAGATAAAACTTCGGACAGTATTACCATAATGAGAGACACCTTGATCAGGTGTCTCTCTTTTAGTACAAAATTACTGCATAAAAAAACTACTTCATATTTACTGTAATTCAAGCAAAATAGATATCTTCAGCTCAACAATCATATTGTAAGGATCTTCATCATTATTGTCATCATCGTCGATCAATCCCAACAGCAATATTGTTAATACAAAGGCAAATGTATGCTTTAATATCCGGTGTAAAATTTTTCAGTCTTAATTCTGTCCGGAGTTTACCCATTCCTGTTTTAAGAAGCGTAAAGTCCAGATATTATTTTTGCACCAATTGTATGGTCTTGGAAATTGTGCCGTGTTCTGTTTCCATCTGTATGATGTAGTTTCCGTCAGGATAGTTACGCAGATCAATGGTATATTTCTCTCCTTCCTGTTTCATCCGGCTTGCAGATAAGGTCTTTATTTTTTTTCCGGCTGCATCATGGATGGAAGCGGATTTTATTTTGTTGTTTCCGGTATCAATCCATATTTTACCGTCTCTGGTAGGGTTTGGATATACCATCACCGGCTTTCCGGCAGAAGTTTCCTGAACGGCTAAATTGGTATTGGTGGTATACCGGAAGGTGGACGGTATCGCCTGCGGAACCGGAAATATCATATTGCTTACCGAGAATCCGGCGATCTGTTCCCTGTTATTTTTATACCATGTATATGTTGTAATCTGTGTTGTTGAAACTGTAGAGCCACCCATGCTTATAGTGACGGCACTCTCCTTTTTCACTCTTAAAACATCGGTATATGTTCCCGCCGGAGTTATGAGGGTCCCATATCCGTCAGCAGTAATGACATCACTGGTATTGGTGGTTACACCGTTCACCGTATATGAAGAGGTGTCTGTAAAGGACTGCAGATAGGTGGCTGGAAATTTTAGCTGGATGGGGGTATCCGTGTAAGTAAGGGTAAAATTGTTAGCTATATTTCTCGATCCCAAAGCTTCAAACTGTGTACTGGTAACTCTGAACAGGTTTTTATCATCACTTTGGTTCCCGTTAGCATCCAGGCTTACTACATACCGGTTTGCGGTAGGGAAGGATGCGCATTCGGGGACAGCTGAAGAACAGTTCCCGTAAAGCAGTCTGACACCTCCCACCGTACCCTGTATGGCAGAAAAATTCCAGGTTACATTGGCTCCTCCGTTACCCGGAGTATAGGCGCCCTGATTAAAGCTGACCTCCGTAAACTGGAAGGCACCATTAATAATATCCGCACTGGTAATGGTGGGCTGCGCTTTGGCCTTGAAAAAAAAGGCAATAATAATGAGTAGATATTTTGCTTTCATAATTGCATGTTTTTATAATCCGATTGTTATGATATTTTATTTTCTTCCGGAATCCTAATTGCAAATGTTGCTCAAGCCGGAGTATAAAAAAAGGACATCTCACAATATTTTATAAAAACATATATAACTTTTTATAAAAAGTTTGCCATAAGAAAGATTTTAAAACGTTTATTCTGTGACAATTACATCTAAAACCAGGACCAGCCACACAGGCTACCCTGAGGATTGCATGCTGAACAATCATTAATTTTTAATTTTACATCATTCATACTTAATAAGAAGAATACAATCTAAAAATAACACTATGAAAAAAAAAGAAATTAATTCGAAGCTTAAAAAATTATGCAGGAAAGAACAACTGTCCATTCTGGGAGGATCAGGTGCAGGTACGGGTGCCATAGGCGGTGAGGAAGGCGGTGGAGGCGGAACAGCCCACGGCGGAGGAACCAATAACGGAGGCGGGACAGGAAATATAGTATGCTATGACCTTACGATCAACCCTTGTACTTCTCCACCAGCGGACAATTAACTAAATAAAACAAAAAAATGAAAACTACTATTACCCCTTTAAAGAAATTATCCAGAAAAGAACAATCTGCCATTGTTGCCGGAGGAACCTCTTTTAATACCGGGAATGACCCCCGTGGAGGAACAGGAGGCGGAACAAACAATGGCGGCGGATCCGGAAATGTGATTGACCCGTGTGTCCTGATACCTATTTCCGAGTGCCTTTTTCAGAATAAATGCACACAGGAATATGTACGTAACTGTTAAAGCTAAACCGTGAAACAGAACACTTCAGGAAGATACTTCCGCATTTAATTTTTCGATATACTGAAACGGGGTAACACCCGTTTTTTCTTTGAAGGTCCTCGCAAAAGAAATACCGCTTTTATAGCCTACCAGATCTGCCAATGCCTGGGTAGTATAGCCCCTGATCTTTTTATTCTCCGATAATTCTTTGAGGATATAGTTAACCCTTAGCTCATTGGTATACTCGCTGAAAGATTTTTTCATGTATTTATTAATCGTCTGGGAAAGGTATGTGGTATTGGTATTCAATTTTTTAGCTACATATGCCTGATTATATTCCTGTTTCAGATAAAGCTTTTTCTCTTCCAGCTCAAGAAGGTTCTTTATGATCTCCGCTTCTTTTTCATTGCTTATGGTGAAAGTACTTTTATTGGGACTCATGGTATTCACCGTATCATTTTTTACCTGCAACAGCAGTTCATTGAGCCGTTGTTCCGTATGTTTCTTTTTTCTTGCCTGGGAAAGCATGTAAACCGTTATTCCGATTAGCAGGAGGATTAAGACAAAGATCAGAAGCAACTGGCTTTTCAGGACAGAGGAATTTTTGGAAATCTCATCATTCAGGTTTTTGGAATTGATCTCTTTATAAAGATCGGCAATGTTCTTCTTTTCAGCTTCTGAATTTCTTTTATATAAATCTACAAACCTGTTGCTGTAAAATTCCACGGAATCCGTTTTTCCTTCTTTCAGATAAATTTTGGAGAGATAATCCTGGGTAAATATATAATCGATATTCACCACACCATCTTTTTCCATTAAACGGGATATTTCGAGGAAGCTGGATTTGGACCTTTTGTAATCCCCCTGCTCATAATAATTGACCCCTATATTATATTTCAGGTTGAGTATTTCATCTTTAAACTGCAGGGATTTATAGAGATCCAAACTTTTCTGATAATATCCGGTGGCCTCTTTGTAGTTTTCTTTTTTATTATAAAGGGTTCCCAGCATCAGGTATGTTCCGGCCAATAATTTTTTATCCTTCGCCACCTCAAGCAGTTGATTCAGGGCATATGATGCGCTGTCCGCATATTTCTTATTCCTGTTCGTATCAGCTATAAATTTATCTGAATATAAATGTCCAAGATTAGAAAACAGATTGTTGTAAATAATCTCAAAATTTTCTTTTGGATACAAATCCCTGTTTTCTTCCAGAAGCCTGAGGGTCTGTCGGGTTTCCTTTATCGCGTCATCCGTCTGCTTCAGATTCAGCTTTACAAAAGCTATATTCCCTTTAATTTTAATATGTTGTTTAACGTCATTATTCTCCAGGGCAAAATGATCTGCTTTGATGAACTTCCTCAGCGCTTCATTAGGCATCTGGTCCGCCATATCCGTATTTCCGAGAATATTATAGATATGGGACAGGTCTGTATAGTTTTCATCCGTCTCCGGAATCTTTTTCAGATAGGAATTAATTTTTATAAGGTCCTCTTTCCCGTTATAATCTTTACCTGTAATGGTGAGCAGATACCGTCTCGCCGCCCGGGCAAAGGCCTGATCAATATCTTTATTTGACGAAAAGACTTTGTCCAGATACATTAATGCACTGTCGACACCTATCTTTTGATAGATGAAGAACTTATCCTTATACTGTTGTATATTCTTCTGACTTTGTGGGAATACCTGTAAGGATGCAATAAGCAGGATGAATGCCAATACTCTTCTCCACATGGATTCTGTAATTAACTGCCAAGATAATTATTTTTATCCTTAACCTCAAATAAAAATATGCCCGGGAATTCAGATGACATAAAACATAAAAGAGAATGCGGAAGCATTCTCTTTTCCTAATATATAGTTTTTTATATTCTTACAATTCCAGGAAGCTGTACGCTACTGCTGCACTTTTGGTTCCGGATCCTTCAACGGTATCGGATTTGGCAACTTCACCATCAATCCAGATATTCACGATCAGCTTTGAATCGGCATTGGGTAAAACTGCATTAGCGGCCAAATTCAGCTGCGACTGGCTTGAGTTTACGAACATTTCCCCGCTGGTCCACGTAGTCCCCGTAGGATCAAAAATTGTATTCTGGCTCGTACCTACCTGTGTTACTACAGTTTTAAAAACAGTTCCGGTGGTTCCCTTTGCCTCAAACTGTACTATGTGATCTGTAAATTCATCATCATCGTCATCATCCTTACAAGAATTAACTACAGAAATTACCGAAAATAATACGATGAATAAAAAAGAAAGTCTAAGTAAATTTTTTGATTTGTAAAATTGCTTCATTTCTCCAAATAGATTTTTTATGTTTCAAATATAACTTTTTTATCAATATAAAAATAATTTTTATGTAAAATTTCCAATAAAGATTTCCAAGTAATATCAAATCAATAAAAAGATCACAGCCTGCTCCCCGGCCTCACAGGGCTGATAAAACCATTCATTTTCAGACAATTAATGATCCGCATAAAATTATTCTGGTATCCGGCGCCAATAGGGCTTAGTTATTATCTGATTTTGTCAATTATCTTTTATATTTGTTCCATGAATTTAGATTATTTAGTAAGGGAACCCGAAAATATCAATCCGGATACTCCCATCCTCTTTATGCTTCACGGATACGGAAGCAATGAGCAAGACCTTTTCAGTTTCAGGGAAACGCTTCCTTCGGACTGGCTTATTGTAAGCTTCAGAGCACCCCGAAGCACCCGGTTTGAAGGATATTCCTGGTACGATATAGATTTCAATAACCCTGATAATTTTGTAGATATAGCCCAGGCCAATGAATCCCTGAACGCCGTGTTGGAAAGCATTCTGAAAATCATAAACCATTACGGGCTCACCGAAAGCAAAACGCATCTGTGCGGTTTCAGCCAGGGAGGTATCCTGTGCTATGCCCTGGCCTTAACGTATCCCGAAATGTTTAACAATGTTGCCTGCCTGAGCAGCTACCCGGAAGAAAAGCTGTTAAAAAATATCGTTAAGGACAAAAAGAAATTGGAAAGGCTACGCTTTTTTATATCACACGGGACAGATGATGCTGTAATCCCCCTGGACTGGGGCAGAAAAGCCGCTGATCTTTTATATGACCTCGGTTGTTACTTTACTTTCAGAGAATACATGAGCGGACACGGCGTAAATCAGAAAAATTATATTGATCTGATGGACTTCCTGTCTAAATAATTAAAAAAAACCATTTTCTAAAATCTGTTACCATTTATACAAACATTCTCAGGATTGGGAATGTTTTTTATTTTTTATATGAATTATTTTATTAAATTCAGTAAATGAAACAACCGTTTTTGATATTAACTTTCTTTCTGAGTATTTTTATAGATGCCCAAAACTCATTTACAGTAAAAGATGCCAGAAAGACCGTTATTCCTTTCCAGTTCATCAACAATCTGATCTTTATTCCCATCAACATAAATGGTGCGGACCTTACTTTTCTGCTGGATACGGGAGTAGCCGAAACTCTACTTTTCAGCTTAGACAATCAGCAGGTACGGCTTTCCAATGTTGAGAAGATAAAGTTTTCGGGGCTGGGGGGAGATCTCAGTATAGACGGTTTCAGATCTGAGAGCAATACGGGGAAAATCGGAGATCTGCTGGTGAATGATTCTCTGGTTATTTATCTTATTCTTGATCAGGAATTTAATATCTCTTCCCATGTCGGGATCCCCGTAAATGGGGTCATTGGCTATCATTTTTTCAAAGATCATCCCATTGTGATCGATTACAGTTCAAAAAAAATCACTGTATATAATGATAAGGGGTTATTCAGGAAAAAAACGAGGAAATTCAAAGCTTTCGATATCAGCATAGAGCAAAAAAAGCCATATATTTTCGGGGATGTGGTGATGACCAATGAAAAAAAGAGCTCAAAGCTTTTGCTGGACCTGGGAAACAGTGATCCTGTATGGCTCTTCCCTACCCTGATCAAAGATTTTGTCTATAACCGGCCTAATATTGATGATTTTCTGGGAAGGGGATTTAACGGGGATATTTATGGTAAAAGGAGCCGGATCCGTAATTTTTATCTGGGAGATTTCAGATTTGAAAAGCCTCTCGCGGCAATGCCCGATGAATTTTCCATACAGCATGTTCATCTTGTAGAAAACAGGAAAGGTTCCGTAGGTTCCGAAATCATGCGCCGCTTCACCGTTGCATTGGACTACCCTGATCAGAAGCTTTACCTTAAACCGAATAAAGATTTTGATGATCCTTTCCATTTCAATATGAGCGGACTGGATTTTAAGCAGGACGGTCTTGAGTGGCAGGAAAACCTGGTAAAGATAGAGACCGCCAAAGCCAATAAAGCGACCAGTGAATATACAGCCCAAAACGACAAATTTCAGTATAAGTTCGTTTTAAAACCCGTTTTTTCCATTGCAGGCGTCAGAAAAGGCTCTCCTGCGGATAAGGCAGGGTTTAAAAAAGATGACCAGATCATTACCATCAATGGAAGCAAAGCTTCAGACATGACTTTACAGCAGATCATGGAAATGATGAAATCACATGAAGGAAGAACCGTTAAAATGGTGGTAAAAAGAAAAGGCCAGTCATTAACGTTGAGTTTCGTTTTAGAAGACCCAATTCCCTATCAAGAATAATATATGAAAACCGAAGAAACTACCCTGGACAGGATTAGAACACGCCCGAGATTCAAAATGTTTACCGATCTCAGCAGAGAAGAGTATGCCGAAAATCTAAAAAAATACCTTAGTGAGCATAAAGGTGAATTTTCGGGCAATGTCAATAAGGAAGTTGCTACCATTTGTGTAGAAACAGAACACAACAGCTACTGGAAGCCAACCTTATCTTTAAGAACGGAGATTGAGGATGGTAAAACAGTTATCAGGGGCATTTTCGGACCCAGCTCGGCAGTATGGACGTTCTTCATGTTCCTCTACTTCTCATTTTCAATCCTTTGGATGACATTCTTTTCCATGTATTATGTAGAAAAGCAGATCGACAGCGAAGAGTTTCCCTGGGCGATATATGCATCCTACATAATGCTTGTATGCATTGCGCTTACCTATGCTGCCGCACGCTTCGGCCAGTATAAGGGTAAGGAGGAAATGAAAATGCTGAGAAGGTTTGCAGAGGAATCAACCTTGCAGTTTGAGCGGAAAGATTAAGTGGCGGGCTCCCCGGCAGGGGCAGGCTCCGGAACAGGCGCTTCCAGGGCTTTGGCGGCCTTAATGGAATCCACCACTCTATCCCTGTTATCCTGTTCTTTTAATATTCTTTCAATGTGAGGTTCAATAAGCCTGGTCATATCTTCCACAGAGATGTTATTGGCATTCGGGTCATCCAGCAATTTTCTCCACGGCTTCCTTTTACCCCACGGATAATCTCCGTATACCATTACGGGAGTTCCCTTGGCTTTCGTGGTAGCTCCTCCGGGGTTCAATATCCAGGTATCAGCATAGGAATACAGCCACTGCGCATCTTTCATAAGCAGCCTCAAGCATGAATGCGAGGCCGGATATCCCGGGAGGTCATATTGGTGCCACCCGATTCCTCCGGAGTTGAAAATATTAAAATTATAAGGTAATTTCCATTCGCTGCTTACGGTAGAGATAGCCAGTTTCTTTTTCCAGTTGGCAAATGTCAGGCCTCTGGTGGTCTGGGCGGACTTTTTTCCCATACTCGTCGGGCCCCATTTCACAAGACTCCCGTTGGAATATACTCCATAGGCCTGGATGGGATAGGAAAAGATCACAAACTTTTTCACGTTGCTCAATACATCCAGCTGCATCGGAAAAGGGGAATAAGACATCAGGGTGGTATCTATTTCTGCCGGAACCACCAGGGTATCGGCATTCCACTTATTCTTCGAGTCCAGTCTGTTCAAAGCCAGAATGGCATAACGCTCTTTTTCCGTATACTTTTTACTGAACACAGAAAACATGGAGTCTCTCAGTTTTTTATCTTTGGGGAGAATAAAAGCATTATAAAATCCGTTCTCCTGCATTGCCGGCGGCACAGATTCTTTTTTTACCACAGAATCCTTTTTCACAGAATCTTTTTCAGCTGGGGGAACTTCCCCGGCAGACGCGGTGTCCTTAAAAGTATCATTTATTTTCTCAATCTCTTTCTTACAGGAAACTAAAAATAATGCTGATAAAAACAGATATAAAAATGTTTTTTTCACAAAAATGTTTTTCATAAATAAAAGCAGTCAGTTTGTTTTGCTATTGTACAAATATCAGACCTAATTTTGAATAATGAAAGCGATCGTAAAAAATACCGTAAAAAAACGGTGACAGATCTCTTTATCCTGATCCTGCCATGACGAACCCGGAGAAAGAGCTTAACAAGCTGGTCACAGGCAATTCTTATTAAATATCTCGGGGGTCATTAGTTGTGGCCATACAAATTAATAAATAAACCCATTCCAACCAGGTAATGGGTTTATTTTATAACTACATGGTATGCAACGGGAATGACTATTATCCATACTCAATTTGTAGCTGCAATGTTCCTTTACATTTCATTTACAGATATTTAATTATTAAATAAAATACGGCAAGCACATCAGCCTGCCGCATTTATTTATTCTGTATCTGACTTTATCATCTTTGAGTATGTGGTGTTACCGTTTTTATCAGTAAGCCTTACCAGATAGCTCCCTTTCTCAAGCCTCCTGACATTAACTTTCCTGTCCGAAGGCACTTTTTTCTGAAGTACTGCTTTTCCCGTTATGTCCAGCACTGTAATTTCAGATGTGTGTTCAGGTACTATGATCTCATATTTAGCAGGATTCGGATATATAAATGATTCCGCTCTATTTGAACTGATCGTATCCACACCTAAGGTATTTGTTTGTCCGGCCAGTATTGATGCATTGGGAATTGTATTATAGGCATATGATTTTATGACCAACCTTCGGTAAGGAAGGCTGTCTTCAAAATTCACAAGTATCCAGCCATAGTGTATATTCCCGTTCAAAGGGAATTTCACCCCGATATACCGGTCTCCCAACCCCAGGAAATTAATATCCGTATTTGTGGGAGTATTCGTGACACCAATAAAGGGCTCAGGTAACGAGGTCCCCCATGTCAGATCTCCATCAATCAAATCGTTGAGCTGTAAAGGCTTAACGACCTGCGCAAATGATATCGTTGAGGGATTTTTTAACGCTATCTGATTGGCTGGAGATCCTCCGGAACCTCCAGGACCATATACCATATGCATAAACCAGGAAGAACCAAAGTCATCCGATCTGAAATTGTACTCCGCTATTCCATCATTATTGAAATCAATCATATTAGCATTAATTGCCGGCTGAAATCCAGGGACCATGTATATCATTTTATCGGGGAGAACATCTGTATACACGATCTGTGAACTAAAATCCGGAGAAAAAAGGACTAAAACAATAGCCGCTATAAGATTTCGGGAGCTACAAAAAAATAGTAGCTTTTGTAATTTTTTTAACATTTTTGCATTTTTAATAATCTATGAATGCCTACTCTGTCAGGTTTTCGGCTTCCCCTCTCTTTGAGAATAAGGAATCTGTTTAATCAGGGACCATCTGTTTTGCTTCTGATCAATCATTCTTTTACGATCTTTTGGGAAATGATCAGTCCTTTATTCTCTTCGGTAACATTCACCATATAGGTTCCCGCAGGAATATTATTCACATCCACCCATATTGTGGCCGGATCTTTTAATTCAGATCTTACAGGGAATATTTTTCCGCTAACGTCATATAAAGCCACTTCCAGATTCTTTGAAAAATCCTGTTTTCCTCTGATATAAAACTCATGGCCGGCAGGATTAGGGTAAATGCTATATCTTCTCTCTTCCGTCCTGATTTCTGAAACATTAAGTGTAGATTTATTCAGGGTCCAGGTAATATTGGTAAAATGAACGGTGCTATGGTTGTTCACCTTTACAAGAGGGGTATTATCCGTCACTGAGAAAAGAAGAATATTGTTTCCGATATTCAGCTGGCCAGGGGAAATGGTCACGGAATTACCCGTTGCAGGAAGAGCGGTTCCGTTCAAGGTCCATGAATTTACTAAGGTATTGGGAATCGGCAGGATCTCATTTACCGTGAAGGTAACATTCGAGCTTGCATTCACCATAGTGGCATTGCCCGGAGTATAGGAATCTACAGGTGAAACCAGCGAGTGGATCCGCTCTATGATCGCTTCTTTGCAGACAGAGCAGAACTGCTGGTTAAGGTATCTCATTTCACAACTCTGATGCGGACGAAACCAGCTAGGGCTTTCAGCATGGGGATAAACCCCTACCCCGTTCAGTCCTACCCAGTTTTTCCATTTTACAGTGGACGGATTTGAATTTTGGGTCTTATTCGCCGATTCCCCTGAACCTGCAAACCAGTATTCATCCGCCAGCTGGCCGAAGGAATGACCTAATTCGTGCACCACAATCTCATTGGAAGAGGCATTCAGGGATGCAAACGCATAGGTTCCGCCACATCCTCCATATTCCGTAGAATTGGCGAGAATATAGGCTATATCATAATCCGGAACATTCGCGGCAAGTACCTGGGCCACCTTATTGGTGGCGCTACTGTAAATACACCTGTGAACTCCGTAATCAAACGTAGAGCCCAGGTAATTATTAGGATTGGAAACCGGAATTACGGGTTCTGCAACATCTGTTGCCGTACCGGGATGCTTCGTCCCGGATTCTGCAGAAATCACCTTTACGGCATAGGCATTAAAGTAATTCTTGTATTCCGCATACGGGCTTTTCGTGAAAAGATAATTTAACGTAGCCTGGGCAGAGCTTATGAAATTATTTTGCTGGGAGGCCGTAAAGCCGTCTCCTAAAACAGCAATATTAATACGCTTGTCATTGGAGCCGTTCTGTAAAACGGGCTCTGTTACAAAAACCTGGGAAAAGCAAAAGCTGCTGATAAGCAGCAGGAATAGTGTTTTTTTCATCAGTATAGTCTTTGGGTGAATAATAATTGAGGACCGTCAACGGTCACTTTTTCAATGCTCACAATGCGGATGGCTTCGGAGGCAGGATATCTCACACTAAATTCTGCTGCCTGAAGGGTAACCTTATTTCTGCTGATCCCGTTCTCATATACTTCCATAACAGGATTCAAAGGGTCTTCAACTACCTGTTTCACCAAGGACTTGCCGTTGATATCTGTAAGGGAAACAACAAAATCTCCGGTTTTCAGCAAGCTTTCATCATACGCGGGTACTGATTTTAATTTTCCATCCGTAATCTTTTTTTCCTGCAAAATGATTTTTTCGGATCCGGATTCTGTTTTTTCAACTTTGAAAAAAAGGTAAACAATCTGGGGGTTGCTTTTTACAAGACCCATTCCGGTACTGTCTGAGTTCTGAGCTGGTAAAAAATTACAGAACAGAAGCATGGGAACAGCAAAAAGAATAAGTAAATTTTTCATGGCGATATTTTTTAATTTAATTTTTTTTATGGTACCTGAAGTCATCCGGACTTCATCATAAACCTGCCGGCTGATACTAAACTTTCATATTAAGCTTTAATAATTGTTTAAATTTTATTTAAAATGCCATATCTGAAATTAATATTATAGAGGCCTGAGCGAATGCTGGGATAGTCTTTAAGCAGATACTTTAAGATCATTTTCATTTTTTTGCCTACGGGAGCATTGGCAATTTCAAAACTGCGGTGCATTCTTTCGATATGGATCCTGATATCATCGGAGATCCCGCTCTCATGTTGGGCCCATTCATTAATTTCCTTCCATAATATAATTCTTGTAGAGGCAGGGTTTATCTTTCCCGTATCTACCTGGGTAATCCTGTTATTTTCATGGACACCTCTCATCGCAACGGCCTGATCCAGGATACCGGGATAGAGATCCAGGTAATAAGACAGGCGGAAAAGAAATTCCGTATCTTCATGAAACATCAAACCGGGCTTAAATAAAGAATCCATTTTTTGTAACAAAGATTCTTTCCTGACAGTCAGGGCATCAAGACTAAACAGCCCAAAGCTGCCCAGCATATTCATCTGGCCGCGGAGGACATCTTTGGGATGGTATTTTTTGTAAACAGTGGTCAGACGATTTTGGAAAACGTTATAATATTGCTTTTTTGCTCCAGGGGTATAATAATGCACACCCAGGGCCCCGTAAACACCTTCGATGTCCGGGTTTTTGAAGAGTTCTTTTTCTGCATCAAAACGGTTAGGCAGATAATAATCATCCGCATCTAAAAAAGCAATAAAATCCCCTGTGGAATTGATTATTCCTAGGTTTCGGCTTTCACCCGGGCCATGATTTTTTTTGTCAGCATGTTGAAATAATCTTACCCGGTCATACTTTGCAGTCAGTTCTTTACAAACCTGTAACGCATTATCCGGTGACCGGTCTTCCACTAAAATCACTTCACATACCTCCATAAATTGCAAAGCTGATTCCACTGCATTTGCAACATACTTTTCGGCATTGTAAACAGGAATAACTACAGAAATTCTCATTTTGTTAAGAAATATTTTTTTATAATTAAATAATTTGAGTTGGTTAAAAGCACCCACTATACCGATACTCTTTGAGCCATCGTAAACAGGTCATTGAAAAGATTACAGAAGCAGAATACTCTGCTTTCTGTAATCAAAAAAAAAACTTATGAAAAATGTACTAGGGATTTGAGAATTACAAGACTTCGTGTATTCCCAATTCCTGCAGTATGGTCAGATATTACCTCATTGTTCAGTAAGGTGCTATCTTATTTTTATTATATACTACTCATCACCCTGACGAAAACATTTTTAGCAACATTCCCTTTATTGGTTATTGTAACATTATTATTTCCATTTACAGAAATATCAAAATCAAACTGGGTTGAGTTACCGCCATCCGCGCAATTGGCAACTCCGGGAAATCTAATGGACATACTGCTGGCAGAGTTATTCACTGCGGTAATCTCACCTCCAACCGCTCCGGCCTGGCCTCCCAAAAAATTAAGTGTCAAAACATTTCTGGCGAATGTGGCGGTCATCCCTTTTCCACAGTTATCATATTCGCTGACATGGATGAGGGCAAAATCCAAATTGGAACCTGTAGCAAAAGTGTAGCTTGCACCGGGGGCAATATGGCTATTGGATTTAAATACCCTGGGTAGATCCGATACCACTTTCAGAACCCCGTTGGGATCAGCCGCTACTATATTATCAGTGATGGCCCCGGCGGTACTATTAATGGTCCGGATACGTGCCCGCCCGTTTACATCAATTGCTTCTGTAGGAGTTGCTGTACCGATTCCTATCCTGTTATTAACCGCATCTACGTTAAAGGTAGTACCGTCGATCTTAAAATGGCTGGTTCCCGTAGTGGCTGTACTGATGAATGACAGGCTTTTATCATCTTGGGTTACAACCCTGTCTGCCGCTAATGTTCCATTCGAGTTATAAATGTTAATAGCTGAACTTCCGGCACCATTGCCTACCTTTTGCCATACGGCTCCATCAAAAAAATAGTATCCTGCCGCATCAATATTGATTCTCGGACCTAATGCGTCACCTCCTGATATATCAGTAATATAGATCAAAGCACCCCTCTGATCACTGCCATATAAAGTGTTCCCTTTGCTGGCAAGCTGGGCCCTGGTAAGCCTCGGGGCTTGTAAGCCGTCTATATCGCCCGCGCCACCCTTAGCCGTAACGTCTAAGGTTGATTGGGGATTTTGTGAATTGATACCCACCTGCCCCATGGCAGATGAGCTGAATAGGGCTGTTATTAAAACCCAGAAGATTTTTTTGTTCATTTTTTAATTATTGTAATTGTTATTTAACTTTGAATTTCAATTAGGTATTTATAATTTCAGGCTTTATAGTATCTTAGAGAGGATATACGATATTTAAAAGAGGAAATTTCTTCTCCTGTTCAGTAAAGGCTGAAAAAGAAAGCCGAAAGCCAAATCGATTTTTATTTTCCAGGCTTAAAAACCTGAACAAAATCACCTTATCACCTCATAATCGAAAACCAATACGCCTTTATTAGGGTTAGCAGGGTCAGAATCAAGGTAGGGACCTACAAAGTTCTTAAAATCATCATGCATCGGATCATACGTTCCCGGGGCAGTCAGAAAAGGCTTACCTACATAATAGTCGCGATCCGCTTCCGAGGTAAAAGAAACCCTAAAGCCTATATCGTAATCCCCTTTTACACTTTCTTTACTGTTCTGGTAACCATATTCCAACAGGGTGATGTATGGAGATCCGTTTTTCTGCGAGTTCTTCAGCGCCAGAAACCTGTTGATCACTTCTTGTTTCTCCGGCTCCGTTATCCCGGATTTGAATTTAAATAGTACCCAATGATCCAATCTGTAGCCTGTAGCCGGAACGCTTCCATTACCTTTTTCATTGCTCTTATAATCCAGTACCAATACGCCTTTATTGGGGTTCGCAGGGTCAGAATCAAGGTAGGGACCTACAAAGTTCTTAAAATCATCATGCATCGGATCATACGTTCCCGGGGCAGTCAGAAAAGGCTTACCTACATAATAATCCCGGTCCTCTATGGAGGAAAAAGTAACCCTGAATCCTATATCATAATCTCCCTTTACACTCTCCATACTATTTTGGAAGCCATATTCCACATTAAGATAAGGCTTACCATTTTTTAAGGAGTTTTTTAAGGCCATAAAACGGCTGATAATTTCCTGCTTCTGCTGTACGGTAATGTCCGGCCGAAATTTAAATAATACCAGATGTTCTATCCTTTGTTCTTCCGGATGATCATCAGGGTCATCATCACATGAAGTAAAAGTTGCCAGCACACAAATGAGAAGAATCCCTAAGCTTAAGGTTTTGATAAAGCTTCTCATCTTTTTTAAATAGTTTTTTTTCATTATTTTTTGTTGTTTTGTGAGAGGTTGTATTTGATTTAAAACCTGATACGGTAGTATTCGGACAGGCATCCAGACAGCATATTGCCATCAGGATGATCTGTGACGATGATCTCATTTGAATTTATATGCTAACCCAATCTGAATCACACTATTAGTCGGGCCGCCGGCGGATATATTTCCGATCCCTGCCATATATCTCGCCTGAATACCGATTCCGGATGTAAAATAATAACCTGCACCGGCTCCTACGCCATAGTCAATTGATCTCAGATCCAGGGCTTTTTTACCATCTATAGATACTGACCGATATTTAACTTCAGAGTCTATCAAGAAACTGATCTGTGGACCGGCTTCCACGTAAAAACCGGGACTTATATGGTATTGCGCCATGACGGGTACAGAGATATAGTTCAGGCTCAGCTTTACATCATCATTGTTTCCGGGGTTTGAAGCCGCTTCTGCTACGGTGGGAACAATAACACTTTTTGCCCCTAATCCGTTATACAATATTTCGGGCTGGATGCTCAGCTTGGAGGATACGGGAATATTCACAAAGCCACCGCCGTAAAAGCCCGCTTTTGAAGCTCCTCCCAGGAAAGATATATTAAGGCCTGCCTTAGCACCAAACGTTACAGGCGATGCAGGCTTAGTCTGCGCAAACATAAAAGAGCCTGCTGACAATACGGAGATTAACAAAATTTTTTTCATACTTTTTAGTTTTAGTTAATGCTTATTAAGCAATGATTTATTTTATTTCACACTTTTTCAGGTAGATTAAAAAACATTCTCAGGTCAAAAACCGGATGAAAATGATAGAAGGGTGTTATTCCTGATTTCTTTACTAAAGTGAAGATCATAGGGTTCATTGGACAACATTTTCTTTCATTCCTTATCATTGTTCATTTTCTCAGAAATGATGACCTTTTTTTTCCAGGCCGTTATTGTATTTCTGCTGAGCTTAAAATGATTCGCAAGCTGTGTATTGTTCAGACGGTGTTTTTTCTGATATTCCAATATTTCCAGTATTGCGGTCTTGTCATAAGAGCGATATTTCTGGCTTTCTTTTTCAATTTTTCCAAAAATGGCCTCATTAAGCTTTAATACTTCCAGCACAGAAAGCTCTTTCTTCCTCTTCAGAAGAGGTATGTATTTGTCCAGTTTATCCGGGAACTTCACTGCCAGAAGATCATGGTATATTTTTCTATATTCTGGCTTCATTGTCTTTTCCTGCATAATATTCATTTTTTAAGATGAGTTCCTCTGCTAATTGTATGTATTGAACTGCTCCCTTGCTTTCGGCATCGTAGTTCAGAATGCTCTCCCCAAAGCTTGGGGCTTCGCTCAAACGGACATTTCTGCTGATGACGGTATTAAAAACCATTTCAGGAAAATGGGATTTTACCTCTTCTACAACCTGGTTGGACAGTCTTAATCTGTTATCATACATTGTAAGAAGCAATCCTTCAATATCCAGATGAGCGTTGAATACTTTTTGAACACTTTTTATTGTATTTAACAGCTTGCCCAGACCTTCCAATGCAAAATATTCACATTGAATAGGTATAATCACAGCATCGGAAGCCGTAAGGGCATTAACTGTAATAATTCCCAGACTTGGCGCACAATCTATCAGAATATAATCATAATCGTCCTCTATTTCTTTCAGGGACCGCTTAAGCATATATTCTCTATCATTTTTATCCGCCAGTTCTATTTCGGCAGCCACCAGATCTATGTGGGAAGGAATGATATCAAGGTTGGAAGCCATTCTTTTTTTAATGCATTGTTTAGCATCCACACTATGTTCCAGTAAATTATAGGTAGAGTACTGAAATTCTTCAATGCCTAAGCCGGAAGTAGCATTGGCCTGGGGATCGGCATCTACCAATAACACCTTTTTTTCCAGTACCCCCAATGCAGCGGCAAGGCTTACCGCTGTTGTTGTTTTTCCCACTCCACCCTTTTGATTGGCAATGCTTATGATTTTTCCCATATCTTGATTTTGCTAACGGTTATTTTTCTTAGTATTCGAATATCTGTTTGTTCGTATTCATCGTTATTTTAATAGTATGATCTTATTCGGCTTTTTTATCCGCCGGCTTCATGGCACCCGCTTCATTCATCACCAGGCTCCCGTTATAACGCCCTCCCATATCAACTGAAAGCGAGACCGTATTGATTTTTCCTTCTACCACCCCGCTGCTTTTTATATAAAGAACATGACAGTTGATATCTCCTTCAAGCCGTCCGTAAACAGCAACAATACCGCTCGTTACAGATCCTTTCACCCGGCTTTTCTCACCCAGGATAACACCTTCGTCCAGCAATATGTTCCCTTCTACCTCTCCATCGATACGGACGACGCCAGGTCCTTTTATATCCCCCCGGACAAGTACTCCGGAGCTTAATAAGGTACTCACCGAAAGCTCTTCTATATTTTTATCCGGCTTTTTTGATTGTAATAGGTTCTTTAGCATGATAACCGTTTTTTTTATTGATAACATAAAAATTGGATATTGACCTGGATCAGATTATTATAAATGGATACTTTATGAAGGCGCCCGTCTCTTTATACTGCTACAAATTCAGGTAGGTCTCGGGATCTATTTTAGTCCCGTTACGGATGATCTCATAGTGAAGATGAGGGCCGGTACTCCGCCCCGTACTGCCAATCTTTCCTATTATACTGCCGGGCTCCACATCTTCTCCTTTTTTAACATTAATGGATGAGAGATGTCCGTATAAGGTCTGAAATTCTTTCCCATGCCGGATAACAACGCAATTGCCATAACCGCCTTTTACCCCCGCAAAAATCACATCGCCTTTTGCCGTAGTGCGTACGGGAGAGCCCATTGCTCCTTTAAAGTCGATCCCTTTATGCCCTTCAATATTCCCTTTTCCAAAAGGGTTTTCCCTGTGGCCGAAGCCTGAACTGCGGGGACCTGGATGCGGAAAGCCAATGGGAAGGCTCTCAAGCCTCTGATCCAGCTCAATGATCAATTGATTATATTCTGTAACAAGAGATTGCAGATCTTTCCTCTCTCTTCCTTCTCCCCAACCTGTAGGTTTAGGGCTGAAGCCTTCTATATTGCGTAGCTTCATAAACCGATCGATCCTCAGAATGCAGGAGTCTATCGATTTCAGGGATCTCCTCAGCTGATTTATCTCAGAATCTTCTTTTCTGGTATGGGGGTGTACAGCAGGGGACGTTCCTGGTCCGGTAGAAGGCTCAGGCAGATAGAAGCTATAAATAAATACGATAAAAATGAGGAGAACCGGAGTCAGAAAAAAGAAGCCTGATACACCCTTCCAGTACCGGATCAGTACCCCTGGCACGGATAGAGCCTTGACTTCGGCGCCCGAACCGGGATCAACAATAATACCGTTATTTTTCCTTTCATATCATCTTACTTTATTTTATTTAAAGAGAAAGATCAATCAGCCTGGGAACCCTGTTATCAAGCTAACAGATTGCCCGGATCTCATGTTCATACTTCATCATCTGATACCCAGAAATATTTTGGAAACATCTGCGTTAATTTCAACCTTTCTATAAAATGTAACACCAGTAGCAGTAATACATAAAAAAACAATCTTGTTTTCATATTTCTCATTTTTAAATTTTCATGGTTGAGAACAGCTAAGTCATATTTGCTGATATTTTTTTTTGAGGATAAGGTGAGGGTTACCTGAATGATAAACTGTTGACCCTTTCCGACTATTATGCTTTATTTTATTCTTAATATGTTAATAGAAGTAGCATTGCTATGAAGAATTCCCCCCGAGCCATAACAGTTTCCTGATTGTCCTCTTCCGAGTCTAATAGGCCAGTTGGTAACAGCAGTTAAGTTAGCCGTATAAACCATGTTACCTCCATGACTGGAATAAATTCCGGTCGAATGCGAGGCAGTTCTGTGGACTCTGACCCCGCCGGGGAAATCTACAAAGTAAGACGAAAGGGTACAGCTAGAAACATGCTGTCCTTCGAAGTTAAAAATGATCATGTATGTTCCTGGCTGAAAAGTAATTGTAGAAGTACTTGAATTATAGGTAATACCATTTCCCGGTGAGGATACGGTCTGGCTCATAGGTACTGTTTGTGCACCTCCGGCAGCTATTCCGTTCAAAAAATCGTTAATTGTGTTTGTTAACACAAAAACACTAGGCCTTGCAATTCCCGCATCTGCTAATGTTCTTTTAGAAATAACCCCGTTTGTATCTGAAATAAGTATGGTATTATTCGTGCTATTAGTTAAAGTAGGAATATCTCTCACGATAAGTTTCCCATTCACATCCAGTTTTTCTGCCGGTGCTGCAGTTCCTATTCCCACTTTTCCGTCATCCTTTATCACCATTTCTGTTCCTGCCGGTCTCACTGTTGTTCCATTAGAAAGGGTTCCAACTTCTATTCTGGTCTGGCTGGCATTATCCACCCAGGCATCTTTGGTAGGATCACCCGCTGCTACACCTATAAACGGAGTCCACATCGTACCGTCCCAATAATGAAAACCCTTGGTAAAACCGCCATTATCCGCTATGAGGTATACCAATTGCCCGTTTACTGTTCCAGCGGTAGCTAAGGAATTAACCCTTGGAACCAAAACCCCATCCGTAGACGTTACCGCTCCCAAATGATTTTTTGCCCTTACATCTAAGGTAGTCTCCGGAGTATTTGTATTAACCCCCACCTGAGCATTGGTGAATGAACCTAGTGCAGCCAGTGCCAGCATAGAAAAAAATTTTGTTCTCATTTCTTTTTTTTTTATTGTTAAATATTTACTTTTTTTATAAATTTTATACTGCCCCGTATCCCGAAAAAACAGACAAACTGTAAGCTATATCAATGTTCCATCATTATTGGATCATATTTCAGCTATTCTTTCAGGATCAGAGTGACTATTATTGTAGTACTGCCCGGACTTCATCAAGCCCGGAGCCCAGAAACCGGATCTTCCCGGTTTGGCCGATCAACACCAGAGTGGGCGTACCCAGCACTCCGTAGTTTTTAAAATTAATACCTTCCAAACCCTGATAGTCGCAATACGCTTCCTTTCCCGGAAAAGTGGCAGAGGTTTTTCGGAATGCCAAAGGGTCTTTATCTGAAGACAGACCGATCACACGGACGCCATCCCGGGAAAGCTTTTCATAGTTTACAGAGAGCTCTTCAAGGGTTTTTTCACAGGGGCCGCAACCTGAATTATAGAATACCAATAATATATTCTTATGATCACTACCCAAAAGATCCCTGATTTTAAGGATCCTGGTCTGTTTTTTTCCTTCGTCCCCTGTTTCCCATACCAGATCAGGCGCTACTGCACCCACACCTGACCGCTTATATACAGAAAGGTGGCCTTCATATTTCTCTATTTTACCAGAGCTTAAAACTTCAGGCGCTATGGCATCTATAAGCCTGTCCGCCCCCTGTTGGGTAAGAAGAAAAGCCACACGATCTGCAAAATCCGCATATTGGGAACCTTTATTGATCTTACTTCCTATCTTGCCAAAATCCCTTATCAATCTTTTATCATCCTTCAGCACCTGCAGGTGAATATCCACCCAGGATGAAATAACACCCGGCCAGTGCCCTGAGGTATAAAGCACATCCCAGTTAAGCTCATCAGCGATGTAGTCAGCGATACTTTCAGCGCGTTTTTCCTCCGTTTCTTCAAGCTTTTTTCCTATTCCCATCGTAATATTCACGATCTTCAGAAATTCCGCAGCGTAGGATTTATCTTTACTGAGCTCTGCCTGAAGGCTGTCATAAGCCCTGAACTGGTCTTTATATTCCTGCTGGAACACACCATAGTTTTTATCTGACCGGGGAAAAGCTCTGGTGGCCTGCAGCATGGCATCATGACGCATGAAGATCTCCTGCTGCCTTTGGGAATAACGGTTCATTTTTTTCGTTTCTCCATTTCCGGTATAAACAATATTATCGTTATCAGGCTTTTCAGAAAGACAACGTACGGAGAAGTCACCTCCGGGGATCACCATATCCAGCCCTCCTCCTTGCTCCGTACCGGTTATCAGCCAACGGCACATCCCTGTATAGGGAGCATATTCGGCAGGAACGTTAAGGATAAATTTCCCGTCCGGCGGGATCGTTCCCTGATAAACGGTTTTGGGCTCGCTGCCCCGGAACAGGATAAAATCGTAGGTTTTTCCTGCAAAACGAGGGAACTCCATGCTGATACGCTGGGCTGAAAACAGTCCCACCCAAAGAATAAATAGAAGCTTTACCGTCTTTTTCATGATTGATGATCGTTATAAGGTTTATCCAATAAAAGGTTTTGCAGGTAATGAACGATAGCTTTCTTTTCATGCCAGCTCAGATAATCCGAGGAAAATCTTATCGTGGTTCTTTCCTTATTGGGTGAGCGGATCGTAAAGCATAACAACCGCTTTCTTTCATCCCAGTAATAGCCCGCCAGGTTTTTAGAAGGGATCTCAAGATAATTCACAGTCTTAGCAGGGGCTTTTTTAAACAGGGAATACTCCCGGACCACCAAATGCCCCGGAAAAAGCTCTATATCCAGATAGGTACTAACGTACACCCTCCAGATACCTGTTCCCACTACAATGATGATAAGCCCGGTAAGAACCTTCCTGTATTTTGAAAGAGGCAGGTGAAAAAGGGATGCATGGAAAAGGAAAAAATAGATTACAATTAAAAATATGATTCCCAACAAAAAAGGTACATGGCATAGCTGTGCCCGTTTTCTTGTATTGATCTTTAGCATATGGATATTTTGTGTTTTTATTTTAAACTATGTTGTCAAAATCTTTGTTTTTTTAACAGCTTTTATAATCTAATTCTTAAACTGTAATGTACCCTAACTCCAACTACAGTTTTTTATTTTAAGAAGTGGATGCAAGCTTTCGGGACAAAATCCGGAAAACCATGGTATTGTTTTTTAAAACCGGCGGCCGGGCCGCCGGTAATACTTAAATTATAATAAATAGTATCTATTCTGAGATACAACGGATGGAATAGCCACCTGAACGGACCTGACTGATTGACGAGCTGACACTGTCACTATCGAAGTTCATGGAGTGAGCATGTACGCTTGCACTTGAGTCAAAAGTACTGCTCCAATAAGCACCGAAGGCGCCCCGGGCGGCCAGACTACCATTCATGTTACTACGGTAGCCCGCAGCAGGAAAAGTAAGCTTCTGGCCTCCACTAGCGGTAAGGATCAGAGCAGTTCCATAATTCGTGGCAGAATTCGTCCACGAACCCGTGTTACTTTTGGTAGTATTATTGACCAGATTTATCCATTGCTGTCTCGTTGGAACCCTGAAGCCTGCAGGACAAGGATCGTTAGCTGTTTTGCTGGTATCGGACCATGAGCTGGGAGGAGCATCGGTAGTATTCCAGCCACTGATCGCTGCTGCTGAAGTACTTGCATTAGCTACAGCTGCCTTTCTTCCCCACTGGTAATAATTTCCATGAAGCCCTATAACAATAGGAGTATCCGGATTAAGGCTTGTATCGGCACCAAGGTTATGCCTCATCCAAGCCTGTGAGTTACCAGGCATCACTACGGTAGTCCCGATTGTAACCGTCTTGCTTACATTACACGAAGCTGTTCCCAAAGAAACCGGTACGCTCATCGTTCCCGAAGCCGTTGGGGTACCTGAAACATTGTACATCAAACTGCCGTTACCCGCAGCCAGGGTCCCGGCAGGACGGGTAAAGGTAAGGCCATTCACTGTAAAGCTCGATGAGGAGTAAGCACCACCATTACCACCTGTATATGGTACCGTTAAGGTTCCGTTGTACGCTATCCATTGGGTAAGGGTCGCAGGGGAGAAACTGGCTGAGCCGCATGTAAGACCCGTTACAGCACCTGCAGGAGCCTGTACTGCCTTGGTCACATTACACGAAACGGTTCCAAAAGAAACCGGTACGCTCATCGTTCCCGAAGCCGTTGGAGTACCTGAAACATTATACACAAAGTTACCGTTACCCGTAGCCAGGGTCCCGGCAGGACGGGTAAAGGTAAGGCCATTCACTGTAAAACTCGATGAAGGGTAAGCGCCACCGTTACCTCCTGTATACGGAACCGTTAAGGTACCACTGTACGCTGCCCACTGGGTAAGGGTTGCAGGAGAGAAAACCACAGATCCACAGGTTAATGATCCCACAGAGGCGGCTAGTGTTGTAACAGGGATGCTGAAGCTACATTGCTTACCGGCTATTGTGATATCAAAATTGGCCGTTCCGGTACCGTTAGGCGTTCCTATGATATTAAATACGAAGCTTCCGTTACCTGTATTCAGCGCTCCCGCAGGAAGACTCGCTACAAGGCCTTGTACTCCCGTGGAGTAAAAGTTAACCGCCTGGTAAGCTCCGCCATTACCCCCGTTATATGGGATCGTAGTAGTAACACCGCTGGCTGTTACTCCCGAATACAGATTCCCGGAGGTCACCGCCGAAGAACAATCAATCGACATCACAATAGGGGAACTTACATTGGATGAGCAAAGAGAAGCCCATTTCGGTGAGGTTTCCACCGAAGAATCATTGATCATAAGGCATCCCTGATCACCAGCAAAATCCGTACAATAGATCATAAGCCCAACAGAAGGGTTTACAATGGCATCCATCTGGGCCTTGGTCATCCTGGGAGGTAAAAAGCCCAAAGTCGTGCTTTCCAGTCCTAAAATGGCGGACGGATGCGAAGCACTACTCCCGATACCTACTCTTCCACCTACAAAGCCCAGGGTATTTCCATCCATAGTCATGATACGGGGATTGCTTAAGGTTCCGTCAGCATTGTAAATATTACTTCTTTCCCCCATCTTTTTCCATTGGTTGGACACTCCGTCAAAATAATAGTATCCCGGGGCGTCCACATAGGCAGTCTGCCCCGTGCTGCTGCCTCCTGCAACCGCATCCGTTACATAGACGATCGCTCCATTCTGAAGAGTACCATATTGACCGGTTCCGGAAGCCGCTACAAGCACATCCTTCGTAAGTCTCGGGGCGATCAATCCCTCAGGCTTGCTCCCGTCCGTATTCCTGGCCACCACATCCAGGGTAGCCTTGGGGGAATCGGTATTAATACCCACCTGACCCTGCAACCCAGCGGTAAAGCCCACTGATGCTGCCAATAATAAAATTTGTTTTCTCATTTATTTTAACATTTAGTGTTAAATATGTTTAGTCATGGTTTTAATGGTCTTTTTCTCTTCCTGCATTAATTATTCTTCAGCTTCGGTCAACTTTAAACTGATAGAATTTCAAACTCATAAGGCTCCATTTATTCTCATCTTCTGACAGGCTATAAAAATTTTTATATTTGTTACTATTACCGGGTTACATCCCATATCCGCATAGTATATCATCCGGCTATGGTATTATTCCGGTTCTCAATGATGACTTTTAAAACCGGCGGCTCCGCCGCCGGTAATAATTAATAATATCAATAACTAACCATCTATTCTGCAATACATCGGACAGAAAAGGCACGCGGACGGTAAGGCTTGTTTGACGGGGTGAGGGTAGTGCTGGTAAAGAATAGCGCGTAACCCACTGCACCTGTGTCCATCGTACTGCTCCAATAGTTACCACTGAATCCACGGTTTTGCAGGGAGCCATCCGTATAGTAACGGCCACCAGCAGCAGGGAATGTCAGCTTCTGGCCTCCACTAGCGATAAGGGTTAGAGCAGTTCCAAAATTCGTAGCGGAATCCGTCCATGAACCCGTGTTACTTCTGGTAGTACTATTAACCAGATTCATCCATTGCTGTCTCGTAGGTACACGGAAACCGGTAGGACAAGGATCGTTAGTTGTTTTTGTGGTATCTGACCATGATCCATCAGGAGCCGGTGTACTATTCCAACCGCTGATTGCTCCTGCAGCAGTACCTGAGGTAGCTACAGCTGCCTTTCTTCCCCATTGGTAATAATTTCCATGGAGCCCTATAACAATAGGAGTATCCGGGTTAAGGCTTGTATCAGCACCAAGGTTATGCCTCATCCAAGCCTTCGTATTCCCAGGCATCACCACCGTAGTCCCGGCAGCCACCGTCTTGGTTACATTACATGCTGTGGCACCGGTGAAGCTGATCGGTACATCCATTGAACCTGAAGCCGAAGGTGTTCCCGATACAGTATATATGAAGTTTCCATTACCCGTAGCCAGGGTGCCTGCAGGACGGGTAAAGGTAAGACCGTTCTTAACAAAGGACGCCTGAGGATAAGCCTGCCCGTTACCTCCTGTATACGGAACCGTTAAGGTACCACTGTACGCTGCCCACTGGGTAAGGGTTGCAGGAGAGAAAACCACAGATCCACAGGTTAATGATCCCACAGAGGCGGCTAGTGTTGTAACAGGGATGCTGAAGCTACATTGCTTACCGGCTATTGTGATATCAAAATTGGCCGTTCCGGTACCGTTAGGCGTTCCTATGATATTAAATACGAAGCTTCCGTTACCTGTATTCAGCGCTCCCGCAGGAAGACTCGCTACAAGGCCTTGTACTCCCGTGGAGTAAAAGTTAACCGCCTGGTAAGCTCCGCCATTACCCCCGTTATATGGGATCGTAGTAGTAACACCGCTGGCTGTTACTCCCGAATACAGATTCCCGGAGGTCACCGCCGAAGAACAATCAATCGACATCACAATAGGGGAACTTACATTGGATGAGCAAAGAGAAGCCCATTTCGGTGAGGTTTCCACCGAAGAATCATTGATCATAAGGCATCCCTGATCACCAGCAAAATCCGTACAATAGATCATAAGCCCAACAGAAGGGTTTACAATGGCATCCATCTGGGCCTTGGTCATCCTGGGAGGTAAAAAGCCCAAAGTCGTGCTTTCCAGTCCTAAAATGGCGGACGGATGCGAAGCACTACTCCCGATACCTACTCTTCCACCTACAAAGCCCAGGGTATTTCCATCCATAGTCATGATACGGGGATTGCTTAAGGTTCCGTCAGCATTGTAAATATTACTTCTTTCCCCCATCTTTTTCCATTGGTTGGACACTCCGTCAAAATAATAGTATCCCGGGGCGTCCACATAGGCAGTCTGCCCCGTGCTGCTGCCTCCTGCAACCGCATCCGTTACATAGACAATCGCTCCATTCTGAGGAGTACCATATTGACCGGTTCCGGAAGCCGCTACGAGCGCATCCTTCGTAAGTCTCGGAGCAATGATGCCTTCAGGCTTGCTCCCGTCCGTATTCCTGGCCACCACATCCAGAGTAGCCTTGGGCGATTCGGTATTAATACCCACCTGTCCCTGCAGCACAGCGGTAAAACCCACCGATGCCACCAATAATAAAATTTGTTTTCTCACTTTTCAACTATTTAAGTGGTTAAATAATGTTTAATAATGATTTTAATGGTCTTTTCTATCTGCTGGATTGATAATCTTAACATTTTGAACAACTTTTATTTTTTTATTAAAAATCTTTTCTTCCACCCGGCAACCGTGCTTCGGCTCAGGTTAAAATGCCTGGCCAGCTGAAGATTGTTCAATTTATGATCCCGTTGATAATCCAATATCCTCAGTATCGAGGCCCGGTCATAAGACCCGAACTTCTGATTGAATTTTTCCGAGGATGATTCCCCGGTCCCGAATAACTCCCGGTTGAGCTCTATCACATCCAATACCCCCAGTTCCTTTTTATCCAATAATTCCTGATACATCATTATCTTATCAGGAAACTTTATCTTGATTAAATCACTGTAAATTCTGTTGTAATTTGGTTTTCCCATACTTTACTTATTTTTTGATCATATTTTTCTTGATCTCTTCTAAAAAAGTCCGGATCAATCATTGTCATACGGTTTCAAATCTTCCTGAATACGATTATTATGATGGAAATCGTCACACACTTCTACTGAAGAGGCTGGCTAAGGTGGAAGAGCCTCAGCCAACTAAGAAACCGGGGCACAGAGTAGTTTCTCTTTTCTTCAGTTTTTATTAACAGCTGTCTTTTAATGTTGGGCAGATCAGGGATTTTTAGCCATCCATTTAAATAAAGTGGCCCTGGGTATCCCATAATACTCTGTGATCTGACCAGCAGTTTTTTCTCCATTTTTTATCAATCCCAGTATGAAGTCTATAATCTCTTTGGTATAGATGTTCTTACGAAACTGAGGAAGATTACTTTTTTTGCCGGATAAGGCCTTAGCACCGCCGCCGGGAGGGGCGTACAATATCAAATGCTGCGTATAGATCCGGAAAAAATCATATTCCAGGATTTTGCTCAGTCTCAGCAAAATCCAGCTGTCTATACTTTTTGATGTATAAATCTCCTGCAATTCCTTTTCTGAGCATTTTATAAAATTGCATATACGGGAAACCTCTACCCCGGTTTCTTCTACCCGAAGACGGATATATTCCCCGATATGGATATCTTTAAAATCATTCATATTCTTATCTATTAAATTTGGTTATTTCAGATACGTTTGTTTCAACAAAAATTAACTTCATCTTCACCCCGCCGCAGCTTCCTTGTTCGTGAATAGAAATAAACTGATAGGCCCATCTTCGCTTAAACCCATTCTCTACATCCGGCATAACCGGACCTTCCCATATACCGTTTTAACATAATGGCTACACACGACATCATTTTCATCAAATTCTATAAACAGAACCACTTTCTTCCCCCACCAGCGCTTTGACAAAATATAATACCATATCTGATCAGGATAGAAGTTAAACCCATCGCCTAATTCTTCTATTACCTCTTTTTTGCTTTTGTTCTGCAATACATCAAAATTATTATTTGTCATATGTCTTTATTTTTCTATACCTGCAGAGATCTCACCAGCCCATCATACCAATCTGTTCCGGGGTTCTGAAAGTAACAGGTTCCGCCCGCCTTATCCGGCTTTCTTTCAATTCATGAATATTATATCAGTTCTCATTCTCATCATTTATTTATACCAGCAACTATTTTCTGCAACAGGACTACAATTTGTCCATGTATAATCAGACCATAACCACATCATGCCCGCATACCATAAAACCCCCGATAAAAAAGAGCTAAACCTCTTTCCAGTAAAGGAAAGAGAGCTTAGCCATTGAGGGAAACGGAATCTCATTACATGTGTTTTCATATCCGCCTGATTAAAGTAGTCCCTAAAAGACTTATTTTACAACTTATTGATTTGTAAATCAATAAATTTCAGACCCGATTATGAGAAAAATGGTTATTTTTGAGGAAATCTCCTGTACAAGCCGGTTTTGGAAATAATGAGGTCCAAGACGATAATAAACTGATATTGAGTGTAGATTTTTTTCTAAAAATCTTGATTATTTAAAAAAAAATTATATATTTGCCATAAATGAGTAGTCTTTTAGGGACTACTTTTTTTTTATAATTTCGCCTGGAAATAAGTTTTTTAACATCCAGGAAAATGACATTTAAATTTTATATCCCGAAAGGAGGAAATCACATCAGTAATATTTATATTACTGTTACTGCTGAAGTTGAGGATGGGCAGTCAGGACAAAAATTTAATTTCAGAACACCTTTAAAGATCGATCCCAACCATTGGGATAGTAAAAAACAACGCCCGGACAATATCTACCTGAAAAAATACAAGCTGATTAATTCCAGACTGGACAAACTCAAAATAGGACTTTCTGAATACATCAAAAAAAAGAGCAGGGAGAAAAAAGATATCTCACAAAAAATGATCTATAGAGAGATCAAAAGAATCTCCACCCGGAAAGAAATAACATATCCCGAACGATCCCTGCTACTCTTCATGATCCAGTACATAAATTCCAAAAAAGGATTTATCAGCCATTCCACATATAAAAGATATATGGTATTCTTCCGCATGGTGGAAAAATTTGAAGGATTTGCAGGGGAAAGGATATATATTGATTCCATTGACAGCAGTATCCTCAATCAGTTCATTAAATTCGGTAAAAAGGAAATGTACAGTGAGAATACCATCCACAGGACCATTCATTTCATCAGAACGATCCTCAATTTCGCGGAAAAAAAAGGGATCAGAACCACGGTAAGACAGCTGGATATAAAAAGGAAAAAACAGCACAGAGTAATTGTTTCTCTCTCTGAGGAGGAAATATCGGCCATAAAAAAAGTCCCCTTATCAAAAGAGCTCGAGCCGGCAAGGGACTGGCTTCTCATCAGCTGCTATACGGGGCAAAGGATCTCTGATTTCATGGAGTTCACTACTGATCAGCTAAGAAAGATAGACGGGAGGACCTACATCTCCTTTACCCAAAAAAAAACAAATAAAAATATACTCCTGCCACTTCATCCCCAGGTGATCAGCATTCTCAAAAAGAACGGAAATAATTTCCCGCCAAGGTATACCCCGTCACAATATAATCTATATATTAAACAAATTGCGATGAAGGCGGGAATTACACAACTGGTCATGGCCAGGAAGAGAAAAGGACACCGGGCAAGGAGCAGCCTTGTCCAAAAATGGGAAGTGCTAAGCAGCCATATCGGAAGACGGAGTTTCGCCACCATATTCTATGGAAAGATTCCCACTCCTTTATTAATGGAAGCTACAGGGCACTCTACTGAAAAAATGTTCCTGCAATATATTAATTCTGCAGATATGAACAGAGCGATCAGCCTGAGCAACTATTTCCAGCAAATTGAATTTGAGAATGGAAACGAAGCCGATCCGGCAAAACAGAATGAATAACCTCTTCGCCCCCACTACCCCCAACCCCATTATTTCCTCATCATCAGCACCCTTCTAAAGAAGCAGATACAGGATCTGTTGCGAAACCGACTTCCAGTACAAACATCAACTACCCTTTAAATAATATGGATATCGGTTTCATATGATGCTGACTACTATTGATCGGACAAATTTTTTCTAGGAGACGATAGAATTAATACTATACAGTATATCACGTAAAGTTGATATTTTTAACCAAAATTAAAACTGACCAAAAAATATACGAAAACAACAGTATGACTATTGATTTTTTCATCCCAAATACAGATAATATTCAAAACATACACATCAACATAACCTTGGAAGATCCTTCTTTAAAAGCTCCTGTTACATTTACATACAACACCTTTATCAAAATTCTTCCCGAAGAGTGGGATTTTGAAAAACAGCGTCCGAAGAACATTTATCTGAAAAAAAATAAAAAGATCAATTCACTGCTTGATGAGTTCAGGATCAGGATCAGCCAATACATCAGGGATAAAAAAGAAAAAAAGAAGCCGGTATCGCAGAGATCGATAGGTATGGAAATCAACAAAATACGCACCGAAGAACAGGCTCTTTATCCGGAATTATCCTTATTACACTGCATACAGATGTATATTGAGTCTAAAAAAGAATTCATCTCTAAGTCCACCCGCAAACGGTACCATGTTTTCTCTCAGCTTATTCACAGATATGAGGGAGCACGCATGGAAAGGCTCTACGTTAATACTCTTGAAAGCAGTTTCATTAATAATTTTATCTCTTTCGGAAAACAGGAGCTGTATAGCGAAAATACGATTTACAGAACGATACATTTTGTGCGGACCATCCTTAACTTTGCCGAGAGAAAAGGCTTGAAAACAACCGTCAGGGAATGGCAAATCCGCAGAGAAAGACAAAGAAGGGTACTCGTCACTCTTTCTGAAGAGGAGATCTTATCCATAAAAAATATCCAGCTTCCTCCTGAGCTGATGCCAGCTAAAGACTGGCTCATCATAAGCTGCTATACGGGACAAAGAATATCTGATTTTATGGATTACACCAAAGAAATGATCGTTAATATGGACGGAATTTCATGTATTGCCTTCACCCAAAAGAAAACCAAAAAGAACATACTGCTTCCGCTCCATCCTGCCGTAATCGACGTATTAAAAAGGAACGGAAATAATTTCCCACCTAAGATCTCTAAAAATCTCTACAACAGGCATATTAAAGAAATTGCCATGATAGCGGGCATCACCCAGCCTGTAAAAACCAGGAAAAGAGAAGGACACAGGGTACACAGCACCACTGTGGAAAAATGGGAAGCCATAACCAGCCACATCGGACGAAGAAGCTTTGCTACCATTTTTTATGGAAAGATCCCGACTCCACTCCTTATGGAAGCTACAGGGCATTCCACCGAACAGATGTTCCTAAACTACATCAATCCGGTTGATAAAAACAGAATATCCAGCCTGAACCACTATTTCAATAAGATACATAATTCCCACGGCAAACAGCCCGCCTTATCTTAAAATGGTTCCGATTCAGTCTTTTTTTGCAATTAAATTCAGTAATTTTGTTTTATGCCGGCAAATGAAAATCTGGACGCATTTTATGCCCATAAATTTGAAGAAACACCTCCCCTTCCACCGGCAGGGGCAGGAGATTTCAATGTCTTTCGCCTGGCAGACACCAATGGAGCAGCTTCTCCCGCACCTTATGCCCGCTACGATTTTTATAAAATCATGCTGATCCGTGGGAAGCACCGCTGTCATTACGCAGATAAAAGCATTGAATTGGATGGCAGTACACTTCTGTTTTTCAATCCGGCGGTACCTTACCGCTTTGAACGTCTGGATCATGGATCAACCGGATTTTTCTGTCTTTTTAAGGATTCTTTTTACCTTGAAAATCTCAGGAAGGGAATTCAGGATATCCCGATGTTTAAACGGGGCGACAGGCACGTGTATCACCTAAACGAAAGCCAGGATAAGGAAATAGCAGCTTTGTTTGAGGAAATGCTGGATGAAGTTCGCTCGGATTATCGTTTCAAATATGATCTGCTTCGAAATAAGGTTTCCGAACTGCTGCATTTCACCATGAAAATGGAACCGAATGAAAATATCTATCATCATCCCGACACCAATGCCCGCATTACTTCCATCTTCACTGAAATGCTTGAACGGCAATTCCCGATAGAATCGCCGGAACAGTGTATTGAAATGAGGTCTGCAAGCGATTTCGCCAAAAAGCTGGCAGTGCATGTGAACCATCTTAACCGTGCAGTAAAACTTACGACAGGAAAAACCACCACAGAACATATCGCCGAAAGAATCACTGCGGAAGCTATTGCTTTGCTGAAACATACCCGGTGGAACATCTCCGAGATCAGCTATAGCCTGGGGTTTTCACATCCCTCCCATTTTACTTATTTTTTTAAAAAACAAACTAAAGTTACCCCGACCTCAATCCGGCTTGTTTGAATTTTGATAGTACCCGTTTGATTCAGGTAAGGACCAGCCCTCCGGCCTACCCTAACTTTGCGGTGTAAAATAAAACAATATGGAAAATAAAAAAGTATGGTTTATTACAGGAGCCTCAAAAGGTTTGGGACTTGCTTTAGCTAAACAATTATTGGTGGCAGGCCATCAGGTGGCGGCAACTTCCCGTAATACCGCAGATCTCATTAGCGCAGTGAACATGGAAAATGAAGATCACTTTCTGCCCTTGCAGGTAGAGTTAGGCAATGACAGAAGTGTTTCAGATGCCATACGGCAGACACATGAAAAATTCGGCAGAATAGATGTTGTGGTAAATAATGCGGGCTACGGAATCGGAGGCACCATCGAAGAACTCAGCGATAAAGAAACCCGTGACAGCTTTGATATCAACGTATTTGGAACAATCAATGTGATCCGGCATGCCTTACCCGTTATGCGGAAGCAGTCAGCAGGTCATATCCTCAATATATCTTCTATTGCAGGGATCGCTCCGTCTACAGGCTGGGCGGTTTACGGAGCCACAAAGCATGCTGTGATCGGCCTTACGGAAGTTCTGGCTGAAGATGTGAAATCTTTAGGAATCAAAGTGACATTAATTGCCCCGGGGGCTTTCCGTACCAACTTCAATAATCCGGATTCCCTTGTTCTGGCCGAAAATACGATTGATGCCTATTCTCACATCCGCTCTTTGCATAAGCGTTTTGCCGCTACAAGCGGAAGCCAGGCAGGTGACCCGGAAAAAGCAGCAAAGGTTATGATGGAAATTACTGATATGGAAGAGCCTCCTCTATATTTACTTTTAGGCAGTGATGCCTATGCGCGTGCATTTGCCAAACTGGATCTTTTGAGCTCAGCTTATCAGCAATGGGAAGCACTGACAAGATCAACCGATTTTTAAATTAATTGAAGATGCCAAGATAAATCCCACCTGCAGCTCATCTACAGGTGGATTTTTGTACTCATAATTCCGCTCTTCAACAGATATTACTTCCCAAAGCAGGTACTTCATGTTCCAGGTTCAGACTTAAATATACAAGGCGAAGACCAATTTCCCCCGGATGGAGAGGGGCATTTTTGTATTTTCCACCATCCGGCCGCACTTGCTTAAGGGGTAAACATAAGTGAAACCATGATCCCTTTACAGGCTCAATTATTTTTTTAGATTCTATATAAGGAAATAAAGAAAATTTCAGCTTTTTAAGTCTTATATTTACAGAAAAATAGTAGTATATCCATGAGGGGGTTAATTTTATTAACGTTTCTTTTATTTACATTATTTAAATCACAATATTCATCTACCTGGCACAATACCGATAATGATCTCCCTCAAAGCAGTATTAAAGATATCATAAAAGATAAATATGGCTTTATATGGCTTGGTACAGATCACGGGCTTGTAAAATATGATGGGCTGAACTTTACTGTTTTTGATGAATTTCCTGTCAGTAACTTACTCTTTGACAACTTTTTAGGGAATATTGAAAATGACAGCATTATTGTTTATAATAATTATGAAAAAGAAAAGATTCTTATTCGGGGCAGGATACCTAAGGTCTATACCGCCAAAAACAATAACAACTATAAACTTCTTTCAAAGAGAAATGGAGTTTACTTAAAAAGAATTGTCAAAAATGATTTGGTAAACAGCTACCAAAGCAATACTCAATATTTTATAAAGCTTAAGTCCGGATCGTATACTTTCGGGAAAAATTCCATAATTTATACTCAGAGGAATAAATCCGTAACCATCTCAATTCCCTTCGCGAATAATTATCTGGATAATATTTTTGTAAAGGATGACATTTTGTATATCACGGATCCGAAAAAGAATAAAGTTTATGCCATAACCAAGGGACGCCTTAACATTCTCCGGGGCCCGGATCTTCTGAAAGATCCCGATACCAGGATCTATTGGCACCAGACCACCGGACAAACCCTGTTCATCAACAAAATGAACATCTATATTCTGGTAAAAGAACATGGTGAAAATAAAATAAGGTTTCTTGCAAACTACAGGGAACTGCTGAATTATCCGATCAATGCACTTTATTATGATGAAAACTTCAACAAGCTTTTTATCGGAACCACCAATAACGGGCTGAACATTCTTGACCCGGATCAGTTTTATATTACCCGGGATAATACTCCGTTTGCCAACAATATATTTCATGCCACCGTTCCTTTTAATAAGAATACGATCATTACAGAAAACGGATTGGAATTCAATAAATCCGGAATCAAGAAAAAATATCCGTTCGGAAAGCACGGAAAAGATTTTATGTTCTATGACAGTAAAAAAAATATCGTGTTCCCGGATAAAGCGTATATTATCAGAATTAAAAGAAAATATCATTATCAGAAGGCCGATTCATTGTATATTAATCCAGACCTTGACAAAGTTTTTGCAAGCAATGGTTTGTATAGTTATTCCACCACAGATTTCATAAAAAACAATTTCCTGTACATTTTTAAAAATGATGAATTTAAAAAGACCCGATTATATCTACAGATTTGAAGGTGTAGTCAACAGCTTTATGAGGTACGGCCAGGATATACTGGTAGGATGTACCAATGGCCTTTATCAGATAACGCTGGAGCGGAACAAACAAAAAATATTCCCGGGGATTTATGTAAAGAATATAATAAAGACAGCAGACGGTAATATCTGGATTACCACTAATAAAAGCGGCTTTTTTCTTTTCAAAGGTAATAAACTGATAAAAATGCCTAATGATGGCAAGAATTTTTTAAAGTCCGCCCACTATATTCTTGAAGATAAATACGGATATTTGTGGATCTCTTCAGGCAACGGGCTTTTTAAGGTTCAAAAACGGCAGCTGCTCCAGTATGCCAATAATAAAAATACACCCGTAACCTATTACCGGTTTTCAAAGAGTGACGGCTTTTTAACCAATGAATTTAATAACAGTCCGGGTCATATTTTAGACAATGGAGACTTCGTTTTTCCTTCTAAGAACGGATTTGTTTTTTTTAATCCGGATACAGTAAAAACTTATTATCCCTCCAAACAAAATATTTATATAGAAAAAGCGAAAATAGATGATTCACAGACAGTATATTTTAAAAATGCCCTAACCTTAAAAAATAATTATAAATTAGCGGTGATTTTTGCGGAACTTCCCTATTATGCTAATCAGGATAATCTTTATATCGAAGCAAAACTAAATGCTCCGCAATATTCAGGCTGGGAAAAGCTAAAGAATAACAGTTATGTTATAAAAGGTCTTTCTCCCGGGGAATATGACCTTCAGTTTCGGGTATTGGTCTCTCCTAAAGGGGAGTTTTTATATCAGACCTTAAAAATAACCATTGAATCCCGGTTTTACCAGACCAGGCTCTTTAAAGTTCTTGCGATCATCCTATGCCTTGTAATGATCATATGGGTCATAAAAATAAGAACCAACTTCTTGAGATTCAGAAATCAGTCTCTTGAAAAAATTGTATCTGAAAAAGAAAATATTTTGAAAAAGACCCTGGAAGATCTTGAAGCCATACGGGAAATACTCAAAAATGAAACCGAGCATCAGAAAACGATAATCGAAACGATCAGCCACGATATTGCTACTCCCATAAAATATCTGTCCAACCTTTCAAAAAACTTATATGAACTGGAAGATACACAATCTCAAAAAAAATATCTGGACAGCATCTACAGGTCTTCAAGAGAGGTTTACAAATTCACATTAAACCTTAAGGAATATTCCGCCCTGTATCGTGAAGATAAGATCCATGAAGAATCTCAATACCTGATTTTTGAACTGATAGAAACTAAAAAAGACCTGTTTCAGGAATTGGCCCTGTTTAATAATACGGTCATCCACAACAAAGTAAACCGGCATATAACCACTAATATCAACAAGAATATCATTTTGGCAATTATCCATAACCTTCTGGATAATTCAATAAAAAATACAAAATCCGGCGTCATCACCATTGAAGGTGACACAGTGGATGAAACCATTGAGATCAGGATATCCGACACGGGTGTTGGCATGTCTTCCGAACAAATAGATTACTATAAGAAATTATCCGAAGGGTTTGATAGTAAAGAGTTATCTTTAAAAAAGTACGGATTGGGGCTCCATATGGTGATACACTTCATCAAAAAGATCGGGGCGCAGATTTATTTCAGTAAAAACCAGCCAAAAGGAACAATAATTCTAATAAAAATAAAAAAATAGATAACATGAAAAAGAAAATACTTATTACGGATGATCACTATGTTATCCGTGTTGGAATTTCGTTTATGTTAGAACAAAAGTTCTGCTATCCATGTATCACTGATTTTGCAGATAACTTTACGGAAACACTGGAAAAGTTATCCCGGGAGCATTATGATTTGCTGATTCTGGATATTGATATGCCGGATACTATTCATAAGGCTATGATCCAGAAGCTCAAGAGTATTCAAAAAGACCTTAAAATATTAATTTTTTCCGCTTACAACGCGCAGGTTGGTATTCAATATATCAATGAAGGAGCAGACGGATATATAAAAAAAGATTCGGGAGAAGAAGAAATACTCAGGGCAATCTCGTTATTATTTGAAGTGGGATATTATTATCCCGAAACTATAATGAATATGATCATAAGATGCCCTGAGAAAAAGAATGATCCCACAGAGATACTTTCTGAAAGGGAATTACAGATATTTAAACTCCTTGTTGAAGGAAACGGAAATATTGAGATAGCAAATTTGCTTGATATAAAAATGTCGACAGTAAGTACCCATAAAAAAAATATTCTTGAGAAATTGAATGTCAAAACCGTGGTCGACCTTGTCCGTATCAACGATGAATTGCATTAATGTTAACTATTGTATTTTTTTTGAATACAATGGAAAATTCCGGACGGGCCCGTTTAAAAACATCAAAATCAAAACGTCCGGCAGTGGCCAGTTCATTCCTTTCAAAATGCCTGGATGGCCCACTTTCAGATAGTAATTCCAGCTTTTCTCCAGAATTATTAAAACAAAAAATGCTGTAAAATAGATATTTTACAGCATTTTGTACTATTTTTATTTTATAATTAAGCTGTCCATTATTTGTATGGAGTTTGTAACTGTTTTTTCTGTAACATTTCCGTAATTATCTACAATTATCTTATTGGATGGAATATATTGTGTAGAAGATATTCTTTCATTTTATTTCTTTCCCAAAATTTTTCCTTTCTATAACCACAATCATTTTTATTCGATTTTCATTATAAAGTTCGATGCTTTTGTTTAGTCGAGTTTGTAATCTTTTTTTGAGGATGTGCCATCAAACTCAAATTTCCTAAAACAACAGCAACATCAATACTTTGTTTTTTGTCATTTATACCGTTAAAAATTATATATATTGAATGAAGCAAAAACCATAAGATTAGTAATCCCAAAATGATCTTTAATATCTTATAAAGTCTTTTGCATAACGATTCTTGTATAATTGCAGCTAACGGGCCACGTAATGATGATAATAATGGATTAGAAAGTCTAAACCTTCAATCTTGCACTAACTTAAGCAACAGCCTTTTATTATTTTTTAAATTTATGAAAAAAGGAAATATAAAAGGCTGTTGACAAAAAAAGGGAGAAACTTTCAATTTCTCCTCTTAAATCGCCATTTCGTCAATACGATGTTAGCGGAAGTGTTTATTTTTCTGGTTTATATGTCCAATTTCTTTTTACAGCTAAATCTCTTAATTTACCAGCTCTTTTAGTTTTTTGATTTTTACTTGTTACTTGACTAAAGTCGATGTGTGAATGCCCGTCAAATTGTATATCATCATCATTTGTAGTTAGAGGAGTAACAGAAAGTACTTCTTCTTCAGTTAGTGATAAAACACCATATGAAGTATATTTTGTTACAAAATGTTCATAAGCTTCTTTCGCAGAAAATTTATTACCATTATAAACTGATAATTTATCCTCATCTTTTTCCGTTGGATTAAATGCACCTGATGAAACAACTAATGAATCTTCTGTAAACGCTTGATTAGAAACAATATCGTTTACAACAAATGACGGGTGTATTTGCCTATGTAGTAATTTTTTACTTTCCATTAAACAAATGTTTTAATTAAATCATTTAATTGAATCCAACCTTCTTTATTACCTAATTCGATTTGTTCTTCTCTTTCATCAGAATCATCAATATCATTATAATAAAAGAATTCAGCGGATAATGAATCTAAATCAATATCAATCACAACATTTTTAGCTTCGTTTTTCCATTCTAATTGTATATTTCCATCAACTTTAGGGAAAATAGCAGGCAGAGGTAGCTTATTTTCAAAATATGAATTAAACAGATTTTCTAATTTATTCAATCCTATTTTCTTTAATGCTTTACCTTGCCCTTCGTACCAATTATCTTCTAATTTAGAAAGATTATTTATGCGTAAGGATACATCTAATGGATCTAAAATATCCATAGATTCAATTTCTGTAATTTCTTGAATTTTGTCGTTCCAATTGAACAAAGCAGTCCCCTTTAATGATATGTAAGTTTTATTTACATACTCATTAAATGCAACGAAAACGGAATCTTTAACAGATTCAGTTAATGGACATTTAATATTTCCAAAATCAGTTTCGATTTGAAATGTATTATTTTTCTGATCTATTTCAGGAATTAAAGCAAATAGTTTTATGCTATCAACATATTCTGTTTTTTGTTCACTAGATAAAAGTATTTTTTTTCTAGTTGTTTTGTTCAAGATAGCATTTGAAGGGGTTCGAGAATTATAATCATAGCCAAAATCAATTGATTCATCGTCAAGTAAATTTTTACCTATTTTACTAAAATAAGATAATAACTTATAATCTACTTGCGTAGGTATACTTCCATCATTAACTGACTCTATTAATTCAATTATTTTATTTTTGGCTTTCTCAAAATATGCAAAATTATTTAGGTTTTCTAATGGTAGTGTACTATTTAAAGCAATAGCACTAGCTATAGCAAATTTTGCTATAGCACTTCCTTCACCAATATCTACTAATTTTAAATAGATACCGTCAGAAAAACCTTTTGGAACACGTTTTCTGTTCGGATTTTCAGTTAGATATATATCTTTTGCTACTTCAATTAATAAATCTTCAAGTGCAGTGAAATCTTCTAAGATATTCACAGGCAATGTATGGTCTTCAAATCGAGAACCAACAAGTCTAGGCGCTATGAATACTTTTTCGGACATTTTTATTAAACAAATTTTCGGACGAAAGATACAATTTTTTGTTTAAAATTGATATTCTGCAGTCTGTTTTTAACATTTCCGCTAACAAATAGCTCGGCTTTTTTTATATATAAATTGCGCCAATATTTTTTGACATTATGAAATATATTACTCAAACAACTGATTTACAACCATATATTTTCCATAATGCAAAATTCTTATTTATTGTACACGTCATTGAATGAGTCACTATCAGGGTTGTGTTTTTTAGCTCCATTTGGAACAGGTAGAAAACAAAAAAAGCTGTAAATATATTTACAGCTTTTTTTACTATTTAAATAGTTGCGATCCGGACGGGACTCGAACCCGCGACCTCCGCCGTGACAGGGCGGCATTCTAACCAACTGAACTACCGGATCAATTTTAAAACAAACTGATAAACTTCCGCGATACGGACGCTTTTTGCTTTTTCTTGTTTACAGCCCCACGGGTTACTTCAAACAAGATCAGGAGCGTTTGTTTTAACTGGTGCAAAGATATGATTTTTTCAACTTCTTACAAATAAAATGACATTTTTCCTTTAAAAATAATCATAAACATCAGAAAGTCAAATAAAAAAATTATTTTAACGGTTTCTATGTCAGGATACAAATCCGCCCCCTGCTGATGCAGGTTTGTGAAAAAATATTATATTTATATGAACAGCGTTTATTTCCATATATCTGTAATAAAAGTCCATAATGTTTTGCTATACCGACAGTGCAGGATAATTTTTACCCGCAATTATTTTAGATTGCGATAATAAAAGAAATTTATAAATCGTCATCTAATGATTCTTGATATTATGAAAAAATTCGTGTTACTCCTTCTTATACTGTTCATCTCAGTTCCCGCTTCGGCTCAATATAAAGCCTGGACCTCGGCACAGCAGCCTTTACAGGAAATCCGGGCGCTCAAAAAGCAAATTGTAAAGCCCAGCTTCAGAGACAAGGACTATCTGGTTACTGATTTCGGTGCTATTGGAGACGGAAAGACCAAAAATACGGACGCATTTAAAAAAGCTATTGAAAAGTGCAATGCAGAAGGTGGAGGAAGAGTGGTCGTTCCCAAAGGAGTTTTCTTAACAGGTGCTATCTATTTAAAAAGCAATGTGAATCTGTATGTAAGCAAGGAAGCAACCATCTTATTCAGCCAGGACAGTAAAGACTACCCTATTGTCTTCACGAGATGGGAAGGAATGGAATGCATGAATTATTCCTCCCTGATCTATGCTTATGAAGAAGAGAATATTGCCGTTACCGGCGGAGGAACGTTAGATGGAAATGCCAATAACGATAATTGGTGGTATTGGTGCGGCGCAAAAAAATACGGCTGGAACGAATCCCGTCCGGGAAGACAGAACCCGGCACGGGCCAAGCTGCATGAATATATGGCTCAGAAGAAAGATCCGAGGGAAAGGGTTTTCGGGGACGGGCATTATCTGAGACCCAATTTCGTTCAGCCTTACAGATGCAAAAATTTCTGGATGGCAGATGTCCTGGTTAAAAATTCTCCGATGTGGAATCTCAATCCCGTACTTTGCGAAAACGTTCTGATCGAAAGGGTAAAGGTAATCAGCCATGGCCCGAATAACGATGGCTGTGATCCTGAAGCCTGCAAAAACGTCTGGATCAAAGACTGCTATTTCGATACCGGAGATGATTGCATTGCCATCAAATCCGGCAGGGATGAAGACGGAAGAGGCATCGGAAAACCGGCAGAAAACCATATTATTGAAAATTGCGAAATGAAGGATGGACATGGCGGTGTTGTCATCGGAAGCGAAATCGCAGGTGGCGCAAAAAACATTTATGCGATCGGAAATTTTATGGACAGTAAAAACCTGGACAGGGCACTCCGCATCAAAACCAGCTCAAGCCGTGGTGGAATCATTGAAAACGTATTTTTTTACAACACGAAAGTGGGTACTTATAGAGAAGCCGCAGTTCGTTTCAATATGCATTATGAAAAACCCGGAAACTTTATTCCAACCATCAGAAATATTTGGGTAGAAAACCTGAAGGTGAAAAAAGGAGGAAAATATGCGGTGCTTTCCGATGCCTATGAATCTTCACCCGTAACCGATTTTACCATGATCAATGCTAAAATTGACGGCGTAGAAATCCCTTATAAGGTTGACTTCCTGAAAAATGTCACTCTGAAAAATGTATTCGTTAACGGGCAACCTTTAACCAATTTCAAATAAAAATGTCAGGAAAATACATTTTAGCCGGCTTTATTGCTTTATCAGCATTTTCACATTCCTTTTCCCAATCCGGGCATTGGCGGAATAATGAAAGAGAATTGCATTACAGGGAAGATAAGGGCGATTTTTTATTGGTCAATGGAAAATACCGCTTCAACCGGGCATTGTATGGAGACAACCGCGCTTCAAGAGTGGAAGCCGGAGATTTGCCGGAGTTCGCATTATATCTTCCGGGAATGGGAGGAAATCTTCAGTTCATTATCCGGAAAGGAGATTCCGTCAAAAAACTGATCCATGCCGATAAAATCGAAACACGTTACCATCCCGGATCTATGCTTTACGAGATCAGAGACCGGATCCTCGGAAACGGAAGCTTAAAGCTGACCGTCTTAGCCCAATCGAAAGAAGAAGGCCTGGTTGTAAAAATGGAAACTAAAAATATAGATCCCGAAACAAGAATTTACGCGGTTTATGGAGGCGCAAGCGGAAAAACATTCAGCAGAAACGGCGATATCGGGGCTGATCCGGAATCCGGATTTTATCTGCTTCCCGAATATTGCACCGATAACCAATTCCGGATCGATAAAAACCAGTTTCAGCTCTCCTATTTCAACAAAAAAAAGGAAATCCAGAGTGTTAACGGAAGTTTCTCAAATATCAGTTCATTACAATTAACGGATGCTGAAGCTTTGGAAAAGCTATCACAATTCACACAGATTAAAACAGGCCGATCCCCGATTATTTACGCTTCTTACTCAGAAAGTAAAACCCCTGTTTATATTCAGATTTCAAAAGGAAAATCAGCTAAAAGATTTTCGGACGGGGAATTGAAAAATATCTTTGATGAGGCAGAGCAATCCCGTTTGGTATTGACAAACCGGGTCCAATTAAGAACTCCCGATCCGGATTTAAATAATTTCGGAGCTGTTTTGGCTGTGGCTGCAGACGCAATCTGGGAAAGCCCGACCTATCTTCACGGGGCGGTAGCCTGGCGTATGAGGCTGAATGCCTGGCGCGGAGCTTATGTTGCAGATGTTCTGAGCTGGCATGACCGTGCTAAAGAACATTTTGAAAGCTATTCAAATTCCCAGGTTCTAACACCGGATGCCGCACCTGTTGAAATGGATTCCAGCCTCCACCTCGCAAGGCACACGGAAAGGATGGGAAATTCCGTCTTTTCAAGCGGATATATTTCAAGAAACCCGAATGACAATACCCGACCTCATCATTATGATATGAACCTGGTTTTCTTTGACCAGATGTTTACCCATTTCAACTATACGGGTGATGTTGAATTTTTAAAGAAAATGTGGCCCACAATGGTTCGTCATATGGACTGGGAAAAAAGAAATTTTAAGCGGGGTGACCTTTATGATGCCTATGCCGCGATTTGGGCAAGTGATGCGCTGCAGTATTCAGGTGGCAAGGTAACCCATACCTCCGCTTATAATTACAGGGCTAACCGTGAAATGGCGAAACTGGCCAAACTGATCGGTGAAGATCCGAAACCTTATGAAAAAGAGGCTGAAGCGATTTTAAATGCCATGAAAGATCAGCTCTGGATAAGAAACAAAGGCTATTTTGCTGAATATAAAGATGCTTTGGGCAATCAGCTGCTTCATGACAGGCCAGCGGTCTGGTCGGTTTATCATGTTTCGGATGCTTATATTTTAAATGAATTTGAGGATTACCAGAACCTGCAATACATCAATAATCATATTCCTAAAATTCCGGTACATGTAAAGGGGGAAGCGGATAAAAGCTATTATACGCTTTCTACCACCAATTGGCAACCTTATGACTGGTCGATCAACAATGTAGCGCTGGCAGAGAATTTACAGACCGCCCTTGCGTATTGGCAGGCCGGGAGGAATGAGGACGCATTCAGGCTTTGGAAAAGCAATCTGATAGAAAGTATGTATCATGGGATCAGCCCGGGAAATTTTGGGCAGCTGCTGCATTATGATGCCTTTCGTGGAGAATTGTACAGGGATTTTGCCGACCCGATCGGTGTTGCAGCCCGAACTTTGACTGAAGGACTGTTCGGGGTTTATCCGAAATTATTGGAAAAGAAGGTCACTATCAGACCAGGCCTTCCCTACGAATGGGATTTTGCCGAGCTGAAGCTCCCGGATTGGGAATTTAAGTTCAACAGAACCTCCGGAAAAGCGGTGTATGTGTTCAGATCCAATTTTAAAGACAGGGTTTCCCTTGATCTTCAGATTCCGGTGAATGCTCCCATACAATCGGTAAAAGTAAACGGTAAAAAAGTGGATTGGAAGATCAGGCCCAATTCTATTTTACAGCCTTTCGTACAGTTCGGTACACCCCGTGGGAAAGAGTTCAGGATCGAGATCTGTTATTCCGGAGAAGCTTTTAAACGTGAAAAAACAGATTACGTGAGCCATATCTCCGAAGATCTTCAATTGAATTTTGATCCCCAAAAGAAGATACACCAGGTCTATGATCCGCAGGGGCTGATAAAAAAACGGACCAATAATCAGTTCACGCTGGTAAATGAAGAAAGAAAAGGCACCTTCTTTATTCAGCTCGGGCAGAACGGAACCCTTTGGTGGCATCCTGTGAATGTTGATATCCGTTATCCTTTGGATATAAAATGGGTGAATAAAAAACTGCAGATCCGATCCGGTTTAACCCATCCGATCAATGGAAAATTAAGCATCAATGGACTGATCAGAACTTTCTCAGCCCAGGAAAATCAGACTTCATCAGTTGAAATCCCTGAAAATATCTTAAGCAAGGGAACAAATTTCGCTGAGCTGGAATATAACGGGATCAGGCAGGATATTGAGATCACGGATTGGGAAATTGGTCATACAGGCGAATTTAGCCCTGTTTCCTTAGCCACAGAATTTAATGAAAAAATAACCGACATTTTCAGGCAAAAATATCTTTCGCCGAGACTTAATGTACCTACCTTACAGCTTCCGTGGCAGGGGATCGGGAACTGGTGCTATCCATTGATCACGGCTGAGATTGATGACAGCGGATTAATGGATAAAAGAAAGAACGGAAAAGTTGAGTTTCTTGGAATTCCTTTTCTGGTCGGTAATACCGAAAAGAATATTGTATTTACAAGCCAGTGGGATAATTATCCTGATTCGGTGGAAATCCCTGTTTCCGGCAAAGGAAAGAAGATCTACTTCCTGATGGCGGGATCCACCAACCCGATGCAGTCTCAGATCATTAATGGAAAAATCACAGTCAGATATGCTGACGGTACCAATACAGAACTGGAGCTGAAAAATCCGGTCAACTGGTGGCCGATTGAGCAGGATTTATTTGATGATGATCATGCTTTCGAAATTCCGGATGATAAGATTCCGTACAGGATCCAACTGAAAACGGGAGAATTATACAAAGGCGGAAGCCTCACCAGGTATTCAGGCATCAAAGGATTCACCAGCCGCGCTGTAGAAGGTGGTGCCGCAACCCTCCTGGATTTGCCTATAGACCCGGATAAGGAACTAAAAAACATACAATTAACGGCAGTGAGCAACGATGTTGTCATCGGAATGATAAGTGCTACTGTGCTTAAATAAATTTAAATATGAAAAAAGTAACATTATATCTAAGTCTTTTTCTGATGGGGCTTTCTTTGTTAAAGGCTCAGAAAATCGACCGTAAAAAAGTGGTTCAGCGACATAATATTATGAATACAAAAGCGGATACCTTGTCTTCCCTGACCGTTGGAAACGGAAAATTTGCATACACCGTTGATATTACGGGAATGCAGTCGTTTCCTGAATATTATAAAAACGGAGTCTCTTTGGGAACACAGTCTGAATGGGGCTGGAACAGTTTCCCCAATACGGAAAATTATAAATTTGAGGAGACCTTAAGGCCCTACGACTTCAATAATGACGGCCGGAAAGCCCTGTACAGCGTTCAAATCAAGGAGCCTGAACGCAACAGGAAAGCAGTGGAATACTTCCGTGTCAACCAACACCGTCTCCAGCTGGGAAATATCGGTATTGAGCTGTACAAAAAAGATGGTCAGAAAGCAAAAATTTCGGATTTGAAAAACATCAGTCAGGAAATTGATTTATGGACAGGGATCATCACCAGTGAATTTACCCTTGAAGGAACTCCCGTAAAAGTCTGGACGGCCTCTTTTCAGAATTCAGATAAAATCGGCGTTAAAATTGAATCCGGCTTAATTGCTCAGAAAAGGCTGAAGATTTTTGCACGCTATCCTTATCCCAGCGGACAATTCCTGGATGAGGCAGCTTTTTACGGAAATGAGGATAAACATTCAACCAAAATCATTTCATCAGATACCACTCAGGGACTGATCGAGCATCAGCTGCAAAGTGCTGGTTATTACACGCAACTGTATTTTACTGACGGGAAATTAAGTGAAGCCGGCAAACATTATTTCGTCTATGAGCCTTCTTCTAAAAACAAGACCATAGAATTAAGCGTTGAATTTTCAGCTAAAAACCCGAAAAGCAGAAAAAGCTTATTCGCTGAGGCGGAAAAAGAAAGCTCATCCGGCTGGAGATTGTTCTGGGAAAGCGGTGCAGCCGTTGATTTTGAAGGAAGTACAGACCCGAGGGCCAATGAACTGGAGCGTAGAATTGTACTATCGGAATATTTAACCAAAGTGCAATGCGGAGGAAGCAATCCGCCACAGGAAACGGGTCTGACGTTCAACAGCTGGTACGGTAAGCCTCATACAGAAATGCATTGGTGGCACGGCGTACATTATGCTTTGTGGGGAAGACCGGAAATCCTGGAAAAACAATTGGATTATTATTTCAGATCATTTGAAAAAGCTAAAAAACTAGCGCAGCGACAAGGATACAAGGGGGTAAGATGGATTAAGATGTCGGATAATGAAGGAAATGAAAGCCCGTCTTCCGTAGCTGCATTTCTGATCTGGGAACAGCCTCATATTATTTACATGACAGAGCTCTTGTATCGCCACGCCCAAGATAAAAAGGTTTTGGAAAAATATAAGGATCTGGTTTTTGCAACGGCAGATTTTATGGCTGATTTCGCCACCTATGACAAAGAAAAAGACCGTTATAACCTGGGAAAAGGAGTCATTCCCGCCCAAGAGGTTTTTCCGGCAAAAGACACCTATAATCCCACTTATGAGGTGGCCTACTGGGATTGGGCTCTGAGAACCGCCCAGCGCTGGAAGGAAAGATTAAATGAGCCCCGGGACAAAAAGTGGGACGATGTCATTGCAAAGCTGGCCCCTCTTCCCGCTCAGGACGGTGTTTATCTGGCAACCGAATCTGCAAAGGATTCCTACACATTCCCAAAATGGATGACTGATCATCCTACGGTTCTGGGAGCATTGGGGATGGTTCCCGAATCTACAAAACTGGACAAAGAAATTATGAAAAATACCCTGGACGTCGTTTGGCAAAAATGGAACTGGGAACATACCTGGGGTTGGGATTTTCCGATGACGGCAATGACGGCCGCAAGATTAGGACTTCCCCACAAAGCTCTGGATGCGCTCTTTATGAATGTGCAGACCAATACTTACCTGAAAAACGGCCATAATTACCAGGATGGACGCCTGCGTATTTACCTTCCCGGAAATGGCGGCGTTCTGACCACCGTTGCCATGATGCTTGAAGGCTGGGATGACTCCCAAGGGGATTTCCCAGGCTTTCCTAAGGACGGCTCCTGGAAAATAAAAGCGGAAGGATTCAAAAAGATGCCTTAAATTTCACATTCATATAGTTAGTAAAGTCTGTCCTTCAAGGACAGGCTTTTTTTATATCTCACCTGCATCTTTTCAGACGACAGCCGCCTATCCGTTTTCAAATCCATAAGGCTCATGTATGGCATCATAAAATTACAATATTTTCAACATAATCCGAATAAATTTAAAAATACAGTATAGTACAGGATGATTTCTTATTGACAAGCTTTTAATTTAACCCAATCAAATTAAAATTTATAAACATGAAAAAAACTACTACAACACTTTTGCTTTCCATTTTCCTTTTATCCTGCAACCATGGGGATCCTTCGGATACCCCGCCACCCGTTGAGGTATGCAATGCAGAGAAAGCCCTGGCTTTTCCTGAAGCTGAAGGTTTCGGGAAATACTCTACGGGAGCCAGAGGTGTAGCTAATCCTGAAGTTTATATTGTCAGCAACCTGAATGACAGCGGCCCCGGCTCTTTTCGTGATGCGGTGAGCCAACCGGGCAGATTTGTTGTTTTTTCCGTAAGCGGTATTATCAATTTGCAGTCTCCTGTTTCCATTTCGCCTAATCTTACGATAGCCGGGCAAACAGCACCCGGAAAAGGAATCGTGCTCTATGGTCAGAAAGTTTCATTTACAGGTGCCAATAATACAATAGCAAGATATTTCAGAATCAGATTGGGAAATTCCAGTAATCTATCCAAAAATACAGATGCTTCAGGAATTGCCAATGGTAAACATATTATGCTGGATCATATGTCTTTTTCATGGGGGCTGGATGAGGTTTTTTCCATCAATTGGGATAACAAAGGCTTTGAACCTGACAGCATCACTATCCAGAATTCCATCATCGCGCAAGGTTTACACCGGCATAACCATTCGGCAGGCGGCCTGATCCAGACAACCAACGGGCATATCAGTATTTTAAAATCCCTGTATGAAAGCAATAAGACCAGAAACCCTAAAGTAAAAGGGAGGAACGAGTTCGTCAATAATGTTATCTACAATTACGGTAACCAGGGGAATACCTATGGGCATACGGTCTCCGGAGACGGCTATATCATGGGTGATTCTGCCGGAGAATCCCAGGTAAATATTATTAATAACTATTTTGTAGCCGGACCATTGAATGTTGATAACCAGGCAACTCCTTTCAGCAGGGGGACCAGCACATTCCACCTGTATCAGTCGGGTAATTATTATGATAACAATAAAAACGGGGCCCTGGACGGAAGCCTGGTTCCACAGAACACTACAGCATTTCCGGGAAATACCCCGGTTCAGTTCATGAATGCTCCATTCGCATATCCTTTCTCTACCCCTAGTTTGTCTGCCGCCCAGGCTTTTTATCACGTTCTCCAAAACGCCGGCGCCAATTTCCCGCACCGGGACCAGGTAGATGACCTCATCATTTCCGAGGTGAGCTCAAAGGGAACACAGGGATTATACGTCTATACTGAAAACGATCTTCCACTTGCCAATAACGGATTGGGTAATTACCCTGCCTATCAGGTTGCCCGCGACAGTGATTCGGATGGAATACCGGACAGTGTTGAGATAAAGATGGGACTCAACCCCCGCGATGCCACAGATGCTTTAAAAGTGAATAAATATTGCAAAAATTATCTGAATATTGAGGTCTACATCAACAATATAATGAATTAATCTTAATACATACCGTTAATTGACATTCATATCCGCCCAAAGCAGGAAAAAAGCACTGATATCAAGTGCTTTTTTCATTTCTGTACCCAATCAGGAATAAACCGAAAGTACAGGATACTTAATCTATCTGTTCATACTAAATTAGCAGTAAATCTATATTATGGACAAATCCGGATCTATCACCCGTAAAGATTTTTTACAGACCTCAGCCCTGGGAATTGCAGCTGCAGCTCTGGGGTTGTCATTTACAAGCGTTCCCTCTTTCTCTGATCGGCCATATTTCAACTTAAAACCAATCGGAAGACCGTTCTCATTGGAGGGTTACTATATCTGGTGCAGTTCTCCGATCTGGGGAGAGGATGGAAAGGTTCATCTCTTTTATTCCAGATGGAAAAAAGAAAAAGGAATGGGCGGCTGGCTCAATGGTTCTGAAATTTGCCGTGCGGAAGCGGAATCTCCCTTCCATAATTTCCGGCATAAGCAGATCATCCTTGCTCCCAGAGGTATCGGGTTCTGGGATGCCACCACCTGCCATAATCCTTTGATCACCAGGGTAGAAGACCGTTACTACCTGTTTTATATGGGGAATTGCAACGGAAAAACAAATACCAAAAGAATCGGACTTGCCACGTCCAAAAGTCTTGACGGAGACTGGACCAGGCCTGACGCTCCTCTGCTGCTTCCCGGAGAAAAAGGCTCCTGGGATGACCATTGCACCACAAATCCTGCCTTTGTAAAAGGAAATGACGGCAAATTCTGGCTTTTTTATAAATCCTGGAATACAGAAGAATATGAAACTCAGAAAGGACCTATAAGAGGGAACCGGAAATACGGGCTGGCCAAGGCAGATCACCCTTCAGGACCTTACGAAAAAATAACGGCCAATCCTGTGATCGATTTTTCATCGTTACCCGGCAATGCCCAGTTGGAAGATGCTTTTATCTGGGAACAAAATAACAAATTTCACATCATAGCACGCGATATGGGGTTTTTCAACCATGAATACGGCTTACATTTAACTTCTAAAGACGGTCTAAGCTGGTCAAAACCGGAAATCGCCTATCTTGATATGAGAAGTTACATTAAAGAGCCCGCCCCGCCCAAACATTTGAACCGGTTCGGAAGGCTGGAACGCCCAATGATCCTGATGGATAAGGACAGCCAAACACCTAAATTCCTATTCGGAGCGACCCAGGGAGGAAAATATGAAACTTCCACACCTTTCCTGTTTGAAATTATAAGTACCGGAACTTAAATCCTTTAACCCATCATTCATTTTCGAATATACAGCACCTTTTACCGGTCATGAGCCGGATCCGGTTCTTAAAGTGAATACCGTCATATTAAAATTTATATTGTTTCTTGCAGCTCTGATCAAAATAATTGCAAGAATAATCCGTTGAAAATAAAATTTTAATGTGTTTTAACTGTTAAAAAGAACAGGAACAAGTTATCATAAATTTTTTGTAACTTGTCTCATCTCCTTAGTGATCCTGATTTTTTTTAACTGAAATAATATCTTCTATCTAATATCATGGCAGAAACATTCGAAATAATTATAAATGAGCACTCCAGAGTCCCTAAGTACAAACAGATCGTAGATTCTATTCTCAATGGGATTGACAGTGGAGAAATTAAGATCGGAGAAAAGATCCCATCCATAAATGAGCTCAGCGAGTCCTGCTTTCTTTCAAGAGATACCGTAGAAAAGGCTTATAAGGAACTTCGGAAAAGGCAGATCATTGAGTCTGTAAAGGGGAAAGGTTATTATATTTCACGTTTTAATAAAAATGATGTCATTAATATCTTCTTTCTCATCAATAAACCGAGCACGTATAAAATGATGATCTACAATTATTTTGTCAATGCAATCGGTACCAAGGGAAATGTTGAAATGTATATTTATCACTGTGACGAAACGCTGTTCATCAATTCCCTTAAAAAGAATCTGGGAGGATTTGATTATTATGTGATCATGCCCCATTTTCGAGATGAGCAGTCCAAGCACACGAGCTCAACGAAAGAAGTTATAGAGATCATCGAAAAGATTCCTAAAAATAAGTTATTGATCCTTGATAATACCAAGCCCAATATTTCCGGCGAATACGGCTCCATTTTCCAGGATTTTGAGCATGATATCTATGATGCACTGAAGGAAGGCCTGGACAAGATAAGGAAATACGAAAAGATCATTCTGGTTTACCCTGATAAATCCATCCACCCCTATCCTTTCCGTATCGTACGGGGCTTTGAGAAATTCTGTATGGATTTTAAACTTGATTATGAAATTCTTGACGAGATCTATCCCGATATGGAATTACAGGATAAGGATATTTTCATCACCATCCGTGAACGTGATCTGGTGAACCTGGTCAAGCAGATCAGACAGAAAAACCTGGAATTGGGAAAAGACATAGGAATTATTTCCTACAACGAAACACCGCTTAAAGAATTACTGGGAATTACGGTAATTACAACAGATTTTAAGGCTATGGGAGAATCTGCCGCCTATATGATCCTGAAAAATAAAAAGGAGCAGGTGAATAACGTTTTTAAGTTTATTCAGAGGGATTCCCTTTAAACTTACAGTTTATATTTTCCCGCGCAAAGATATTCCTGTCATAATTGTAATAACTCTTGCGTTAAAAAATTCAGCCGGTCTGATAGATCTTTATTTTTTCTTTTCAGATTTTACGGCCTGTCTGGCCAGTAATTTCCAGCTGTCTCCGGTTTTTGCCCAAACCAATAATATATCCAGCGCCACATCACCCGGCGCTTTTCCAAGATCAGCGGTTGTGGCATATAAATGATGACGGACAACCGCCGTGTTCCCAACGATATCAATGGTTTGACCGGTAATATCAATAGTGACGAAATCTGATCTTTTGCTGACCAGTTTTTCAACAAATTCTTTTGCGTCGTCTATATGCCCTCCTGAATGTCCGTAAGACAGTTCCGGTAAAATCAAAGATTCCAGCGCAGGCCGGTCTCCGCTGATCATGGCTAACTTCAGTTTTTCAGCTGCGGCAGCAACTGCATCTTTATCGTTCACCTGTGCGGATACGGTGAGAGCCATTAAAAAGCTTATGGCAAAAATCATTTTTCTGATCATAATCGTGTTTCCTTAAGACTAATGTATTTTAATTACTGATCTTCGTTTAAACGCATTTTATGAGCTTTGGTCATTGGATCGAGGTCTGCTCCTGATGAATTACGAAGTAACAGCTTTATTTTACCCTGAATTTCTGCAGATCTTCCGGCTTTTCACAACAAAGCTGCTCCATTACCTGCCTGAATTGCATTTTGAGCATACCGATGATATGATCACCGCCCTTGTCACCCAAAGCACCCACTGCATACATAAAAGTTCTTCCCATAAAGGTAAATTCCGCACCGCAGCTTAAAGCACGGGCAACATCGGGACCGGTTCTTATACCGCTGTCCATCATTACTTTTATTTTACCTTTGTATTTTTCGCTGATCTCCTTCACAACCGCGATTGTAGATTCTCCCGCATCCAGCTGCCTTCCACCGTGATTGGAAATGATCATCCCATCGAATCCTGATCTCACTGCTTCTTCGGCGTCTTCATCGGAAGCAACACCTTTAATCACCAGTTTTCCTTTCCATTTATCGCGGATCGCCCTTATCCTGTCGGGATTCAGCCTGCCGGAAAATGTGGAATTCATGAATTGCCCCAGCTGCTTCACATTCATATTCTTATCCATGTACTTTTCCATAGTGGCAAAATTGGGAACACCGTGTTTCAGCATCTCCAAACACCATTGCGGCTTGGCCAAAGCCTGGGAAACATTCCTGAAATTCAGCTGGGGAGGCATTGCCAGACCATTCCGGATCTCCTTAGCCCGGTAGCCAAAAGTGGGCACGTCTGCCAGAACAACGAGCACATCGTAGCCGGAAGCTTCACAACGGCTGAGAATATCGTCCCGTAGCCATTCTTCCCTCGGGTGATATAGCTGATACCATGCCCTACCTTCCGTTAATTCCGCAATCCTCTCAATGCTGCTCGTCGTTACCGTACTCAGAATAAAAGGAATATTGTGTTTGAATGCTGCTTTCGCTAAAATTTCAGGAGCATTCGGCCACATCAGGCCCTGCAAACCGACAGGAGAAATCCCGAAGGGTGCCGAATATTTCACGCCAAACAATTCGGTTTCCATATCAGCTTCAGCGTAGTTATTAAGATAGCGCGGACGGAGCAAAACCTCCCGCAATTCGCTTGTATTCCTGTCCCTGTTTATATTTTCATTGCAACCTCCATCCAGATATTCAAAAGCGAAGCGGGGCATTCTTTTCCTGGCCTTCTCAATTAAAATCTCAAGGGATGGATATCGGGTATCGAATGGGAATGACATAGTTTATAAATTAAGAATTAAAGGTTGAAGCACTTTCATCTGATAATGCTGCTGCAAAAAGGTTTCATCTATTTCCCTGTTGGAAATGACCATAGACGCTCCCAGAGCAGAACCTAACGGTGAGTGTGTGGACATCACGTTGTAATGCTGAAAATGATGGGACATCAGCTTCATGAACACATCATTGTCCGTAAACCCTCCGTCAATATAAATGGTTTTAATTTCCGAATTTCCTATGGCATTTTTAATGGTATGAATCTGCAGGTCCATCAATTCTATCATCAGCTGATGATAGGCTTCTTCAAAAGTGGGGAATGAATTTAAATCGGTTTCACTGATCATTTTCCGCTTCAGGGCAATGCCTTCAAAACGGAAATATACCGCTTTATGCTTCATCAGACGGAGATACAGGTCCTGGTCAAACCTTACTTCCCGGTGGAAGCCATATTCTTTTCCGTAATGGGCACATAGCTTTTCAACCTGGATTTTGTATTCGTTTCCCATGAAAAAACGGGAGGCTTTTACGCGTTTACCATCGATCCGCATATAATTCAGGCAGTTATTCTCTATATCCTCGTCAGTAAGGCTTTCATCATTAAAAGGATTCAGAGAAATGCTCCATGTTCCCGTTGAAAGCAGTAAAAATGGTTCTTTTTTACTTAAAATATACGGCAGCAATGCAGAAGAGCTATCGTGAATTCCAACCCCTATTTTAATTTTTTTATTTCTGTAAGAGGTATTGATGCTCGCCGATGTCGGTACGATCGGTGCCAGTAAAGCATCAATGCCTTCTTCATAGACCCAGTCGTGGTAATCTGCTTTGTCATAATCCCAAAGATTGGTGTGGCAGCCTATCGAGGTAAATTCCGACACACAGATCCCTGTGAACAAATATGACAAATACTGCGGTAAATGGAGGCTGTAACGAATCTTTTTGAATACTTCCGGATGCTTGTATTTCAACCAGAATAACTGTAATCCCGAGTTCAGCATCCCTGCCTGCGGAGAAGCAGTTTCACGGGCAATCTTCAGTTTGCTCCCGTGTTTTTCGTAAAATAAATCCAAAATTTCCTGATCCATCGGTTTGGTATAATTGTACAAAGGGGTCAGGACATTTCCTTTCTGATCCAGATGTACAAAGCTGGCTCCATAAGTAGAGAAATTGATGGCTTTCACTTCAAAATTTTCATCATCCAGAATGGCATTGAAATTATCTTTAATCCAATTTTGCAATGCTGCAAGATCTTCAGTGGGATAACCATCCTCATCCGTCGTGAGCGGCAATTCCGTATACTCACGAACTACTTCTCTATAATTTTTATCAAATAAAAAGAACTTTTTATTGGTTTTTCCAATATCAAATACTATGGTTACCTTTTTTTTGGACATTCCGATGAATTAATTGTATGAAATGAATATTTTTCAGGTTTATTTTATTGTTCCGGGGCAAAGCGACCCATCCGGATCGGCCGAGGAACCGACGATCACAGCCCCGTAGCCTTGGTTTCCCAGCCTCTTTCGGCAATCAGGCTTTCTCTTACCTTCAGGTTCCTGTATGCTCCGATCGGATCCAAAGCTGCACCTGTTTGTAATCTTGCAGCTCTTAATAACGGCCGGACATCTGTTCTGTAGGCATTCTGCAAGATCTCCTGGGCACGTGTCACATCATTTTCCAGCTGTGCTGCCTTCAGTGCTTTCTGGTCAACCAAAAGAGCCTGCGCATAAGCGATCAGAATGGCCTCCAAAGACTGGATCAGGTCTTCCAGCGGGTCTTTGATATTATGACTCGCGTCAATCATCCATGCAGGATAAGGGTTTTGAGGGTTATTTTCAATTCCGTAGACCAGCTCATTGAAGATCAGGAACAAGGCATAAGGCTTAATTGAGCCTACCGTCAGATCGTCATCTCCATATTTGCTGTCATTGAAATGGAATCCTCCCAGCTTCCCTTTGTACATCAGGGTTGCAACGATCTGCTCGATATTGGTATTGGGTAAATGATGGCCTAAATCCACTAGCGTGTAGGCCCTTTCCCCGCAAGCATTCGCCAGCATGAAAGACGTTCCCCAATCCTGTATGGTCGTCGAATAGAAATTCGGCTCATAGGGCTTATACTCAATGAATAATTTCCAGTCTTCCGGCATTCCGGCATAGATCTCCTTTAAGCTCTGTTCGGTTTTGGACAAAGCTGTCTGGAAATTCAGCTGTCCCGGAAAGCTTGCTCCGTCTGCCAGCCAAACCGTTAGGCTTTTTGATCCCAGTTCCTTTCCGATCCTGATCACCTCCTTGTTATGCTCAACGGCATACGCCCTTGAATCTTCATTTACGGAATTTAAGGAACCGAACTTATAAGAATGCTCCGCTCCGGGCTGATCCTGGAAAGTATTTGAGTTCATGGCATCAAAGGCAAGTCCGTGAGAAACGGCTTTTTCCCTGATGGCTTTCACATCACCCGGAATATCCCAGGGAATATGCAATGAAACGGCTCCGGCTGAATGGGTCAGCGCATGGATTAATCCTATATCGTCTAACTTTTGTTCCAATGTTGCGGGTTCTCCGCCATAAGAAAATCTTCCGAAACGGGTTCCCCCGGCCCCTAAGGCCCAACTTGGTATAGCCACCTGAAAATCGGCGATTTTGTCAACAATCTCAGTAACATTTACTCCTGATTTTGTCAATTTGTTTTGTAGAAAATCAAAATCCGCATTAAAGTTTTCAACTTCTCCTTTATTGTGTTGTTCAATGATATCTTTTCCTATAATCATGATCTGATCTTTAAATTTTCAAATTGGAAATCAGCCTTAGAAATTAATTTAAAGCCGTGAAGACAGCATCGAAGAAATAGGCTTAGCCTGATTTACTTCCGAATCTCTAATCCCGGCTTATTTTCCCGGACAGATCTCCAATTTAATAATTATGTTTTAAATTATCTTGGGAAAGCGTTTGCCATTCCGCCATCCACATTGATGATATTTCCGGTACTTTTATCCAAAATGGCAACACAGGCAAAAACCCCGTTGGCGATATCTTCCGGAAGGATGATTTCATTCAGCAGGTTTCTTTTTGCATAAAACGCAGGTAGTTCTTCAACGGTAATTCCGTTTGCTTTTGCACGCCCTTCCGCCCAGGATCCTTCCCAGATCTTACTTCCTACAATTACGCCGTCCGGATTTACCACATTCACACGGATCTTATCCGTTGCCAACTCTGCCGCCAATAATCTCGTCATATGCTGCTGGGCCGCCTTTGCTGTTCCGTACGCCACATTGTTGGGTCCGGCAACCAAACCGTTTTTACTGGCAATATTTACGATATTTCCACCCAAACCTTGCTTTTTCATGATTTCAACACCATTTTTGATCATCAGGAACTGGCCTTTCACCAGAACATCTTCCAGCAGATCCCAGTCTTTGGTGGTAGTATCTTCCAGAGATTTGGAAATGGCCAGCCCCGCTGAGTGAACAATAATATCCACTCCACCGAAAGCTAAAACGGTCTCTTTAAAAGCATTGGCAATGGTCTGCTCATCGGTTACATCACACTGAACGGCAACAGCCTGGTCTTTATTGTATTTTGATACGGCGGTAGTCAATGCTTCCTGATTGACATCTGTGAAAACCACCACGGCCCCTTCCTGAACCATTTTGTCTGCAATGGCCTGTCCGATTCCTCCTCCTGCTCCGGTGATAACCGCAATTTTTCTTGAAAGGGGTTTTTCTTTAGGCATTCTCTGAAGCTTGGCTTCTTCCAGCAGCCAGTATTCAATGTCAAAGGCCTCCTGCCGTGGTAAAGACGTATATTCAGAAATGGCTTCCGCACCACGCATCACGTTGATCGCATTTATATAAAATTCACTTGCCACACGGGCCGTCTGCTTATCTTTTGAGAAACTGAACATGCCCACGCCCGGATAAATGATGATTACAGGATTAGGATCACGCATTGCAGGACTGTCCGGATGTTTGCAGGTTTCGTAATATTCTTTATACTCTTCCCTGTATCTTTCGAAGAGAGGTGTTAATTTTTCAAGAACAGCCTTAGAATCGTCTAAGTTTTCATTTTTATCCAACGTTAGCACCAAGGGCTGTATTTTTGTACGCAGGAAATGGTCCGGACAAGAGGTCCCCAGTGGTGCCAGACGTTCCAGATCATTACTGTTGATAAATTCCAAAACCGCATCACTGTCTGTAAAATGCCCCACCATTCTGCTTTCGGACGAAGCCAACCCACGCAATAAAGGCATGATCTGAGCCGCTTTATTCTTACGTTCGTCAGCCGGCAGAGGCTCTACTTTCTGACCACCAAAAACCTGTCCGTTCTCTCCTATTTTTTTAGCGATATACTCAGAGGCCATCTCAATTACTTCCAGGCTGTTGACGTAGCATTCATAGGAAGTATCTCCCCAGGTAAACAATCCGTGACTGCCTAACACAATTCCCCGGATGCCGGGATTATCATTCAAGCATTTTTCCAGCTGCAATCCCAGATCAAAGCCCGGACGCTGCCAGGGAACCCAACCCATGGTATCGCCCCAGATCTCTTTGGTGATCTTCTCGCCGTCTTTTGCCGCCGCCACCGCAATCAACGCATCCGGATGAAGGTGATCGATATGCCTGAACGGGAGCAAACCATGCAAAGGTGTATCAATAGAAGGGGCCTTGCTATCCAGATCGAAGATACAGTGGTTGAATAATCCTACCATCCTGTCTTCATCGGCTAACCCCTGATAAACATTTTTTAAGTTCCGTAGCCTTTCGGTGTACAATCCTGCTATTCCTTTTCTTGTCAGAGTTCCGATGTCCCCTCCGGACCCTTTTACCCACATCACCTCAACATTTTCGTTGGTCAGCGGATCTTTTTCAATGGTCTTACAGCTCGTATTTCCCCCTCCATAATTGGTGATCCTTAAATCTGCCCCCAGTATATTTGAGCGGTATAAAAATAAAGCAACCTGATCGTCCCCCAAAGATGCCGCCTTGTTTTCATCCCATAAATAGTCTACGTATTTGAATGTCTTTACATTTTCCATTGTTTGTCTTATATTTCTAAATTTTAACCCAAAATTAGATTGTTCTGTTTTTTACAGCATCCCGTACTATACTGCTAAATGCTTTATTTAAAGATAAATTAACGTCTGAGTTTTTTCAGTTCAATTGATCTTCAGAATAATCCGGCTCAGGGCATTACAATTAATAATTATAATTTGTGTTGTTTAATGGCTATCTGTTAATATCCAGGTAACTGAGTAAGATTCGGGTTATCGACCAGAGGATGGCCGGCGGAAGCTGCCGCGAAAGGAAGCAATTCCGTTTTATTAGGTACGAATCCGTAGAAAAGGCCGTCCCCGCCCCCTTCGATCCAATTGGGGTAAGTTCCCCCGTTCTCAAAAGAGCCTGTTGGTTTTGTATAAATGATATTTCCGATCTGAAGGGTATTAAATCCTCCTGTAAATCCTACCGCTTTTCTGGCATTACCATTAAATGTGCTGGTATAAGCCTGGAACATGTTCACGGGGTACCATTTATCTCCCTGCTGTACTGTTTGGCCATGGGCTGTAACTATACCTGCCAATGTTTCCTGATAAGCAGCATAATTCGCTGAATTGGTAGGAACATTCTGAACAGCGGCAATTTCTGCCGGATCCGTCAGCTCGATATAAGTAACCGCTAAAAACGGATCTCCGTAAATCTGTGCATTCTTGTGGTATTTATAAAGACGGTAAACCGGAACATTCGCAAATTCTCCTGTACGGTTTGATAGGTTTTTCATTGCCTGTTTTGTTGCTGCGATTTCACTGGCCAGGCGGTTCATTCTGATCAAATCAGTACGGAGATTAAATTCTCCTGCAAATTCCCATTTACGTTCCTGAACAATGGCTTTTTCAAATGCATCCTGCCCGGAAGGCGGTTGCAGCGTTCCAATTCCTGCACGGGTCCTTACTTGCATCAGAGCGGATATTGCGGCTGCGGTAGGCCCTCCGTTCAGGTAATTTTGTGTCTCCGCATACATCAATAATACATCGGAATATCTCAGAATAGGAATATTCAGATTACGCCCATCTGCCGCCTGCGGCTCTACACACCACCCTAATCTGAATTTACCCGGCATGATACAAGAATATGTGGTCCCGACATCCACCCACGTATCTGATGCCGACCCGTTATTCAGGAAATAAATACTGTAAGAGGTACAGGAAACGTCTCTACGGGTATCTCCCGGATTAAATGATAAGTAATAGCTTGGCAGCATGAACTGCAATGCTTTACGGGAACCATAAGTACCTCCACGGGAACCCGGATGCGCATATACTCCAAAGGAGGAGTTTGTATTCGGTCCGTATTCCGCTATATGCCAAAGTATTTCCTGATTGACTACTCCAAAGTTTCGCTGACAGAAATTATACCACAGATATTCAAAACCACTTTTCCCGCCCTGGCTTTGCACCAAACTGTTGGTCCCGCCGTTAATTACGGCAGCACAAGCATTGTCCGCAATCTGATACAATTGCTGAACCCTGTTATTATCACTACGACGCGACATCATGGCACCGCCTCCGGTATTGAGGTCCCAGCGTAGGGAATATCCTGCCGCATATAAAGAGATTCTTGCCAACAGAGCGTAGGTCGCCTGTCGGGTCAACCGCTCGTTGGATTGGCTGGAAACCGGCAAATTATTAACAGACTCCTGGATATCCGCAATAATGCGATCATAAATTTCATCACGGGAGGCACGTTTAGGGTATAAAGTATTCGGGTCATTAGGATCCATCTCATCCAAAGGTTTAAAAACCGAAGGAACGTCTCCATAAACACGGATCAGGTTATAATAGCAAAATGCACGAATTGCCTTGACTTCAGCTAATAAGGCATCACGTTTTGCGCTGGCCTCCATTTTGCTCAATCCGCTCACTGCGATATTAGTCCTCTCAATAACGGCATACATGGCTGAATAGATTCCTGTTACTGTATTCGGAGTATAAGCATCATACTGGTAATTACAGATATTGTATTTAGAGTTATTTGTTGAGCCGTCTTCAGCAGAATGAGTTACGGTATCCCCCGCTCCTAGCTGATAATACATTTCGGTTGGAACGATCCCTCTGTAGCATCCCAAAACAAACATTTCCGCAGTATCTAAATTGTTAAATACCGATTCCGTATCCAAAGAATTATAAGCTGGCTGATCTAAGAAATCATCGCTACATGAATTCATAAACAGAACAGCGGCAAAAATTGAGGGAAGTATGATTAATTTTTTTATAAACCTGGGAGTTTTATATATTTTTTTCATGATCATATAATATTACATATTAGAAAGTTAGATTAAGGCCAAGAACATAGCTCCTTGAACGCGGATAGGTAGAACTGTCATATCCGGGTGTAACCGTAACCCCTCCACCTGCTGTAACTTCCGGATCATAGCCTGAATAGCCTGTAATAGTTGCTAAATTATTAATTGTAAAGTAGATACGGGCATTGGTTAGCATCACTTTTTTCAAAAATTCTTTTGGGAAGGAATATCCCAGTGTTACCTGGGCAATTCTCAGATAAGATCCGTCTTCCACATAATAGGATGAAGGATAAGTAATATATCCTGTATTTGTATTGCTCAGGCTCCAAAGGCTTGATCCCTCATTAGGATTAAGCTCTTTTAACCTTACCAGGTTGGTCGTGGCCTGTCCTGTATTCGGGTCAATCAAATGATAATAATTGTTCCCAAATTCCGAAGGAACGTTCTGATATAATGCAAAAGGACTCAGACTGTGTTTCGTGGCGTTATAAATATCATTTCCGACACTGAATTTCATAAAAATGGCCAGATCAAAGCCTTTGTAAGAGAAGTTATTGCTGATTCCTCCGATAAAATCAGGGGTCCCGTTACCTATTTTCTGCATTTTTCTTGTGAACTGATCTCCGGCTTCATTATCCGCAGCAAATTTGATATCTCCCGGCATTGGGGTTCCCGAAGCAGGCTTTACAACCCCCGGTTTCAAGGTCAGTGATCCGTCCGGATTTTGGATGAAGTCATCCGTAGTATAGATTCCCTCGTAAATATATCCATACATATCTCCCAATTCTTCTCCTACGGTTGCATAATAGGTCACTGTACCCGTTCTGTTGCCTCCCACAGCAAATGGCTTTGAGAGTTGCCCGTTTTCCAGGGACAGCACACGGGATTTATTGAAGGAAATATTAAGATCGGTTGTCCATCTGAAATTATCTGATTTTAAGTTGATCGTATTCAATGTAAATTCCATCCCTCTGTTTCTCATAGAGCCGATATTCTGATACTGTCTTGAATATCCTGTGGAAACCGGAAGTACACTCTCAAACAGCATCTTGCTGACATTGTTGTTGTACCATTCGGAAGTTAATTTTACCCTGTTATTAAATAAGGCCAGATCCACACCGATATTTGTTGTTCTCAGCTCCTCCCACTGAAGGTCCGGATTTCCCCAATTGGTACTTGTAATATATGCCGGATTTCCCGGAGTATTATTCATCGGGTAGTCTGTAAGCAATACATTGGTTCTCCATAAGTTGTTGGCAATACCGTTGTTACCCGTTACCCCGTATTCTATCCTTAATTTAAAATCATTAACGATGTTATTGATCTTATGATCCTGCCAGAAGCTTTCCTGAGAAACACGCCACGCACCGGCTACCGATGGGAAATATCCCCAGCGAACATCTTTTGCAAATTTTGAAGAGCCATCGGCACGTATGGTTCCCGTAATTAAATAACGGTTATCATAATTATAATTCACACGGGCAAAATAGGAAAGCAGGCTGCTGCTTGACCTGTCCGTATTTTTATCGGCAACTGTTGCGTTGGAAATGTCATCCAATCCGAAATTAGGATAAGGGAACTTGGTAAGCCTCATGCTGTTTCCTTCAGATTCTTCATACCATATTTCATTTCCGATCAAAGCATTCAACTTATGTTTTTCGCCGAAATTCTTATTATAATTCAAGGTATTTGTGATCTGATAACGGTATGTTTCGGCATTGGCGATATTTCCGTTGATTCCTGTATTCACAGGATCTGTAAGGTAGGCCCGGGAATTCTGATCTGAAAAAGAGGTCGATTTACTGTTGGTCCAGCTATACTGCCCAGCCGTTCTCCATGTGAAGTTTTTCAGGAAATCAAATTCAATCCCCGCATTGGCTACAAATGTTCTGGTGCGTTTGTTTGAAGTTGAGGCCTGTGTTTCTATATAAGGGTTCTCTGTATCGAAACCTGAATCCAGGGCTGAATAATCCGGGAAGGTTTGGGTATTGAACAATTGGTCTTGTGAGAACAATGTTCCTCCGTTAATAGGCTGAAGAAGGATTTTTTTCATTCCTGAATAAGCTCCTCCTCCGTTGGTGGAAGTAGAATTGAACATGGTATTAAAATCCACTCTTACCCCTTTGTACAATTCTGAATTGATATTTACGCGCAAGGAATTTCTTGTTTCACTGTAGTTTTGAAGCAAGCCGTCCTGCTTATTGTAATTGTAACTGATGAATGCCTGTGTCTTATCATTTCCCGCAGAAACATTGAGGTTGTGGCTCTGTGTCACTCCGGTTCCCCCAAGCATTCTTTCCTGCCAGTCCAGGGCATAGGCAGATCCGTAACGGTCGGCGATCCTTTTGTATGCTCCTGTATAAAACCCAGGTGTATCTGTCCCCAAACTGTTATCAAAAACATTGCTCCATTGCGTCATCTTTGACTGAAGCTGCGCCATCTCATACTGATATTTCACATACTGCTCCGAATTGGAAACCATATCCAGCTTCTTTGAAAGCATATCGAATGATGTGAAGGTATTGTAATTGATGATTGTTTTTCCTTTTTTCCCGCTTTTAGTTTTGATCACGATGATCCCGTTAGAACCACGTGCTCCGTAAATAGCGATTGCAGAAGCTCCTTTTAAAACGTCTATGCTTTCTATATCATTAGGGTTAATAACATTTAATGCGTTATCCAGCTGAAAACCATCTACAATATAGAGCGGATCAGAGCTTTGAGTAATTGACGAACCTCCTCTGATTGTAATGTTTGCGGCGGCTCCCGGAGCCCCGCCTGCCGTAACGATATTCAGCCCCGCAGCTCTTCCCTGTAATGCCTGTAAGGCATTCATTGCGGGTGTGGCGGCCAGGTCTTTTGCGGAAACCGAAGAAACGGATCCCGTCAAATCAGATTTTTTTACTTTTCCATAGCCGATGACCACTACCTCTTCTATTTGTTTTTCAGCCCTTTTATAGGTGTAATTGATCACTTTCCTTCCTGATACCGCTTCTTCTGCAGTAGGATAACCATCAAAAGAATACAATAAAGATTGTTTTCCTTCAGGTTGCAGCATGATGGAATAAGCGCCATTCGAGTCAGATTTCACGGTGTTATCGGTTCCTTTTTGCTTTACCGTAACGTTACTGATCGGCGTACCTCTTTCGTCATAAACAACCCCCTTTATCACTTCCTGCCCCCAGACCAAGCCTGTTGAAAGGAAAATGACAGGTAATAACAGTGGCTTATAAGTAGTTTTTAAAGACATATATTAAATTTTAGTAACATTCTATTTCACATCACAATGTACACTGTTAGAAAAATTTTGGCATCCTGCAATATCCTGCCCTAATTACAGAGTACTCAAACCATATTGATTTCCGTTAGATACATTCACTTTATTATACATAAAATTTAGTAATTTAATTGAATAGCTCCCTGTTCAGCTTTCAATCTGAAAAAATCAATTTCACAGTGTTATGACCATCATTTTGAAAAGCATATGGCCAAACAGGTAAAAAAAGCACTGAAAAACAGTGCCTTTAAAAACAAACTATATATTTTCCCTTGAGAAAAATTGTCAATAATACATGAAACGCAATTATCTTATCGTAAAGAATTTCCGTACCCTACAATCAAAATAGAAATAAACATCACTGTCATCCCGATGATGATTGTAGCAATGGTTTTCCTGGATACTCCTTTCCATTCTTTGATGATAACACCCCATAAGTTGGCAATTAAAATGATAAAGGCCATGTGCAAAATCCATGAGCTTGGGCCATTTCCCATTTTACTTTCCCCCATACCGTAAAAGAAGAACTGCAAAAACCACATTGTTCCGGCTAACGCACAAAAAATGATATTCGCCAAAACAGGAACGTTTTTCTTTGAATAGTCCGTATAAGATTTATTTTTAATCGATAAATACAGGCAGCCTATCAGATTGGTGGCCATTCCGCCCCAAAGTACCACAACATAGGTTACATTATTCTGAAAGAGAAATTCCCCCTGTCCCGGGTGGGTATTCTTCCACAATTCATTGGCCACAATCGCCATAGGCTTTCCGGCTTCCAGCCCAAAATTAAAACAGGCGCTTAAAACTCCGGAAATGATGGAAACTATTAACCCCAATCCGAATCTATATTCCGTTTTTACTTCCACTCCGTGCGGGTCCGCTGATCCGGTCTGGAGTTCTTTTTCCTTCATCGTACCTGCTTTTCCACTGATGATGATTCCGATGATGCAGACCACCAGCCCCAGCAAGACCATCTGGCCCCATCTGCTGGAAAGCATTAAACCTATATTATCCTTTCCCGCTTGCGGAGAAAATTCATAATAAATTGACGGAACCAACGAGCCGAATACCATGCAAAGCCCGAGAATAATACTGCTTCCCAATGCTACTCCAAGGTACCGGACCCCCAGACCATAGGTAAAGCCACCAATGCCCCACAAGGCACCGAATAAAAACGTTAGTCCCAATATGGAAGAGCTTTCACCCTGAATAATTTCCCAAAAACCAGGAATCGTGATAAAAGCTGCCAATGGCGGAACAATGATCCATGAGAAAATCCCTCCGATCAGCCAATATGTTTCCCAGGACCACCCTTTTACTTTTTTATAGGGCAGGTAAAAGCTTCCGGAAGAAAAGCCGCCTAAGAAATGAAAAAAAACTCCTAATAATGCATTCATACTTTTATCTTATGGATTATTGAATTTGAAAATTAATACTATGAAATCGATTGCGCATCTTGTAGTGTCATGCACTTGATTTTATTATTTATTTTTCGGTAATAAAACTAAGGCTTTTTCTTAAATCTGTTAATACTAATTAGATATCGGAGGCGCTGGTACTGCCGTAAAAATACCAATATAAAGATTTTCAATTACATACGATTCAATTCCGGCTACAAGAAAGACCGGATAATGAACTTTAAAATATTCGCTTCATGAAAGCCTGTTTACAGATTCTTCCGCCTGGTTATTTAAAAACCGCAATCTGAGAAAGTAAGCATATAAAATTCAGGCTTTAACCAACATTTATATATTTGGCTAAAGCCTGATTCTAATCAATTAAAATAAATTCAGCTGTTTTATTTCAACTGATAAACTTCGCTGGCTGCAAGCAATAAACAGCCCAAGCCATAATCTTCAAAATCCGGCTCCTTATTTACAGCAAGAGGCTGACCATCCTTAGGCTCCTTCCCTGTTCCCTGGACCCAGCCTAAAAATCCATTCGGCTGAACGGAGTCTTTTACTATTGCATTCCAGGCTTTAATGACAACGGGTAAATAGGTTTTTTCATCAATCAGGCCCTTATTGATCCCGTAAGCCATTCCGTATACAAAAAGTGCGGTTCCTGTCATTTCTTTTCCTCCGAAGTTCGTGGGATCATGCAAACTTACATTCCAGAACCCGTCTTCTCTCTGAACCGGAAGCAGGGCAGACAGCAGATCTTTGTAATCCTGTAAGTATTCCTGATAATGAGGATCCGATTCCGGTGTCTCTTCCAGCGTACGAGCCAAAGCTGCCACTACCCATCCGTTTCCGCGGCTCCAGTAGCAGTCTTCACCGTTGGGCTCCTTATAGGGAGGAACAAAGCTTTTGTCTCTCCACCAAAGCTTGTCTTTAGAATTGTACAAACCGTTTCCTCCGTGCCTGTATTTTGTATAGGCGTACATTTCATAGTTCTTATCGAAATATTTCTGCTCTCCTGTGATCCTTCCCAGCTTTGCAAAGATCGGCATTCCCATTTGCAGCGCATCAATCCACCACCAGTCATCTGACTTTTTTGATGCGATCATGCTATCCATGGAAAGCTTAACGTATTTTATCCTCTCAGGATTTTTTCTGCCGTCAATTTCATACAGATCCAAATAGGTCTGTCCACAAGCCTGGTTATCTGCATTGCGGGTGTAGGTTCCGCGCATCATATCCCAATTGTGTTTTTGCGACCAGTCTACGGCATAATCATAATATTCCTTTTGGGGATCAATCTTATATAGTGCCATTAATCCTTCATAGTAAACGGCCCGTGTCCACAGATTGCTTGGCCAGACTTTTTTGCCTACAACTTCCTTTCCCGGATCCGGCCATTTGTTCATAAAATAATGGTTTGCATGCCGGGCAACCTCCAGAACTTCTTTTTTATCGGGAAGATCAGTATTCTTCACAGAAGATTTCTGAACCGTGCATGAGGATAAAACTCCAAAGATCAGTGCAAAAACGAGATTTCCCATTAATACCTTTTTCATAATTCTTATGTATAATTTATTATAATCTAATTTAAGTTTTGGCTAAAGCCTGTGAAATCCATTCCGGCATTTTAACGTTTGACAGTTATTATATTCGGGTTCGGGATCTCAGAAACAGATTCATCCAGATAGTAATCCGTATGCGGAGGCTGATTGTAGCCTACATTTTGCCAGACGATGCTCAAACGGTACTGGGGATTGTGCATCAGGGTATACAAACGATGTTTTGTGGGAATTGCCGAGCTGAAAATCCGAAGTTCCTGATTATCGGCTGTTCTGTAGATCAGTTCTTCACGCCAGTCTCCGAAGAGGTCTGCTACCAGAGACGGATTTTTCTTGGTCCCGTTATTGGATTCGCACTGGAAACTTTTAGCGTCAAATATTAAGCGGGATTCCGAATTCTTCCAGTCCCATTTTGAAACCGTCGTTCCGTCCAGGATCTCACTTAAAAAATCTCCGTCCCAATATATTCCCATATTGCACGCAGGGCTTTTCTCGCTTATTTTATTTCCTTTGGCATCATACAGACCTTTGACTCCGGCTCCGGCCGCCCAGCATTCCGAACCTTCATGGCGTGGATCAATATTTAATGAAAGTCCTCTTCCCGGGCCCTGAAATTTCCCTTTTTTACTATATTCCAGGGAAGGCAGTTTCCATAATACTTTCCCTGTGCCCGCCGCTCTGAAATGTGCTCCGGCATCATCAAACCTCTCCTGTATATCAAAAACTTCCAGCCCCGGCAGAGAAGGGTCCAGATCTCCGACATGCAAAGCATCACCGTGACCATATCCTGTGCTGTTCAGAACCTTTCCGTTATCATCAACAGTCATTGCTCCAAAGATTATTTCATCCTTTCCATCGTTATCAACATCAGCAATACTCAGATTGTGATTTCCCTGCCCCCGGTATTGCTTATTTTCTTCTGAACTTTCGGTATCGAACAGCCATCGCAGGCTCAGCTTCCTGTTTTTGTAATCCCAGGCCGCGATCGCTGTCCGGGTATAATAGCCTCTGGACATCACCACACTTGGTGTTTTACCGTCCAGGTAAGCCACCGCACCCAAAAACCGGTCCACCCGGTTTCCCTTGGCATCTCCCCAAGTCTCCGTGAGCTGTTCAGGGGTAGGGTTCAGGCTGCCCTGAAATCTTGGGACAATATAATCCACGGTGTGGATCTCTTCTCCTGTCTGTCCGTTGAAAACGGTAAGATATTCAGGTCCGGAAAGTATAAATCCGTTTTCATTCCTCCAGTCTTTTGTAGGATCTCCGATAATTTTTCCCTTCCCGTCTCTGCTTCCGTCCGCCGTTTTCATCACGACTTCCGCTTTGCCGTCCTGGTCCAGATCGTACACCAGGAATTGTGTGTAATGTGCCCCTTCTCTGATGTTCTTACCTAAATTGATCTCCCACAGAAACTTACCATTCATTTTATACGCCTGGATAACCGGAGGATCCGTAAATCCTTTCTGGCTGTTGTCCCGGGATTGTCCCGTTTGATGAAGGATGATTTCATACTCGCCGTCACCATCCAGATCCGCTACCGATACATCATTAGGCGTATACCCGACCAGCGTTTTTAAAGGAATGGAGAAGTAGGGTTTCTGATATGCAGTATATTTTGCGGAATCCTTATCAATTTCCTGATCCGGAGTATCGGATTTCACGTAATAGGTATAATTTTTCGCCTTATCTGCGGTTTTGTCTAAAAAACTGGTTTCATCCAGCAATGGCTTATCATTCAGCTTTTTACTTATATTGTTTTCAATACGGTACAGGTCGAAACGGGTATTCCGGGGCTCGGTACCCAGCAGCCGCCAGCTCACAAAAACCCCTGACGCCGAAGGTACGGCCACGATCCCTCTTTTCAGATATTCCATTTGTCTCTGGGCAGGAAGTATCTGTGAAAAAAGAACGATAACTGAAATAAGGTTAAATTTTATATTCATAATTCCGAATTATTAAGTTTAAGGTAATTCAATCGATTGCGCAAATTTTCCGCATTTTGATTGCATTTAATTTATTTTGAAAAATGCACAGGAACCAGTTGGACCTGCCCCTCCAGACCGGAAGGCTGAACTTTCCAGCCTGAAGCATCGAAGGGTTTATAGTCCACATTCACAAAATTGATCTCATGGTAATTGCGCCACCCGATCTTATTTTGATCCATGTACCTGATCCTGTTGGCCATCAGATTACAAACTTCTATCCGAATGGTGTTCTTCCCTTTTTTCAGGTACTTCCCGATTCTGATCTCAAAAGGAATGCTCCAGACAATACCTGCTTCCTGCCCGTTAACAATCACTTTAGCGCTTTCATACAGCTTATCAAATTTTAGCACATAGTCGTCCGCATTCTTTTTCTTCAGCGCCAATGTTGTTGTATACACGCCTGTCCCCGAAAAGCTTTGGGTTGCTGGATCTTCTGAAAAGCCGGTCCAGGGAGCCGGATGGGTTAAAGTCCTGGCTTTCGGGAGCTCCGGTCCTCCTTCTTTAAACGTCAGCTGCCATGGTTGATTTAAAATTAAGGGAGTATCCGTCTTTTCCGTATACTTCCATCCGGGCACTGAATCATCCGCTGTCTCCGTATTTTTCAGGATGACGGACTGTCCCGGTTTCAGTTGGATCCTGACAGAATTGTTCACAGTTTGCGCAGTTCCAAAATCACCACTCTCAGGGTCCATTATGATGGTTTGCTTTCCTGTGTAATTTAAAGGGATTAGCTGATTGATATCTTTTGAGGTATGATTGACAATATAGTAATATTTCCCTTCGTCAAACTGCCTCCTTATAAACTTCAATCCGGTTTCCACCAGTTTTTCCCGCTGTATTTTCAGGTATTCTAGCCCATTCTCCACATCCGAGCTCAAAATAATTTTCCCTTTGCCGAATATTGCGGTCTGTAACTTCCCTTCCTGATGGAATGGAATGGAATTCCACAATGATTTTAAATGACTCCGTCTTTTTTCCGCTTCAAAGAGTCCGGGAATATCTTTCGGCTCATTCTGGAAAATCACAGAAGCGCCATTCCGGGCTAATCTCAGAATATGGCTTAGCGTGGAATCCGGCAGATAAGTTAACTCAGGAATGACGAGAACCTGATAAAGGGATCCTTCCTTTGATATCCGAATTTTCTGATCTTCGGATCCTGCTCCGTTAATCATTTTATCTGAAACCATATCCAAGGAATAACCCATTTTGCCCAGCTTCATCAGGTTATGATAAAACGGGGTCGGATGCAGCCATTTATCTATATTATGAATTTTAAATGCCATATCCTTTCCTTTGGGGTTTGACCAGGCGTCATAAACCGGCCAGTACATCAGCACTTCATTATCCGGTTTACCGCTTTGCAAAACGCTCTGGGTATGGGCAATGTAAGAATTTAGCCCTTTCAGATGCGGCCAAAGACTATTTTCCGGGACAAAATTAACTGATGCATAAAACAGCCAGCCCGGAAAAGGAACTTCGGCAGGGGTATAGGTGGTGCCATGATAGAATACATGATTGATGCCTGATAAAAAAACCTGCTCCACTTCCGGCTTGCACTGCGACCATGAGGTTTTAAAATGCTCGGTAAGCCAGGTGAAAGTTTCGTTGGAAGTCAGAGGTTTTCCCGTAACGTTCGCGGCTGATGAGGCAAACTTCAGCATATTGATATCCGGCTGATCAGATTTCTGTACATCCGCACTATCCCTCCGTAAACCGGGAATATTAAAAACTGTGCTTCCGAAAGTTTCAGATTCAGGAATGTCAACGGCCGCATACAAATCCAGCAGGTTTCCCGGTGATCCGTGCGCCTGGTTGGTATTTTTAGAGTTTCTGGAATGCGCCCACCGGGTAAAATTATCGGTGAAATTATTTAAGATCAGCTCACTCAGTGTTTCCCTGTAGTCTGATTTTATTCTTCGTGTTATTTCATTTTCTTCGTTACTGATCAGATATCTGATGTACGGACTTATGTCATACCCCCTTCTTTTTTCAAATTCACTTTTAAAATCAGGAGTCCAGTCTGCATTATAAACCTCATAGCTGTCATTAAAAAAAGAACGGATACCACCATTTGAATTTTCAAATGCCTGATCAAAGGTTTTAAGATAATCCACCGTTGCATCAGGTGAGAAGTGGTCTAATGTAAATCCTTCACCTCCAGGAGCGGCCCTTTTCACCTTTTGAAGGGTTTTGCCTGTAAAGATGGCATAAACCGTCCATTTTCCGGAGCCCGCCCTCCAGTCAAGGTAACCGCCATTGGTGATCTTATCGGTTAACACAACGGCTTCATTTTTTTCATTGTAGGCAGTTATGATATCTAATTTTACCGTCTTTAATTTTTTAAGCTTTTCATCTTTCAAAGAAATTTTTTCCGCTAATTTTTCACCGGATAATATTGTATAGGTCTGAACGATCATTTTTGTGGCCGCATCCTGCTCATTCACCTGAGGCCCTCCGATGGGCCAGCCTGTCCCTACAGACATATCAACGCCCATATTCAGGCTGTTGGCCTTATTTATGGTGAACCGGAGCATTTTCATCCATTCCGGGGAAAGATAGCTGATGTATTGTCTTTCAAATCCTTTAGCTCCGTAAACAGGAACGATCTCCACCCCGCCGAAGCCTGCATCAGAAAGGGTTTTAAGCTGCTTATCCAATCCTTTTTCATCCACGGCATTCCCCATCCACCACCATCGTGTCCAGGGCCGGGCCGTATTGGTTATTTCCGGCCAGGGATTTTGCGCGGACAGGTTTCCGAAAACACAGCAAAATACACTTACCTTTATGATAGATCGAATAGTCATTTTTTTAGTCTTTTATTTAATTTCCGTCAGGTTTCAAAGCTTCCATGAAGGTACTTTCGGGCCAATGAAACTTTTCGGCAGCATCGGGTTTCTCCGGATTAAAGCCGGTATAGTTTTTTGAAATAAACTTCTTCAAAGGCAGGTTTTGCTCCGCTATACTTTTTATCACACATTTTGCCAGCTCATAGGCACCATAGGTATTAAAATGGGTATCATCCGCCAAAGCTTCCGGCTGATTGGGAAAGGACCCGGCTGGATAATATACGAATGCTTTCTTGGATAACTCCGGGCCCATCGCTTCAAACAGCTTTTTGCTCATCGTGTTTAAATCGATCAGGGATACTTTTTCTTCTTCTGATATTTCACGCATGGCAGAAGGGTAATCATCAAGCGTATTGACGATCTTGTTATTTTCATCAAAAACACGGCGGTTCATGGAGGTAACCAGAACCGGAACAGCTCCCAGTTGCCTTGCCTTGCGGATCCATTCTTTTAATCTTTTTCTGTATCCGGATCTGTTACTGCCCCCATATTTCTGGTCATTATGCCCAAACTGAATGAATAAATAATCTCCGGGCCTGATCCTATTCCAGATCTTATCGATCCGGTGACGGTCTTCAAAGGCTTTCAGCGTTTCACCACTTTCCGCATAATTGGCAACCACTACTTCACCGGGGATAAAAAAATAAGGCAGCATCTGCCCCCATGACGCCCAAGGTTCATACTGGGCGTCTACAACGGTGGAATCTCCCGTTAAATATATGGTTTTTGCTGTTTTGTTGGGCTGAATGGTTAATGCACAAACTTTCGGGGCTTTATCATTAAATTCTATCGTCAGCAAATGATCCCAGTGCAGGTATTTTTTTTCTCTCGGCTTTAGTTTTACAACTCCGATCTTATCTCCGTTCCGGTTCCGGATGATGCTGTCTTTCACGTGAACGGTTATTGTTTTTTCCACAATTTCCCCAGGTTTTGTTTCCAGATCATTCAGCAGCAAACGGCGGTTCTCCACGCGAACTGTCGTCTCAGAAGTGCCTTTGCTGTCACCCAGAATTAACCGGATATCATAATTCCCTTCAGGAACTGCCACCGAAAAGTAAAAAGGCTTATCACTGGTAATAAAATCTCCTGTTAAGGCATTTCCTCCCCTGTCCACTGTCTTTAAACGGGAAATATCCATGAATCCGTATCCGGTTTCCCGGTTGAATCCGGAATGTTCCGTAACGGCAATATAGCCAGCCTGAGTTCTGTTCCCTCCAAAATCAAACTTGAAAGTGTTCTGCTGGCCAAACAGTGCCGGACAACTTATCCAAATAAAAAAGACTATCCAGTTCTTCATAACGAGTCATCATTTTCGGGCTTTGTCAGAATCGTCTTTTTTGTCGTATGATTGGTTCAGAGACGCTACTTTGGTAACGCTTACATTAGTTTTCTTCGGATTCTTAATGGCATTCAAATTCTGTTCTTCAGGCTTTAAAGCTTTTATTTTCAGGTTTTCAAATGTAAAATCGGTCAGCTGGTACAGATCTGAAGCTTCAACGGCAAAAGCAGTTTCACAGCTGATGTCTATATTTTTCAGAACGATGTTATTGGCTAAAGAGGTTCTCGGCCTTTCTTCGCCTTTCAGATCAAAGAACTGGTTCCAGCCTTTAACATACAGGAACGTTTTAACATTTCCTGTAATATTTTCAATGGTAACATATTCGTAATGTTGCGGTGTGTCGGGCCTCATTTTCAGGTGCAGCAATCTTGAGGCACCATTCACCTTTGAATTGCGGAAAATGATATTGTAGTTGTGAATAGATTCACTTCCGCAGGTCAATGCAGAATGGCAAAACCCGAAATTGTTATCTTCAATAATGATGTTCCGGTTTTCACCATTTTCGGGGGCTTTATCGGCTTTCGGGCCTTTCCCTCCTTTCAGGGCAATGGCATCGTCATTAACGGACATATAACAGTTTTTGATTAAAAAATTCGTACACGCATCAATATCCACAGCATCCGTGCTCGGGGCTTTCACGGGGGCCTTTGGCGCCAAGATCGTAAGATTTAACAGCTTTACAAATTCACTTTTATAATAATGCGTACTCCAGAAAGGTGAGTTTTTTACGGTAATATCTTCAATCTGAATATTTTTGGAATTTGAAATATAGATAATACGGGGTCTCATTTCATCCATGTTTGTACATTTGGGATTCCATTCGCGTCTTTTCCAGAACGCTTTCCAAAAACGAAGCCCGTTCCCGTTAAGCGTTCCTTTCCCGGAAATGGTAAATCCGTCCAACCCATCTGCATTGATGAGTGCGGGGAAGTATTTTACGGTCTGTCCTTCCATTCTTGTTGTAACTACCGGATAATCGCTGATGTCATCACTTCCCTTGAGAACAGCTCCCTTTTCCAAATACAAATGGGTTCCCTGCTTGAAAAAGACAGAGCTTATCAGGAATGTTCCTTTCGGTACGATGATGACACCGCCCCCGTTTTTTGCAGCCAGGTCAATGACTGCCTGAACCTTTTTTGTCTGAAGGACCGTACTGTCATTCGTCACTCCGAAATCCGTAAGAATATATTTTTTCCCTAATTTGCTGATATCCGTAGGCTTGGTTTCTTTAAACCATTTTGGTACGGGTGTTCCGTCCGGAAACTTATCCTGGCTTTTTATTCCGGATGAAAAGAACAGAAGTACAAGCAGGGATAACAGAAGATCGGATGTATTTTGAAATTTCATAATTTTTTTATTCAGTAATGCTGAATTATTTAATTAAACGGTTACAAAAATAAAAATATACATTTTGAGGGCTTATGGTATCCTGCACTTTCATGCTGATTATTTTAAATGCTCCCAATCTGGGAATAGGCTTTATACCGTTTTCCGAAGAATCCGGCCTTTCACAGAATTAATCCGGATAACTTATAAATTGTGGTTTTTCCGTTATGGATATACTTTATTTGATTAAATTTACATCATAATAGTTGACTCCCATTTTCAAAGAAAAAACAGCAGAAAAGCAGTATGAATAAGAAAAGTGCCACGATATACGACATCTCAAAAAAGTTAAATGTAAGTGTGGCCACTGTTTCAAGAGCCCTGAATGACCATCCCAGAATAAGCGAGGCTACAAAAGATCTGGTGCGGAAAACGGCGAAAGAGATGAATTACAAGCAAAATAAGCTTGCAAAAGCCTTAAAAAGCGGAGAAACCAAAAACGTAGGAATCATTGTTCCTTACATTAATACGAATTTCTTTTCATCTGTGATCCGCGGGATCGAAGAAGAGCTCTCTCCGCACGGTTATCATGTAATTATCTGCCAGAGTCATGAGGATGTCAATATTGAGAAAAGACATTTAAACACTTTGCTGAACGCTCAGGTTGACGGGATTTTCATGTCTGTTTCAAAAACAACTATTGACACGGAACATATTCAGAATATTTTAGATACAAGCAATACGCCTATTATCTTTTTCGACCGTAAGAAAGATATTGCAGGCATCAGTACGGTAACCATCGATGACTACCGTGGCGGTTATATGGCCACCGAACACCTGATAAGGGAGGGCTACAAAAATATCTGCCATTTTTCCGGTGATCTGAACCTTGAAATCTATCAGAATCGTCTGAAGGGTTATAAACAGGCTTTAACCGATCATCATCTGCCTGTAAAAGAAGAAAATATCATCACAACCGGAAGTTCCATTGATGCAGGGATTGAAGCCATCAAAAAGCTGTGGGAAAAAAAATCCGTTCCGGATGCCATTTTTTCTTCGAGTGATTTTGCAGCGCTGGGAGCCTGCCAGGAACTGAAAAAGCGTAAGATTAAAATTCCTCAGGAAGTGGCTGTCATCGGATTTTCCAATGAGCCTTTCACTCAGTTCATGGAGCTTTCGATGAGCTCGGTAGATCAGACCCCGGTTACCATGGGTAAAATGGCGGGACAGGTTTTTTTGGAAAGTGTGAAAGAAAATGGTTCCGGAGTTTCTATTGAAAGGAAGGTGGTCCTGGCACCGCAGATCTGTATCAGGAAGTCGTCGAAAAGGAAGTAAAAGCAAAATGCTTCCCTCAAACGTGGAAAGCATCTTCTTCAACTCTAATATTTATATAATTAAAAACAATAATTATAAGCTTACACCTCTTCTCCAGGGGATAAAATCATTTTGATTAAGGATTGCGGCTTTGGTTTTAACCTCTCCACCGGCAACTTTTATGATAAACTCCAGCAATTCTTCTGCTTTTTCATCAATTGTTCTTTCCCCTGTGATCACATCTCCGGTATTAAAATCGATAATATCCGGCATTCTTTCTGACAGTGGAGTATTCGATGAAATTTTCACTACCGGGACAACCGGGTTCCCTGTAGGGGTTCCCAAACCTGTTGTGAATAATACCATGTTAGAACCGGACCCTACCAGAGCTGTTGTACATTCCACGTCATTTCCTGGTGTACACAGTAAATTCAGACCCGGCTTCTTAATGTATTCGGTAAAGTCAAGCACATCATTGATCGGTGAAGAGCCGCCTTTTTTAGCTGCTCCGGCAGATTTCATGGCATCGGTGATGAGTCCGTCCTTAATATTCCCCGGAGACGGGTTCATGTCAAATCCGGAACCTGCAGCTATAACTGATTTTTCAAAGTCTTTCATCAGCTGTAAAAATCTTTCTGCATCTTCTTCGTTTACACAACGGTTTGCCAGCTCCTGTTCTACCCCGCACAATTCCGGAAATTCGGAAAGAATGGTTGCACCGCCGATAGCGGCCATTAAATCTGATAAGCGTCCCAGAACCGGGTTTGCGGAAATCCCCGAAAAACCGTCTGAACCTCCGCATTCCAGACCTAAAACCAATTTGGAAATTGGTGCCGGCTTTCTTTCTATTTCATTAGCTTTTTTAATTGCTTCGTAGGAATCTTTGATAATCCCGCTCAGCATTTCATCTACTGTTCCCGATTTTTGCTGTTCGTAAATAATAACCGGCTTTTTATTGCCCGGACTGATTTTTTCCAACGCATCTTTAAAGATCTGGACCTGCAAGTTCTGGCAGCCCAAACTTAAAACCGTCGCTCCTGCTACATTCGGATTATTAACGTATCCTGCCAGTAATCTCCCCAGAGCCTCCGCATCCTGACGGATCCCGCCACAACCACCCTGATGGGTAATGAATTTAACTTCTATATTTTTAAATATTCTGTTATCCTGGTCTTCTTCAGGTACCGTTTCCGCTTCTGCATTATTGATCAGTGATCTCAGCAATAACTGATGTTTCGATGTCTTTTCAAATAAAAGCTCCTTTTCAAAAATATCTTTCAGGATTTCTACATTTCTGTTTTCACAAAAAACCAGCGGGAAAAATAACCATACGTTCCCTGTGCCTACCTGCCCGTCTTCGCGGTGATAGCCCATAAAAGTTCTGTCCTTCCACTTCTCCACATCCGGCGCTGTCCAGGAAGCGGTTTCTGTCCTACCTTCCACTTTTGCGCTTTGGTGTTTCACATTTTCAGTTGTGATCACCTCTCCTTTCCGGATAGGCTGGCTTGCTTTTCCCACCAGAACCCCGTACATGATAATGGGATCACCCACGGCAAGGTCATCGGTCACGAATTTGTGTTTCGCCTTCGTATCCTTTACAATATCGTAAGTAAGTTCTCCTAAAGTAACAGTCTCCCCTTGCGCCAGATCTACCAGTGCCACCGCTACATTATCCCCCGGATTTACTTTCAGTACTTTCTTTTGCATAATTTTTCACGAATAAAATTGGATAAAATTGTGATATGCTGTTTCCACACCGTTATGGTCTATTTCCCATAAAGCTTTTGCGGTTGCCTCTTTCAGGCCTTCAATCCGGGTAAGGTCCGTATCCCAGAAAGCAGTTTCACTTAAAGCCAGTTCCGCGATCTTCTCATACTCTTCGTTTGCCCATATTTCTCTAAATCTGGCAACAATTGATTCTTCATCATTTAGCGGTAAAGGTTTCCCCCCGAAACTTCCCTGATAAAATCTGATTAAGCCTGCCAGAGAGAAGGTTAAATTCAGCGGTAGCTTTTGATTAATTTCCACATATTTTAATAAGCTTGGAATAACTCTTACCTTAAATTTAGAGACAAAATATAAAGCGATACTCGACTGGTAGTGTTTGATGAAGGGATTTCTGAACCTGTCAAAAACCTCTTCAGCGAAATCTCTCAATTCAGCTTCATCTAAGCCCAGCGTTGGGTTCACTTCATTGAAAACCGTTTCTTTCAAAAATGTACCGATGAATGCATCATCAATAGATTCTTTTACCGTTTCTTTCCCTGATAATACGGCAGGGGCCAGCATCAGGGTATGGCCGCCATTCAGGATTCTTACTTTTCTTAAACGATACGGCCGGATATCATCAACCACCAGAATCTGCTCATTGATCTTATCAAAAGGGATTCTTTCCTTTAAATCCCCGGCTTCCTGGATCACCCAGAGCAAGAAAGCCTCGGAAACCACCATCATCTGGTCTTCATAATCCAACCGGTCTTCATAGGTGTGCGCATCATCCTTCGGATAGCCCGGAACGATCCTGTCTACCAAGGTATTATGAAAATAATTATTTTGTTCGATCCATTGCACAAAGTTATCATCCAGATTCCAAAGCCGGGCATATCTGATGATGATATCTCTTAAGGCAAAGGCATTATCTTCGATCAATTCGCAAGGTATGATTCTTAAACCTTTATCCGGAGCTCCGTGGAAATACCTGAATCTTTCATACAGCAAAACCGTCAGTTTCGCAGGGAAATTTTTATGGGGTCCCTGATAACTGTCCTCGGATTCATCGTATGCTATACCTGTTTCTGTCGTGTTCGAAAAGACAAATTCTAATTCTTCCTCTTTTGCCAGCTCCAGGAATCCGCCGTAATTTGTATAGGGGTTGATGGATCTCTGAATTGCAGAGATTATCTGTTTTGTATCAATGATCTCACCTTTTTTAATTCCTCTTGAAAAAAGCGTATACAGGTTGTCCTGCTCCTCCAGTTTATGAACAGAACCGCCCTGCGTAGGCTGGATGTTTACAATTCCTGCATTGAAGCCCGCTTCTTTGTTTAACCGATCTATCACATAATCTGTAAATCCTCTCATGAAATTTCCGCCGCCAAACTGTATGATTTTAACGGGAAGCTTTTCCCGGAAGCCGGTCAATTCACGATTTAATTTTTGTTTTGTTTGCTTCGCCATCATTTTTTACTTTATCACTTTATATTTTGGAACCAATATCTTCATAACGCTCCATGCAATCAGGTAAGCGACAGCACAGACTGAAAAAATGATCATATATCCCTTATCGATTCCGTCTGCCACAACGGCCCCTGATTTTTCCAGCTGTTCAAAAAATCCGTCCGGTAAACGACTGTTGATGTATTGAGGGTATCTTTCCAACAAAGGTATTCCGTCAACGGTTGTCCAGGCTTTATGAGCGTGGTCGAATAACAATCCTGAGGATTTATTGATCAGGAACGAACCGATTCCGCCTGCCATCCCGCCAATTCCGGTGATGGTGGCAATCGCTTTCTTCGGAAACATATCGCCCACTGTTGAGAAAATATTTGCTGACCAGGCCTGGTGCGCGGCTCCCGCGATACCGATGATCAGGACAGGCAGCCAGTATGTGACGGAGCCTAATGGCTGTGCCAGTAAGGCTAACAGAGGAAAAAACGCGAAAATCAACATGGCCTTCATTCTTCCGGCATAGGCGTTCATACCCTTCTTTTCCACAAAATATTTTGGAAGCCAGCCTCCAATGATAGACAGCAGGGTGATCATGTACAGAACGAACAGCGGCAACGCGCTTTCCGTAGAATCCATTTTGTAAACGGAACTTAAATATGCCGGCGTCCAGAAAAGGAAAAACCACCAGATCCCGTCTGTCATAAACTTTCCGAAAGCAAAAGCCCAGGTTTGTTTGTAGCTGAAGCATTCCTTAAAGGAGAATTTCCTCTCTGAAGCTTCAATATCTTCCATCCGCAGATCCTCCTGATCCTGCTGGATATAATTTAGCTCGTGCTCATTCACTTTATGATGTTCATGGGGCTTTTTGTAATAAAATACCCAGAGTCCCATCCACACAAATCCTAAAGCCCCAATAATGATGAATGCCCACTCCCATCCCATAGCACTCGCAATAAAAGGAATGGTGACCGGCGCTGCCAAAGCTCCCACTGTTGCCCCGGCATTGAAAATACTTGTTGCTAAAGCCCTGTCTTTTTTAGGGAAATATTCCGCCGTAGTCTTGATGGCTGCCGGGAAATTCCCTGCCTCACCAACAGCTAAAACGAAACGGGCAAAGATGAACAGCGTTACGCTTGTACTGATGACAGACCCTATATTGTCCACCGTTTTGATGGCTGCTTTTGATTCTTCAAAACCTACCAGCCAGTTCCCGGTCAGAACCCCTGAAGTAGCAATCCCACAAAAAGCATGTAATACTGCTCCTACGGACCATATTCCGATAGCCCAGAGAAAACCTTTCCTGGTATCCATCCAATCCACAAATTTCCCCGCGAAAAGCATGCTTACGGCATAGAAAATGGAGAATAAAGCTGTGATATTTCCATAATCATTGTTATTCCAGTGAAATTCCGGTGCAATGAAGTCTTTCCAGGTGAGTGACAACACCTGCCGGTCCATATAATTGATGGTTGTCGCAATGAACAGCAATACGCAAATCGTCCATCTGAAGTTACTTGGTTTCGAGGCTATTTCCTTTTTCATATCAATTTTTAATGATATCGATTTTCATTGATTTTAGGATGAAGAGATAAAAATCCCTTTCCATACTATTCGGCACAGATCTTTTGAGAACATTTTATTTAACCAAATGTGCTTTCTCCGTCCATCCGGGATAAGAAATGAAGCGTATAGCGGTATATTTTAAAAAACCGATCCAAGAGATTCCTTTCTTCCGGCTTAAGATATTCACTCAACTGACGGATCCACCTTAAGATTAAAAACAATCATCTCAATTCTTTAATAATCTGGATGGAATCCGCTACAGTTTCTGTAATTTTCCCGTAATCATATTCTCCATTATCATTCTTTACAAACAGCTGTGAACCTAATCCTACACAATATGCTCCTGCAGAGATCCATTGTGAAATATTTTCTTTCGTTGGCAGCACCCCGCCCGTCGGCATTATATTTGACCACGGCATGGGGCCTTTTACCGCTTTGATAAATTCCGGTCCGCCAACCTGTGTTGCGGGGAAGATCTTTACGATTTCAGCGCCCAGTTCTTCGGCATAAGAAATCTCGGAAACTGAACCGCAGCCCGGCATCCAGGAGATCTTTCTTCTGTTGCAGACCTTTGCTACATCAGGATTTAAAGACGGCGCAACGATAAAATCCGCACCATTCTGAATGTATAAGGAAGCTGTTCCGGCATCGACCACGGAACCGATTCCCAATATCATTTCAGGTAATTCCTTCGCGGTATATTTCACCAATTCCGAAAAGACTTCCTGAGCGAAATCTCCTCTGTTGGTAAATTCAAAAACACGGGCACCGCCATAGTAGCAAGCCTTTAGGATATTCTTGCCAACTTCCGCATCAGGGTGATAAAATACAGGAACGATGCCTGTTTCCTTTATCTTTAATGCAACTTCTATACGGGTAAATCTTGCCATATCTATCTTTTTATTCTTCCTCCTGAGTTTCCGTTCATCACTTCTAAAATATCTTCTGCGCTGCAATAGTTGATGTCACCCAGAATGGTGTGCTTCACCGCACAGGCTGCGTTGGCAAACTTTAATGCTTTTTCGTCACCAAAGTTGATCAGGCCATAGATCAGGCCTGCGGCAAAAGCATCTCCTGTACCGATTCTGTCAACTACAGGATTGATTTCCAGAAGTTCAGTTTCAAAATAATGATCATTCACCCAGGCTCTGCCCTGCGTTTGCTGGGAACTTGCCGTTACTCCGATCCTTATTTTGTCGAAAACCTTATGGATAGAAGGGATTTGTTGTTTTAATTCTTTGCAGGCTTCGATGAAACCTTCATAATCTGACGAGAAACGGGTTCCGAGGATCTCATTAATTTCATTCACCCCACCAATGAAAACCGTTGAATAAGAAACCAGCTCTTTCAGAATCTCATTTCCATTTTTACCATATTTCCAGAGGTTGGAACGGTAAGCGGGATCGGTGGTAACTTCAATTCCTGATTCGCGTGCTATCTGCAACCCTTTCTTCAACGTCTCATAGGCTGTTTCGGAAATCCCGGGACTAATGCCCGTCCAGTGGAAGTACCGGCAGCCTTCAAGAGCCTTTCTCCAGTCAACATCTTCAGGTTTAATATTGGCAAAAGAGCCGTTCAGTCTATTGTAAGCGATTCTGCTGGCACGAACCGACGAGCCTACTTCCAAAAAATACAGGCCTAAAGGATGTCCGTTCTTGCGGATAAAAGCGGTATCTATTCCGAAGCTTTTCACGAAGGAAACTGCCGATTCACCTACAAAATCATCAGAAACATTGCTTATATGCCTTACATCACATCCCATTGTAGCCAGTGAAGACGCCACATTAAGCTCTGTGCCCCCGAAAAAGAACTCCATTTCGTGGCTTTGCCTCATCGTTCTGTTCCCGGGTAGGGAAAGCCGCATGATAATTTCACCGAATGTGACTATTTTGCTGTTCATAACCTTTTAATTAAAAATCAAAATAATTTTTAGCATTATGATAACAAATATCAGAAATAATTTTCCCGACATGCTCCATATCATCAGGCAGTTCGCCGTTTTTCATTTCCTCACCGAAAAGGTTACACAATACCCTTCTGAAATATTCGTGTCTCGGGTAAGAAAGAAAGCTTCTCGAATCGGTTAACATTCCAACGAAGCAGCTGATCAGCCCCATGTTTGAGAGGGCGTTCATCTGTTTAATCATTCCGTCTTTCTGATCAAGGAACCACCATCCTGAACCGAACTGTACCTTTCCTTTGATGCTTCCGTCATTGAAGTTTCCTATCATGGTAGCAAAAACCTCATTGTCGGCAGGATTTAAATTATATAAGATGGTTTTCGTTAACTTGTCTTTTCCGTCTAATGTATTTAAAAACTTAGATAAAGTTTCAGCCTGAACGAAATCACCAATAGAATCCCAACCGGTATCAGGACCCAAAATCCTGTGCATTCTCTCGTTATTATTCCTTAATGCCCCCAAATGGAACTGCTGCACCCATCCAAACCTGTGATAGGTTTCACCTAAGAATAACAAAACAGCGGTTTTGAATTGGTTGACCTGCTTTTCAGCGATAACCTTTCCGTTTAATTTATCATTGAAAATGGCATTAACCTCCGCTTCTGTAGCTTCTTCGAAAGAAATATTATTCAATCCGTGATCGCATAACCGGCATCCGTTCTCATGGAAATATTCGATTCTTTTCAGTAAAGCATCGCATAATGCCTGATAAGAATTAATTTCAATTCCCGCCGATTCGCCCAGCTTTGCCATATAATCCGCAAAGTTGTGATTTTCAATTAAAATCGCTTTATCAGGCCGGAAGGCTGTACTTACTTTAATGCTGAAATCGCTTTTCGCGAGATCCTGATGGTAATTCAAAATATCCGTAGGATCTTCCGTTGTACACAGAGATTCTACATTCATCATCTTTAATAAGCCCCTTGTTGATTTTTCAGGGGTCTGAAGCTGGGCGGTGATGTTTTCATAAATTTCAGACGCATTGTCTTCATTCAGTAACTCATCAATTCCGAAATATCTTTTTAATTCCAGATGTGTCCAGTGATACAAAGGGTTTCTCAAGGTATACGGAACCGTTTTTGCCCAGGCCTGAAATTTTTCTTTATCTGAGGCATCTCCCGTGATAAATTTTTCATTCACACCTAATGTACGCATGGCTCTCCACTTGTAGTGGTCTCCCGCGATCCAGACTTTTGAGATATTTTCAAAAACCGTGTCCTCTGCAATATCTTTAGGGATCAGGTGATTATGGTAATCAATGATCGGTTGTTTTTCCGCATATCTGAAATATAATTCTTCAGCGTATTTATTTTGTAATAAAAATTGATCTGTAATAAAAGGTTTCATTCTGGTCTGATTCTGTTGTTATTCATTGGCAGGTTTTCCGATGGTTGCGAGGATTCCTCCGTCAACGTAAATGATCTGCCCGTTGATGAATTTACTTGCATCGGAAGCCAGGAAAATAGCCGTGCCTGCAAGGTCTTCAGGGTTGCCCCACCTTCCTTCGGGAGTTCTGCTGATGATAAATTCATTGAATGGATTTCTATCCACTCTGATGGGCTCCGTCTGGGAAGTCGCAAAATATCCGGGGCCTATCCCGTTCACCTGGATATTGTATTTTGCCCATTCTGTGGCCAGGTTTTTGGTCAGCATTTTCAGGCCGCCCTTTGCGGAAGCATATGCCACTACATTATCGCGACCCAGCTCGCTCATCATCGAACAGATATTGATGATCTTACCGGATCTTCTTTTGATCATATATTTCCCGACTAATTTGGACATGATAAAAGGCCCTGTAAGATCCACATCAATTACTTTTCTGAAATCTTCCACCTCCATATCAATCGCCGGAATGCGTTTTATGATGCCTGCATTGTTGACAAGGATATCTATCTTTCCATGGGTGGCTTCCATTAAAGCTACTTTCTGGCTGGCTTCCAGCTCATCCGTTACATCAAAAACATATCCTGTTGCCTTGTATCCCTTAGAATGATAATAGTGTAAAGCTTCTTCTAATTTTGACGGCGTTGTGCTTGTAATAGCCAACTCAGCACCTGCGGCGGCAAGACCTTCTGCCATTGCCATTCCTAATCCGTGAGTACCGCCTGTAACTACTGCTACTTTACCGGATAAATCAAATAAATTCATTAGAAAATTACTTTAGTTCGTTAGTTTTGATACCGTCCATATCACCATAGTCCATATTTTCTCCGGCCATCCCCCAGATAAAGCTGTAATTAGAAGTTCCCGCTCCTGAGTGGATAGACCATTCCGGAGACAATACCGCCTGTCTGTTGGTAATAAAGAGATGACGCGTTTCATGAGGTTGTCCCATAAAATGGCTTACCGTCTGCCCTTCCTCCAGGTCAAAATAGAAATAGGCTTCCATTCTTCTGGTATGAGTATGCGCCGGCATCGTGTTCCAGACGCTTCCCGTATGCAGCTCGGTCATCCCCATTTGCAGCTGACAGGTCTCAAGCACAGAATTTACGATCAGTTTGTTGATGGTACGCCTGTTGGCATACTTTTCTTCACCTAATTCCACAATCTCAGCTTCATTTTTTGTGATCTTTCGTGTAGGATAGGCATGGTGGGCCGGGGCAGAATTGATGTAAAAATATGGCTGCTCATTACCCGATTTCTCAAAGATCACCTCCCTGGTGTCTTTCCCGATGTATAAGGCTTCTTTGTTTCCCAGCTCATATACCTCGCCGTCTGCCGTTACTTTTCCGGCACCGCCAACATTGATGATCCCCAACTCCCTTCTGTCCAGGAAGTGCTGAGTTTTCAGATCATCAGTAGGTTCCAGTTTCAGAGCCTGTGTTGAAGGCATTACACCTCCCACAATCAGCCTGTTATACATAGAATAGACCAGTCTTATTTTATCTTCATTGAATAAATCATCTATTAGAAACTCCCTTCTGAGATCTTCAGTATTATATTTTTTTACATCTTCAGGATGATGGGCGTAACGAAATTCTGATTGTATCATACTGCTTTATTTTTCTTTTTTTGGTTTCGGCAAACCAGTTAAACATTGCGTAATCGATTGCATAAAATTACACTAAATTGGCAAAAAATACTTGCGGTCTAAAGATATGATTATTCTTTAAATAGTTTATAAAAAATTAATTTAAATTCATAATTACCTACATTTCAAATAAATACAACCAAAACAATAACTAAAACCACATTATTTTTGCTATGAACTTTATTGTCCATATTAACCAAAAATCGCCGACTGCTTACTGTATCTTATAAATTTTGTCAGAACTAAGTCATTGAAACAACCATATCAATATAATAAAAACACATAAATACTGATACATATATCATACATAAAACCAACAAATAATGCAAAGTATAAAACAGGATTAATGTTTTCGATATTAAACTATGAAAAATCAGGAAAAGAGTGAAAATTTATTCCCAGGCTATCATTTTTGGGGATTTTTCAGGCCAGGAAGCGACCGGTTTTGAGCCAATACTACATTAAATCACAGCAGATTCTGTAGTTTTCATTGTGAATATTTTTAAATTCATAAATACCCAAAATACATTAATAATCAAACAATTAAATAATATGATCCAGAAAAATTCAGCAGTTCAGCATGATAAAACCAAAGAAAAACCATATTTTTTCTTTACCTTTTGGAAAATAGTATTAGATTAGAAGCTGGTATATTTTTATAAAAATTTACGCAATCGATTGCACTAACAAATACAGTTATTGATAAAACCTGTCTTAATAAAAATATTATGAAACTCAGTTGGTTAAAATTAGTTGTTGCAGCGGCACTGATCAGCTCAAGCCTTTCAGCGCAGACGGCTGTGATTGAAAAAATCAGGAAAAATCCAAAAGCCCCCTTTTCTTATGCGGAACTTTCCGTAAAAGAAGGCGGAAAATGGGAAGGCAATAAATACATCGGCGGAACTTTCAAAAACATTCATGAACTTGTGCTTCCTGCCGGACACACTGACCACTCGTACTATATCAGATATGAAGGTATCGGTCTGGAAAACAACCAGATTGGCTACAGGCTGTATCTGGACTGGAGAAATGCGACGGATATTTTCGGTAAAAAAGTAAACACGCTGGTTCTGCCGGAAGTCGGACAGGACGGCTTTGAATCTTATCATAATGATGCATCCTGGGGACAGGATATTTTAAATTCCGGCCGTACCATAGGTATCGGTTCTTATGGGAGATATGACGAGCAGAATGATTTTGTGGAAACTTTTAAGATGGTAAAAAGTACAACTGCCAAAGTAGCCAACGAAACAGACCGGTCTTATGCAACCATCAATTACAAAGGCTGGAAAACGTGGGGTGATGCCGTAGATCTGCGATCTAAACTTACAATTTTCAATAAGGACCGTTTTGTAAAGGTTGATTTAAGCCTAAGTACTGCGCTTTCAGGATTATGTACGGGAATTGTAGCCATCAAAGATATTCCGCTGAAACAGGGGATCAGTAAAAATAAAAAATGGGCTTACATTGCCACTTACGGGCAGCAGACGTTAGCAAAAAAAGACGATAACCTCGGAATGGCTGTCTTCTACCCTGTAGAAAGTTTTGAAAAATATGTAAAGACAAAATCTACACATGCCGTTGTTTTCAAGAAAACCCAAAATGTTTCCTATTATTTTTTAGCGGCCTGGTCCCGGGAACCTAACGGACTGACAACTGAGGAAGCCTTCTACCAGGACCTGGAAAAAAAACTGGATATGTTAGATAAAAACGATCAGCTATAAAGTTTAAGCTATGAATTTCATTAATCACAACATAAAGTTGCTGGCTTTTGCCGCTTTGGGCTCAGGAGTCCTTCTGATCCCGGCGCAAACAAAAACTGCTGCCGCAGCAAAGCCTGCAACGGAAGCTTCAAAATCCGGAAAAATAGTTCCTACCCATCTGAAATGGTCTGAAAGAATGATGCTTTCCGAAATGCACCGTTTCCCTGAATCCTGGATGCTGGATTTCAGCAAAAGCCCGAAATGGACCTATCCGTCGGCGATCGTCTTAGATGGTGCTGAAAAACTGTATGCTAAAACAGGTAAAAAAGAATATTATAACTACATCAGGGATTTCGGGGAAAAGCTCATCAAAGAGGATGGTACAATTCTTACCTACGACTTACAAAAGTATAATATAGACATGCTGAACAGCGGGAATGTGCTTCTGTATCTTTACGAAAAAGAGAAGAAAGAAAAATACCTCAGGGCTCTTCAGACACTCCGCCGGCAAATTGACGGGCAGCCAAGGACCAAAGAAGGCTCTTTCTGGCATAAAAAAATATATCCATACCAGGTCTGGCTTGATGGCCTGTATATGGGAATGCCTTTCTATACGCACTATACCCGGGATTTTGTAAAGGGTGCCGACGCAACGAAGGCATATGATGACGTTCTCTTCCAGTTTGATTCCGTCCAAAAAAACCTGTTAGATAAAAAGACAGGACTATTGTATCATGCCTGGGACGAAAGCCGCGAACAGAAATGGGCCGACAAACAAACAGGACTTTCTCCTAATTTCTGGGGAAGAGCGATGGGTTGGTACGGAATGGCAATGGTAGATGTTTTGGATTTCCTGCCTGAAGATCATCCGGGAAGGGCAAGACTGATCTCCTATATAAAATCATATACAGACGCCATCATCAAAGTTCAGGATAAGGAAAGCGGGCTTTGGTACCAGGTGCTGGATAAAGCCGGGCAGAAAGGAAACTATACCGAGGCCACAGCCTCATCAATGTTTGTTTATACCATTATCAAGGCGGTGAATAACGGATATCTGCCCAAATCCTATAAAGCTTATGCCCAAAAAGGCTACGACGGGATCATCAAAAATTTGATCACAGTGGATGAAAACGGCGTGGTCAACTTAAACAGATGTTGCGCTGTTGCCGGTTTAGGCGGGAACCCTTACAGAGACGGCTCTTACGAATATTACATCAACGAAGAGATCCGTTCCAATGATGCAAAGGGAACAGGTCCGTTCATTCTGGCAAGTCTGGAATTTGAAAAGTGATTGTACGGTTCATTATCCTAGACACAGCGTATCAAAATGAAGCATCTCCTAATTAAATCGCATTAAAATTAACAGATAGATCCAAATCTGACTTAATGAGGACAAAAAACATTTTAGATATAGCAACAATCGCACTTTCAACTTACCTCAGCGCGCAGGAAAAAAACTACGTTTCTGAGGTCTGGACTGCCGATTTGGGAAAAAATTACAGAAACCCGATCCTGTATGCAGATTATTCGGACCCGGATGTCATCCGTGTCGGTGAAGATTATTATATGACCGCTTCGAGCTTCAATGAAACTCCGGGACTGCCGATTCTTCATTCTAAAGATATGGTCAACTGGAAGCTGGTGAATCATGCTATCGGGGATGTGTTGCCAGCAGAATATTTTTCAATCCCGAGAAGAGGTGACGGCGTCTGGGCCCCGAGCATCCGTTTTCATAAAGGAGAATTTTACATTTACTGGGGAGATCCGGATTTCGGTATTTACATGGTAAAAACCAAAGATCCGCTCGGCGCGTGGGAAAAGCCTGTTTTAGTAATGGAAGGAAAAGGCCTGATCGATCCGTGCCCGTTCTGGGATGAAGATGGCAGTGCCTATCTGGTTCATGGCTGGGCAGGAAGCCGTGCGGGAGTAAAAAGTATTTTAACCCTCAATAAAATGGATCCTGGTGGGACAAAGGTTTTGGATAAAGGCGCTCACATTTTTGATGGCCATGGTGCACACCCGACAGTTGAAGGTCCTAAAATGTACAAAAGAAACGGCTATTATTACATTTTTGCCCCTGCGGGCGGTGTCGCTACCGGCTGGCAGCTGGTATTAAGGTCAAAGAATATCTACGGCCCTTACGAAGAAAAAATCGTGCTGGAACAAGGTTCAACGAAGATCAACGGTCCACATCAGGGTGCCTGGGTAGATACGCCCTCGGGTGAAAGCTGGTTCTATCACTTCCAGGATACGGGTACAGCCGGAAGGGTTGTTCATTTACAGCCTATGAAATGGGAGAAAGACTGGCCTGCAATGGGAACTGACCATAATAAGAACGGGATCGGTGAGCCGGTTTTAACTTATAAGAAACCCAATATTAAACGGATTCATCCTGTTGTAACACCTGCAGAAACGGATGAATTTGATGGTGATAAACGGGGGCTTCAATGGCAATGGAGTGCAAATGAAAATATCATCTGGTCATCCAAACTTCCCGGACAGAAATTTTTAAGATTATTCTCAATAAAAATTCCTGAAGGTGAAAAAAACCTGTGGAAGGTTCCGAATTTATTAACCCAAAAATTCCCGGCTCCAAACTTTGCCGCCTCCACAAAGGTTAAACTGATCCCTGAAGATGCCAAAGAAGGAAAGACCGCAGGCCTGCTGGTAATGGGCACAGACCATCAATCGATTGTCATTACCAACAAACCGGACGGATTTTATTTACAATTAAGAAGAGCGGAAAAAGTGGATAAAGGTGGTGAAGAAAAGGTTCTGCTTGAAACGAAACTAAAAGGTAACGAAGCATATTTAAAGGTAGATGTCAGTGAGCCGGGTGGCTTATGCCAGTTCAGCTATAGTGAAAACGGAAAGGATTTTACAAAAGCAGGCGATATTTTCCAGGCAAAACCGGGAAAATGGATTGGCGCTAAAATAGGTTTATACAGCATAAGTACTACGAAATCGCCTCGCGGGGGGTATGCGGATTTTGACTGGTTCAGAATTACTAAAAATTAATAATTCTTCCATGAGCCACAATCTTACGCTTAAAGCCTGTACCTCAGATAAACCGCCTAAAAACAGTATAAAAAATTCCATAAGCAAAATGATCTTTAACAAAAGGCATACTTATATTTCTATTTTTTTTGTGGGGACAATGGCATTCGGGCAGGTAAACCGACCGAATGCTACTCCTTACACAAACGAAAATACATTTGAAAAGCTCAAGAAGAAATATCCTTTCATTACTCCTATTGACCGGCCTGTTCCTGAGAATATCAGAATTGACAAAGGCTTAGAATATACCAGTATCAACGGGCTTTCCCTGAAAGCCGACGTATATTATCCTTCGGACGCATCAAAAAAATATCCGGGAATAGCAATGGTTCACGGTGGCGGATGGATTTCAGGAAGCAAAGACAATGAAAAATTTATGGCAATGGAACTGGCTTCCAAAGGATATGTAGTCATTGCGATCGGTTATCGGTTGGCTGATGTTGCCAGATATCCTGCCGGAGCTGAAGATATTGAAACCGGTATTCAATGGCTAAGGAAAAACCATGAAAAATATTCTTTGAACAAGAAAAAAATAGCGGTTTACGGTGAATCAGCCGGAGCACAGATCGCCACTTTGGTCGGAGTCAGGAAAAAAAATAAGCTTCAGGCCATAGTGAACGTTGATGGTATTGTTTCCTTTGTTCACAAGGAAGCGGATAAAGAGGGAGCTTATGCCGCATATTGGCTGGGATATCAGCGAAAAGATAATCCGAAAATATGGAAAGAAGCGTCACCGCTGGAATATGTGAATAAAAATACCCCTCCCACCCTTTTCATCAACAGCTCACAGCCCCGATTTCATGCGGGACGAGATGATATGATGAAAATATTAAAGGGCTACAACATTCCTACCGGGTTTTATGAAATCAAAGACGCTCCGCATTCATTCTGGTCAGCAGAACCCTGGTTTACGGAAACCCTGGATCATACACTGGATTTTTTAGATAAGGTTTTAAGGTAATGGGAATGACAGAGATAATAATATTTTCCTCCGGGATCATCAGAAAATAGATATGATATTGCCAGACAGAATCAGGTCCTTGCGTTAAAATAATATGACCTATGAAAAAATTATTTTTAATTCTCCTCATTTCGGCAGCAGACTTTCTCTTTGCAGGAAATGATCCGTACATAAGAATTACCGTTGCCAAAGACGGAAGCGGAGATTTCACATCCATTCAGAAGGCCATCAATTCTGTCAGGGATCTGGGTCCGGCGGAAGCACTGGTTTTTATCAGATCCGGAACCTATCATGAAAAAGTAATCATTCCGTCTTCAAAACATAAGATCACGTTAGAGGGCGAAAATAAAGACAACACCATCATTACCAACAATGATTTTTCCGGGAAACCGGACGCATTTAACGGAAAAATGACCACATTCGATTCTTATACGCTACTGGTGATGGGTGATGATATTAAAATCAGTAATCTGACCATTCAAAATTCTTCCTGTCATGAGGGACAGGCTGTTTCGCTTCATGTGGAAGGTGATCGTTTCATAATTAAAAACTCCAGAATTTTAGGGTGCCAGGACACGATCTATTCGGCCACAAATCATAGCAGGCAATATTTTGAGAACTGCTACATCGAAGGAACCACGGATTTTATCTTCGGGCAGGCAACAGCTGTTTTTAAAAACTGTACGATAAAAAGTTTAGCCGATTCTTACATTACTGCAGCCGCTACGGAGGCCGGAAAACCATACGGCTTTGTCTTTTTCAACTGTAAGCTGACTGCAAAAGAAGGTGTTACAAAAGTGTATTTGGGCAGGCCCTGGAGACCTTACGCCAAAACAGTTTTCATCAGCACAGAAATGGGCGGACACATCATTCCCGAAGGCTGGGATCCCTGGAAAGGAGACAAAATGTTTCCCGATAAAGAAAAAACAGCGTACTATGCAGAATCCGGAAGCAAAGGTGACGGCGGAAATACCTCGAAACGCGTAAGCTGGTCACATCAGCTGACAAAAAAGGAGTTGAAAAATTATACTATTGAAAAGATATTTAATCACTGGAAACCTAATAAATAATAATTTAAAATGAATAGAAGACTGGGCATACTATTATTATTCTTATCAATAGTGATTTTCGCACAACAGAGGCCTACTCTTTTCCTGATCGGTGATTCCACAATGGCCAATAAGGAAAACCCGGAGAAAAATCCCGAGTATGGCTGGGGACAGGTTTTACCACAATTTTTAACCACCGGAATTGAGGTTCAGAACCATGCGATGAACGGCAGAAGCTCAAAAAGCTTCAGAACGGAAGGGAGATGGGACAAAGTAGAAAAGCAATTGAAAAAAGGGGATTTTGTGATCATTCAGTTTGGGCACAATGACCAGAAGTTTAAAGACTCGACAAAGTTCACCAATCCTTACACCCAATACAGAGCCAATCTGGAAAGGTATGTGAATGAAACAAGGGCGAAAGGCGCGACACCTATTTTAATGACCTCCATAGTAAGAAGGAATTTTAATGAAAAGGGAGTCCTGATCGATACCCATAAAGAATATCCTTTGGTGGTAAGGATGGTAGCGGATGATTTGAAAGTGCCATTCGTGGATATGCAGCTGTTGACAGAACAGCTGGAAATTTCCTACGGTCCGGAAAATTCAAAAAAACTGCATCTGCATTATAAAGAAGGTGAAAATCCTTATTATCCGAAAGGTAAAGATGACGATACGCATTTGTCCAGGCTGGGAGCCGAATCTGTTGCCAAACTGGCTCTGAAAGATCTGAAAAAATTGAAAACCGGACTGGAAAAATATATCAAATAGATCGCTTAAATGCAAGACCTCAATAATTTGTAAATATTTAACTTAAAATACTATGAATTTCAAAAAAGAACCATTTTTCGATGGCAATTCCGGCTGGGAAGATCTTGGGGAAGGTGTTTCCAGGCAGTTTGTAGGATATAACGCTCAGGTGATGATGGTAATTGTAAGGTTTGAAAAAGATGCTGTAGGGCCTTTACACCAGCATTTTCATTCGCAGATCACCTATGTTTCTTCGGGGAGATTTGAGGTCACCGTAGACGGGGAAACTAAAGTTTTACGGCAGGGTGACGGATTTTTTGCCCAGCCCAATGTTTTTCATGGAGTAAAATGCCTGGAAGCAGGAACACTGATAGATGCTTTCACGCCATTCAGAGAAGATTTCCTTAAAGGCTGATGTATCAGATCACAAGCTTCCATTCTAGTAAAATACACTTTCACAATACATTAACAGGCTATGAAAAAATCTGTTTTCAACTTAATGATTTTCTTCCTTATTCAGTTACCGGCACAGGAAAAAATCACTCTCTGGCCCAAAGGTCAGATGCCGAACTCCAAAGGACTCTCTTTAAAAACTGAGGAAAAAGAAGGCAGAATTGTACAAATAAAGGAAACCGAACTGTTTGCTTTTTTACCTCCCAAAGAAGAAAGAAAGCAGATGGCGGTCATTGTCATTCCCGGTGGCGGATATTATAAGCTCACTTACGATCTGGGCGGATATCAGATCGCAAAATGGTTCAATACCCAGGGGATTTCAGCTTTTGTTCTAAATTACAGACTACCGACTTCACCTGATTTAAAGCAAAGGGAAATAGCCCCGTTACAGGATATCCAGGCCGCAATAAAATACCTTAGAAAAAATGCGGGATATTATGGTATTTCGCCGGAGCAGATCGGTGTGATCGGAACTTCGGCAGGCGGACACCTGGCAGCCACCGTCAGTAATATTTCTACTGATTACACCGAATTAAAAGGTGATTGGGAGAATTTTTCCACGGTTCCCAATTTTGCAATTCTGGTTTCTCCGGTTATTGATCTGGGAGAATTTGCCCATGTGGGAAGCCGTAAAAGCTTACTTGGCGAAGAGGCTTCCCCGGAAAAGATCAAAGAATACTCCATGCAGAATCGGGTAACGGAAAAAACTCCACCTACCATTCTGTTCCATGCCCAAAACGATCGTACGGTCCCCGTGATCAACAGTATCTTATATTATGAGGCTATGCTGAGGAACAAAGTAAAGGGCGCCTTGTTCATCTTTCCCGAAGGTGAGCATAAAATCGGGATCACCAACAAATCTGAACTCACCGATAACTGGAAAAAGCTATGCTCGGACTGGCTGAAAACCATTTTCAACAATAAGTAGTGTATGGATAAGGCTGGTCCGGTAAGCTTATCATTCAATGGCAATTCCCTTCGGGACTTGTTTAGCATTTGGATATCATGTTATAAACAGGATTTTAAAATTGATATGGCTTTTTCCTGCTCATGGAAACTTAAACTGGCAAATCCCATGCGGATGGAATTATAATCATTACCTGTCGTATTATATTTGCTGCCGTCACTAATTCCCAAACCTTTAAGGCCTGCATTCAATGAAAGCTTTTTTAAATCTACATCATTGAATTTTGTCCATACGCACATCCCTCCGTCTGGTACACCGAAGCTTACCTTTTCTCCCAGCTGATCTTTTAAAAGATCACAAAAATGGTCTCTTCTTTCCTTATACGTTTTTAATGCCTTTTTGATGTGCCTGGTCATGGTGCCATCGCGGAAAAGTTCCGCTATAACCGCTTCTGAAAATGTGTCTCCCTGGAAATCAATCAAATTACGGTATGATGCGGCACGGTTGATAAAATTCTCATTGGCGGTCAAAAAACCGATCCGGATAGACGGTGCTAAAGTCTTCGTCAGCGTGCCTACATATACCACGCTTCCATACCGGTCTATACTGGCCATAGGCATCATAGGTTTGCTGCTGTAGTGAAAATCGTAATCGTAATCATCCTCAATAATGGCAAAACTGTATTTCCTGGCTAATTCAAGTAAACGGATCCGCCGTTCAGGTGACAGGGTGACCGTTGTGGGATAATGATGATGGGGAACAGTATAAACCAAACGGATAGGTCTGGTTTTGCAAATTTGCTCAACAGCATCGATGTCCATTCCATATTCATCGACACGTACCTTATTGATATTCAATTCCAATTGATTAAAGATCCGCCGGGCGAAACGAAAACCGGGCTCACTCATGATCACATGGTCACCAGGCTGCGTAATGATACGGGAAGCTAAATAAATCCCCATGGTTGCGCCTCTGGTGATCATTAAATTATCTTCGTTCACAGGCAGGCCCCTTGTATCATTCAGGTAGCCTGACAATACCTTTCTTAATAGCCCGTTCCCTTTAGGTGTGGCATACTGCAGATACCTGGTATAGGTTGGCATTCTGGATAAGCCTTTCATGCTGCGGGCTATTTCCCTCACCGGCGCTAACCTTAGATCCGGAAAACCGTCGTCTATTACCAGTTGGCCCGGTTTGCCGGTTATCAGGTTAGGAATTCCGACCCGATCTTCATTGACAGGGAATGGCAGGCCGGGAGGTTTTAAAAAAGGGCTGGTATTCTCCGTAATTTCTTTTGGTTGTAATATGGGTAATTGGTCATTGATAAAACTCCCCTTTCTTGCATGTTGAATAATCCAGCCCTGTGCCTTTAATTCTTCGTAAGCGGCAACTACCGTCATACGGTTGATATTCAGCAGATCCGCTAAGCTACGGGAACCGGGCATTTTCCTTCCTTTTCGCAGCCGCCCGCTCAGTATCTGATGAATTATTGCATTGGCAAGCTGCAGATAGATAGGAACGTCAGCAGATCTTTCAATAGTAATTAAATCGCGGAATTTTTCCATCTGGATTAGCTATTATATTCAAACTGGATTATCAGGTTAATCCAGTAAAAATATAAATTTAGCTTAAAATCAGAAAGATATGGAGAAAAAATTATCCATAGCATCGCTTTTACTGAGAATTGGTCTCGGTATTACCTTTTTATCCGCAGTTGCAGGAAGGTTTGGATTCTGGAATGAATCAACGGGATGGCATGACTTTTTGGAATATACCGCTTCCGTCAATTCATTCGTTCCGAAAGGAATGATCCCTTTTCTGGCAGTAAGTGCCACAGTGCTTGAAACGATGTTCGCTGTATTACTGATCATTGGTTACAAGACCAGACTTGTCGCCCTGGGGGCTTCCATACTCACCTTATTATTTGGTTTGGCCATGGCATATTCTTTCGGATTAAAAAGTCCGCTGGATTACAGTGTATTTGTGGATTGTACTGCTGCATTCCTGCTGGCAAGCATTCCAAGATATGAACTGAGTCTGGATGATTATATCAATAAAAAACACCAGAAAGCATTATCCTCAATATGAAGGAAATGCTGTCAACAAGAATCTATATTAATCTCAAAAAACAAATGGTATGAAAGAAGAAAAAAGTAAGCAAACGATGAAGGCCATTGTGGTCACCGATCCCAATATGGATACCAATGGCATGACCTTACAGAGCAGGCCTGTTCCGGAACCGGCATTAAATGACGTCATTGTTCAGGTATATGCTTCAGGGTTTACTTCGGGTGAACTGACATGGCCCTCAACATGGACTGACCGGCTAGGCCGCGACCGAAGCCCATCCGTACCGGGACACGAATTGGCAGGAGTGGTAATTGCCCTGGGCTATGGTGCCACAGGAGTATCTTTAGGACAACGTGTATTTGGCCTTACGGATTGGACCCGTGATGGTTCTTTGGCTGAATATATTGCTGTTGAAGCACGTAATCTGGCCCCATTACCGGGAGATATTGATTTTACAGACGGTGCAAGTATCATCATTCCTGGTTTGACTGCGTGGCAGGGGCTTTTTGATCTTGGCCGGCTTCAGGCAGGACAGTCCGTTCTTGTACATGGAGTGGCAGGTGCGGTAGGCTCAATGGCAGCCCAGCTTGCCCACCACGCCGGAGCTTACGTCATCGGAACCGGACGCGGTGACGATCAGCAGGCAGCGTTTGAGTTCGGAGCTCATGAGTTTGTCAATCTTGAAAAAGATAGCCTTCAGGATATTGGTTCAGTAGATCTGGTATTTGATGTTTTTGGTGGTGAAATCGCTGAAAAATCTGCATCACTCATCAGGCCTAAGGGAACATTAGTGACGATTGCCGGTCCTACCGACGTGAAACCAGCAGACGGAATAGCCATTGATTTTGTTGTAGAGGCTAACCGGACTCAACTGATTGAAATTGCCGGGTTGTTGCGTAATGGCAAACTTAAAACAAATATTGGCCAGATTGAAAGTCTGGAGAATGCCGTAACCGCATTCAACCCCACAAGAAAGATCAAAGGAAAAACAATTATACAGGTCCGTAAATAATCATATCTCTCATACCGGGATATGGCTACAAGAAATCAGAATAGAAAAAAATATACAAAACAATAAATTATACAGATTATGCTAAAAACAAGAATGGACATCGGAAAAGCGGAACCTAAATTATACCGGGCAATGGGCACTGCTGATAAATATTTACCAACACTGGAGCTTGATGCCAGGCTTCAGGAACTTATCCGGACACGGATCTCGCAGATCAACGGCTGTGGTTACTGTATCAACACCCATACGCAATCGGCATTGGGGCTGGGAGAAACTCCACAACGCTTATTTGCCTTATCAGCCTGGTGGGAAACGCCTTTCTTTACAGAAACCGAACAGGCCGCCCTGAAATTAGCAGAGGAAGTCGCTCAGATCGATAAAGGCGGCGTATCGGACGAAACCTACGAACGTGCACTGGCATTGCTGGGCGAGCAACAACTGGCGCAGGTGATTTTTGTTACCGTTACTATCGGCAGCTGGAACCGTATTGCCATTGCAATGCACATGGTAGCCGGAGAATAAACAACTCTTGATATTGATAACAGAAATAATTACACTTAAATAAAATCCGGAGATCTTGATCAGGGAATATAACGAAAGGACAACATCGGCCTGGTTCGCCATGCATATTAATAACAGATTATTTTCAGGAAAAGGACCTGGCCTGCTACGGTCCTATCCTGTTAATACTTTTGTATATAATAAAGGTAAAGCACAGGAGGTCCTGATAGACGAGGTTTCCTACGTTATGCCTGCCCAAAGCATATTACCTCTGGTTTCCAATCAGCATTTCACTTTTCAGCAACCGGAAAACCTCACCGTTTGGCAATACAACAGAGATTTTTACTGCATTATAGATCATGATGCTGAGGTAGGTTGTGCAGGCTTCCTTTTTTATGGGATAAAACACCCGATGTTTATTGTTCTGAACGACCAGGATGCGGAGGATCTGTTATATCTGGAAAAGGTGTTTTCGGAAGAATTAATGATCCATGACCATTTTCAGGGAGAAATGCTTCGCACATTATTAAAAAGGATCATCATAAAAATTACAAGAATAGCCAAACTCCAAAATGAAAGTTATCAACAATTTCCAGATGAAAAGATGGAGATTGTCCGAAAATTCTCCTTATTGGTAGAGCAAAATTTCAAAGAGCAGCACAAGGTTAGCTTTTATGCAGGTGCCCTTAATATGGCGCCAAAATCCCTGACTAACCAGTTTGCATTTTTAAAGCAGCCAACACCCTCAACAATCATTCGGGAAAGACTTATCCTTGAAGCTAAGCGGTATTTACACTATACAGAAAAATCCGCTAAGGAGATCGCCTATGACCTCGGATTTGAAAGCCCAGCCCATTTCAGCAGATTTTTTAAGACCTATGCCGGAATAAACATCTCTTCGTTCAGAAGTAATTAGAAAGATCCGTCATTACATTAAGATCCATTCAATAATCATTACTCTTCAGCTTAAGCAATGAAGCAAATAATCTATAGGGTTAGCATACTCAAGTGTTAAACCTTGTCGATCATGAGTCAGCTGGAGTCAGCTGGATTTCACCCGGGAAGTCAGATAAGCTTAGTATGGGCACAGACTCCTTTCTCCCTACCTTCTTAAAAGCTCATATCCCCATGCAGCTGTGCATGGCTCCAGCCGGTCCTACGCAGGAAAAACTATCGGATAACAAGAAAAAAGATCGCACCCTATAATCAACTTAACATAGGAATTCAGACAACCCAAAAGGTATTATAGACACCTCCTCAGCCTATTTGCTACCCTACCTTTGTAATGTCAATAAGAAACAATCTTTTTTAACATAAAACATTTTAAATCATGGAAAACACATCCAACATTGTGCAAACAAAAGAAGTTTCTAGCAATATTGTTATTGAAACTATTTTAAACCGTAGGGCAACTAAATATTACGACCCTACCGCTATCTTAACCGAAGATCAGATCCGGGAACTTGTAAGAATTGGCACAACGGCCCCGACATCCTTTCACATGCAAAACTGGCGCTTTATTGCTGTACATTCTGCAGAAGCAAAGGCCAGATTGAGCCCGATTGCCTGGAATCAGCCTGCGATTAAGGAAGCTTCCGTCACCTTCATCGTCATCGGTCAGTTAGCTGATTCGACTGTCATCCCGGAACGGCTGCAACCGGTGGTTGAAGCCGGCATCATGCCTGCAAAACTGATTCCGGACTGGGAAATCCCTGCCCGCAACCTGTATGCCGACTATCCTCAACGTCAACGTGACGAGGCGGTACGAAGCGGGACTATTGGTGCCACAACCATGATGTATATAGCAAGCTCTTGGGGATTGGGTTCGACCCCCATGATCGGTTTTGATGCCGAGGCTGTCCACAAGGAATTCGGGCTGGCAGAAAACGAAATACCCGTCCTGTTATTATCTGTAGGTGCAGAACGCCAGGGAAACTGGATACAAAAACCACGCCGACCGGTTTCCGAAGTGTTAAACTTTGTATAAATAATACCTTTAAACAATATCATTACATCTAATTCTTAAAATTACTAAAATGGCCAGAACAAAAATTTTAAATCCGGAAAATGTGCCGGCTGACTCAAAGCAAACCTTGGATGCGTTTACGAAAAACATCGGATTCACTCCAAATATGATGGCAGCTTTTGCCCAAAGTCCTATAGCCTTCAACGCGTGGGCCACACTGCTGAATTCACTGAGCAGGGCACTTGATGTGAAGACCCGCGACAGTATTGGCTTAGCAGTCTCAGAGGTCAATGGTTGCAACTACTGTCTGACAGTTCATAGTTTTACTGCCCAGCATATGGCTCAGCTTACGCCTGAAGAGATCATCCTCGCAAGGAAGGGGCATGCCAATGATCCAAAGCGGGATGCAGCAGTACAATTTGCACGAAAAGTGATTGAAAGCCGGGGAAATATCAATGACGCAGATGTATCAGCCGTCAGAGACGCAGGCTATACCGATGCCAATATCATGGAGATCGTTGCCCTGGTTGCTATGTACTCATTAACAAACTTTTTCAATAATGTCTTTGATCCTGAAAAGGATTTCCCTGCAGTTGCTCCTGCGGGCGCTATTTGATCATCTGTCATATCCTTTCAGCTCATCATTTGAGAAAGTATAATAAACAACCATCCTTAAACGGACACCAAACAAAAAATGCTGTAAAATATATTACAGCATTTTTACTATTTAAACAATTGCGGTCCGAACCGGCATCTGAACAGGCTATTAACACTGATTATTTTTATCTTGAAAATTAAAAGTGTCACGATTGGCCACTGTTTTCCTTCGCTTTGAACTTTGAAAACAGTGTACTTTCGTCGACAACATTACGGGATGTCATAATAGGACCTTATTGGTAAACGGTAAAAATAGTTTTAAAAAATGGTACTCTAGTGCCTGATCGAAAAGAGCGATTTTTTTATGAAGTTCTTCAATTAGAATCTCAAAAGTATTAAATTTACTATGTAACCATTACAAAAACTAAAACCATGAAAAGAATATTGACCATTTTACTCTCTTTGGGAGTAACTCTTTTGTGCCATGCCCAGGAACAATTATTCGATGATCCGGAAATATGGAAACACGGATTGGGAAAAATAAAAGTAATTTCAACAGAGCTTTCCAAGGACTCCACAAAGAATGACAACAAAGTTTATCTAAAGGTTCATTTCTACGACGTCAAGAACAAAATGTTTAGAGATTATTACGCAGATCTGGATGCTGAAAAAAAAGAGTATGTAAGCCATAGCAACAGTTACACGTCCTTAGCGGCGATGCGACAACTTTCAATCATGACCGTGCCATTTAAGGTTAGGGCAAGAAATAAAGATGGGTATGTCACTGCTAAAGCTGATGTGGATAATATCGGACTTTTTGTTCCTTTTTATGTTAAAAGCGTTGATCGATATTGGGTTGATCGATCAAGTAATCATAAATTTGCTTTTGGAGTACTTTTATCTCCTATGGCGGAAGAACTGAGCGATAAAAACACGCAGAATCATTTTAATGATTCTGAGAAGTCCTATACAGCACTCATGCTGTCAACGTCTTTGGCTGCCACCTATACCTATAACAAGATAACCTTTGCCCTCATTCCTGTCGGCTTTGATTTTGGAACTGATACAGCAGGAAAAAAGTGGATCAATAACGGAAAATACTGGCTTGGGTTTGGTCTCGGTATTGATACAGACTTGTTTGGCTTTTAATGCCAATTGTTGTAGGCTCCCAAAAAACAGTACAGAAGAACGTAAATCATAAAAGGCTTCACAGGATTTATAAACAAATGGAACTATCCTTAAGGAGAAATCCAAAAACGGAAGCATTTCCAAAAAACAATCCTGCAATTTTTGAAAGTTGCAGGATTTATCGATCTTTTTACGCTAACTTGAAATTGAGATATTATATTATTGCGTTTATGCGATCCGGACGGGACTCGAACCCGCGACCTCCGCCGTGACAGGGCGGCATTCTAACCAACTGAACTACCGGATCAATTTTAAGTGGGGCAAAGATATGATTTTTTCTAATGCATTCAAACAAAATAAAACTTTTTTCTCCCCCAATTCCCCTAACCAACAGACTATCAAACACAAAAAATCCAAAACAACATCCATGACCTGGAATAATGCTGAAATTACGGAGTTACTTTTTATTATTCTGCTTTTAAATTCCGTTTAAAGGCTCCTTATCCGGACCTGTTCCGTCTGCTCCACGTTACCCGGACAAGAGAATACAGATGGGATATCTAAATTAAATTTAATTAATATTTGGTATCAGCCCGATATGAATTGATTACTTTTGCCATGCATTGAAACTGTGTGGTTCTTGATAATGGAATATTTTAAAAAAATATATTTAGATTACAAACATCAAGTATACTTTTTTGTCAAAAAGTTTATTTCAAATGTGGAAGATGTGGAAGATGTGGTGCAGGAGATTTTCATACATCTTTGGAAGCATTCCTCCTCACTAAAAAACCACCAGACTTTAGAATCTGTCATTTTCAAAACAGCTCAACAGGAAATTTCTAATTTTTACAGGAAAAATAAAATGCTCATCTCTTTTTCGCATGAAGACCTTATAAAAGATGAGGCTGATTCAGAAAAGACCGATAATGAGTTTAAAGAAGAGCAGTTACGGAAAATACAAAACCTTCTGGAAGAGGTTCCTGAAAGAAGCAAAGCTTTTTTTTACAAGAACAAGTTAGAAAAAATAAGCTATTCACAGATCGCCAAGGAAAATAACATCTCAAAAACAGCTGTGGAAAAACAAGTCAACAAAGTTGTCCGATACATAAAGGCGAACCTCAACCTATTTTAACCCAATATTAATTGATATAAACAAATCATTAAATCCATCCTTCAGGGGTGGATATTTTGATTTAGCCACGTAAGTATAAGTGTATGAAAGATACTCAAAACGATTTTGAAAAAATCTGGAAAGCCGTCTCCGAAGAAAAACAGGAAATGGATCCTGCAACCGACGCTAAAATCTGGGAAGGAATTGAAAGGAGGATTAAACGGGATAACAAACGAAAATATTATTGGATGGCTGCGGCCGCTATTCTGGTGCCCATATTCGGGATACTATTTTTTTATAGGGCTCCGGCCTCAAAAGAAATCAAAGATGATCTGCCTGCATTAGTGCTGCAAACCAATGGATCTTCCCAAACGTTCAGATTATCTGATAACAGCATGATCACCTTAGAACCTTACAGTAAATTATCCCTACATAAAGATTTTGGGAAAAAATACAGAAATGTAACACTTCAGGGAAAAGGTTTTTTCTCGATTGCAAAAGATAAATCCAAACCTTTTATCATAGACGCAGGTGATTTTAATGTTGAGGTTTTGGGAACAAAATTTTTAGTTGATCAGAGATCGCAGGAAAAAAAGGTAAAATTGATTGAAGGAAAAGTAAAAATAGAACACAACGGCAAACTGACATTTCTCCTGCCTGATGAGAACTGGAGCACTTCTCCGACAAAAAAAGATCTTCATTATTATGCAACGAGTACGGTGAGGCCCTTCACTTTTGAAAATGTAACTTTTGAAGATGCCATAACTGAAATAGAGAATACCTACGGAACCAATATCACCTATCCTGAAAAACTTTCTAAAAACCGGGTATCAGGCTCATTTTCAGGAAATCTGAAAGAAATTCTTTCCATCATAAATTATCCATTTAACCTAAAAACCGTCTTTAAAAATGAAAATGAAATAGTTCTGTATTAAAATAAAACAGCACTAATAATGTGGCGTTATCAGTGCTTGTAATTAATCTAAAACTCGCTAAAGAATAATAAATTAATTCATCAAATTTATGAAAAAAACTGCAATTTCTATTGCTTTACTCGTAGCGATGGGTCTACCTGTGATCAATTATGCGCAGACCCAGGCTAACACGCCTGTAACCAGTATTCAAAAGCAGGTACCTTTGGTCAGGATACTTAAAAAGTTAGGACAATCTACTAAAACCAGATTCTTTTATTCTGCTTCAGATTTTAAAAACATCTGGGTAGATGAAAACAAAATCAACTATTCATCATTAAAGCAAAGTTTGGATTATCTGAAAAAGACCGTTCCTCTGGATTATCAGATCCAGAACAATACGGTAAGCCTCAGGAAACTGACTTCCGGTAGCTACTCCCTTGCCGAAAATGAAATAAGATCCCAAAAGGACACTGTAAACCAGCAGGAGAAAAAAATAGACGAGGTAGTGATTGTAGGGTACGGTACCCAAAAGAAATCCATAGTGACAGGCTCCGTATCCGTAGTGAAAGGTTCAGTAGCAGACGGACAACCGGTACTTTCAGCCGGAAACATTTTACAGGGCCTGGCACCGGGGGTTACAGTTACTACACAAACAGGTGCACCAGGTGGTGATGCCGGAAATATCAGAATCAGAGGGATCAATAGCTTTGGTGGTTCTGACAGCAATCCCCTTGTTATTATCGACGGCGTCGCAGGAAACATCAATGATATAGATGTTAACATGATTGAATCTATCTCTGTTCTTAAAGATGCCGCCTCTTCTGCAATATATGGTTCCAGAGCCGCCAGCGGAGTTATTCTCATCACTACCAAACGTGCCAAAGGAAACAAGCTGTCTGCCCAATACCGAATGTACACAGGATGGCAGACACCAACAGCCATACCAAAAGTCACCGATGGTCTTACGTACATGAAAGTCTTTAATGACGCCAGCATGAATGACAATGGTACAAAAATTTACAGTGATGAAGATATCAGCGCCTTTTTGGAGGCATACAACAAAAATCCCGGCAACTATGACTGGCAAAAGGCGATCCTTCAGGGAAGCGGATTCCTGCAAGACCATTATTTTTCATTATCCGCAAAATCCGGGATTATCAGTGTAGCACCGTCATTCGGGTATGCAAGACAGGAAGGCATCATTAAAAATACCAACTTTACGAGATTCACTTTCCGTAATAATATGGACATTACTCCCAATGACCAGTGGAATATCAGACTAGACCTGTCATTGATCAACAAAGACAGAAAGCAGATCGCTGATGAAGGAACCATCTGGAATTATCTTGGCAGAATGCCTACGAATATCCCCATTTATTATGGTGAAAACTATTCCGACGGGTGGGTAAAAATTAATCCGGTCGGGTACATCGAAGATGGAGGAAACCGTAAACAGAACAATTTAGAGTTTATAGGAAACCTGAATGTTTCTTATAAGCCTACGGATTGGTTGACATTGAAAGGTCTTGTGGCCCCACGTTATCTCACAACCAATATCCATCTTTTCAGAAAAAGTGTAAACACCTATTATGAGGACGGAACTGAAGCGGGTGCCGCCAATACCTTTACGGAGCTTACGGAATCTGCAAGACGCCAGTTTTACGGAACTTATCAGTTCCAGGCAAACCTGAAGAAAGAATTTGGCAAGCACAATTTCGAGCTTCTTGCCGGAACGTCGAGGGAAACGTATAATGAAAAAATCTTGTCCGGGTACAGACGGGATTTCCTTTATGATAATTATGAAGTACTGGATGCTGGTGCGGATAACGAGACCAAAGATAATGGAGGATCAGAATATGAATGGCTGCTGGTTTCTGCTTTTGGAAGGCTAAATTATAATTACAATCAAAAATATCTATTTGAGGCCAATGTAAGGTACGATGGCACCTCAAGATTTATCGGCAAAAACCGCTGGGCTTTTTTTCCTTCATTTTCTGCCGGCTGGGTGGTCTCAAGAGAAAACTTTTTTGAAGGTCTAAGAAGTACTATCAGCCAATTAAAATTCAGAGGCTCCTGGGGGAAATTAGGAAATCAGAATATCAGCTCTTCTTACTATCCGTTCTCAGAACCATTATCATTGGGGAGCACTTCTATGAACGGACAGGTGTATCAAACGATACAGCAATTGATAATGTCTAATCCTGATCTGAAGTGGGAAGAGACCACAATGTCCGGTGTAGGTGTTGATCTTTCCTTATGGAGAAAGCTGGACCTGTCTTTTGACATTTACAATAAAAAAACCGAAGGAATTCTCCTAAGATTAAATACCTCCCAGCTTACAGGTTTAGAAGCACCGGTTCAAAATGCTGCCACCGTAAGCAACAAAGGTTGGGAGATAGGCGCGCAGTATAATGAAAGATGGGGGGATTTTAAAATGAATATCGGTTTTAATCTTTCCGATGTAAATAATAAAATCATTGACATGAAAGGGCAATCTTCCGGAACACTTCTCCGGCAGCAGGTTGGCTCTTCAGTAAATTCCATTTACGGCTTTATTGCCGACGGTTTATACCAAAATCAGGCGGAGATCGATGCCGGCCCAACGCAATTTGGAACCTTAAAGCCGGGAGACATCAGATACCGGGATATTGCCGGAGCCTTTGATGCCAATGGTAATCCGATTGGGGATGGAAAAATTACTGATGCTGACAGAACTATTATCGGAAGTACAGTGCCCAGATATACGTACGGCCTTAATTTGGGATTTTCCTGGAAAGGTTTCAGGCTATCGGCATTGATACAGGGAGTCGGAAAAGTTGACGGCTATCTGGATTCACACTATGTAATTCCTGCGGTAAACTCAAGTGCCGTAAAACCCTGGCAGCTTGATTACTGGACTCCGGAAAACACAGATGCTCAGTTTCCACGGGTTTCCCTGACGTCTACCAACAATACACAAAATTCTACAATGTGGATGAGAAGTGCAGCCTATACACGCCTTAAAAATGTACAGATCGGATATGAACTTCCTAAATCCTTTATAGACAACACTTTCCTGGAAAGCATGTACATCTATTTAAACGGACAAAATCTGCTGACTTTCACAAAATTCTACGAAGGATATGATCCGGAGATCAATTACAATGCGGGAAGCTCTGATGGAGTTTCTCTGGGAGGTGGAAACTATTATCCACAGGTAAAAACATTTTCATTCGGTATTGATGTTAAATTTTAATGAAAAAAAAATGAAAAACTTTCTAAAAATATTCTTATTTGCCATAATCACTTCATGCTCAGGTGCCGATATGGATCTGGAGCCGCTAAACGGACCGACATCCGGAACCTTCCCAGCTTCCTATGAAGAAGGAAAAATGGGTCTTTTTGCAGCGTATAGAAACTTAAGTACTTTGGATGCCGCCAGTACTCCGATCTGGCACGTGATGGATAACATTACGGATATCGGATATGCAAGACCAGGAACCAATTATACATCGCCTATCACGAGTTCCGTTACTACCACCAATGCATTAGCAATAAAACCATGGGAGGTTCATTATAAAACGATCGCAAGATGTCACGCAGTACTCGATAAACTGAATGAGATTTCAGGAATTACCGAAGTCCAAAAGCAGGAACTTGGCTCGGAATTGAGGTTTATCCGTGCGTACTGCTATTCTCAGCTTATTGAGCTTTACGGAGATGTTCCCCTGCTAAAATCAGCAGTTACCCTGAACAATGCTAACGTTCTCCGGACGCCTGTTACCGAAATTCAGCAATTCATTATTGAAGAGCTTGAAGCTGTAGCACCCCAACTTCCGGTATCCCAATCGCAGTTCGGAAATGTCCGTGCATCCCGTATAGCAGCCTTAATGTTAAAAGCCAGAATTGAACTTTATTCTAAACAATACGCAGCGGCAGCAGCTACTTCAAAACAAGCTTTGGATCTGGCTGCAGGAGTTCACAGTCTGACACCGTTCAACTCTTCTGTGAATTACGTGGGTAAAGACCATACGGTAGGGGAACCGGATCCAAGTAATATCTTCGGGCACAGCGGTTTTTCCAGCAGTAAAGAATGGATCTGGGTAGCCGAATATAACCTTAATGTACCGGGATATCTTCATAATCAGCAATATTACGCAGCATCCCGTCTGGGTAAAGGAGTTTGCTATTGGGGTCCTACCCAAAATCTCATAGATTCCTATGAAATGATAGACGGTCTGTCAATCATAGAATCTCCGCTGTATGATGAAACAAATCCTTTTAAAAACAGGGATCCTCGCCTTGATATGTATGCCGTACGGCCCCACTCCAGATTTTTGGGTTACCAGTTTGAGCCGAGCACTTCATTCCCAAAAGTAAATAACTACTGGTCCGTGGCCAATGGCGGAGCACCCACACAGGTCGCCAATGCCGATGCTACCAATGCCTATCGGTCTTTCAGTGGCTACCTCTGGAGAAAAGTGGTTGATATTGCCGACTTCAATTCTACCTCAGTAAGCGGAAATTCAGATTTAAATGTTGGGATCTTCAGACTTCCGGAACTAATGCTGATCTATGCAGAAGCAAAAATCGAGCTGAATCAGCTGGATAATTCCGTTTATGATATGATCAATCAGATCAGGGCCCGTGCAAAAATGCCGCCTCTGAATAACGGTATGTCTCAGGCTCAGCTGAGAAAAGCTCTTCGCTATGAAAGAAAAGTAGAACTGGCTAATGACGGATTAAGATGGTATGACATAAGACGTTGGGGCATTGCCAATAATGTAATGAACGGGTACCTGTACCTGAACCGTAACGCAAACAACTGGACCAAATCTGTAATATCAGGTTTTGATGAAAGTGCAAACCCTGTCTATAATCATTCAGTAGCCTCAACATACTTTACTACCCAGGAAGTGGTTTATAAAATAAATAAGGATGAACATTGGCCGATACCCCAATCAGAAATAGACGCAAACCCTTCACTACAACAAAACCCCGGATATTAACTATAAAGAAAATATATGAAAAAGAATATATCACTATTGCTGCTACTGCTGTCCGCAGTGTTTTTCGCACAGGAAAAATTTCAGGCTCCCCGCTTAGACAATGAAAAGTCATGGAGCATTATTCTGATCCCTGATACGCAAAATTATGTGAAATGGAATAAAAATCAGCCTGTTTTAGATCTGATGGTGAGATGGATCGAGGATAATATCGCTTCACTTAATATTAAAATGGTTTGCCACGTTGGAGACCTGGTGGAACATAATAATATTCTTAATCAGGGATATGACGGAGACCAAAGTGCGGATGACCAGTGGAAATCTATACAATCGATCCTGGGAAGACTAAATGGAAAAGTGCCGTATATAGCTGCAACAGGAAATCATGATTTCAGTATCAATGAGGAAGGCAGAAGATTTTCCCGCTATAATGAATTTTTCCCTTCCAATTTCAATCGCTTAAACCAGAAACATCTGGTACAAAACTTTTTCAATGATGCCGGCGTCCCAAGCATGGAAAACTCTGTTTTAGAACTTAAGGGACTCAATGGCTTAGACTATTTATTTTTTACCCTTGAATATGCGCCGAGGGATAAGACTTTGGAATGGGCTAAAAAAGTTTTGGATATGCCTCAGTACAAAAACCACCGGTCAATTTTAATTACCCATGCCTTCCTGGATTCAAAAGACAAGAGAACTGATAAAAATAACTCATGGTTCATGTATGAACCTTTTGTAGTAAACAATGTACCCCAAAAATCAAAAAACATCGCTCTTCCGGAATCTAATAACGGAGAACAGATATGGCAAAAGCTGATACAGCCTTCTCAAAACCTTCAGCTGGTATTAAGCGGCCATATTTCAGGTGAAGGTTTCCGTGTGGATACCAATAGCTATGGCAAAAACGTAAATCAGATGCTTTTTGATATGCAAAGTGAAGGCGGTGGGCACCGCAACGGTAATGGCGGTGATGGCTGGCTCAGAATTATTGAGTTCTATCCGGATAATAAAACCGTAAAAGTGAAAACATACTCGCCTCTTTTCGGGATTTCGCCAACTACTCAGGAAAAAGCGTATAAGAAAGATCCCAGGAACGAGTTTACTTTCAAACTTTCAGAATAGAACGGGAACAAAACAAAAAAAGCTGTAAATATATTTACAGCTTTTTTACTATTTAAACAGTTGCGATCCGGACGGGACTCGAACCCGCGACCTCCGCCGTGACAGGGCGGCATTCTAACCAACTGAACTACCGGATCAATTTTCTGTTAAAAGAACTCGTTTCTTTTTTGTGATTGCAAAAATACATCTTTTTTAATTCTCTGCAAATTATTTCTAAAAAAAATGCCTTCCATGAGCGGAAGGCATTCATTATCAAAGTTATTTTTTTTACAAGTGTGCGCTTAGCTTTTCGGCGATCACCTCTTTTGGAGCTACCCCAACTAATTTGTCTACAACTTCACCATTTTTGAAGATTAAAACTGTAGGGATATTTCTGATCCCGTATTGCATAGAGATTTCCTGGTTGTTATCAACATCTACTTTCCCTACCAATGCTTTACCTTCAAAGTCGGTTGCCACTTCTTCAATGATGGGTCCCAAAGTTCTGCAAGGTCCGCACCATACCGCCCAAAAGTCAACTAATACCGGTTTATCAGATTTCAAAACCGTTTCCTGAAATGAGCTATCTGTAATTTCTAAAGCCATTTTGTTTCTTTTATTTAAATTAATATTCTATTTATACTGATCCTTAATTTGGATAATCAAAATTACGATTTTCAGGAAATAAGGTTATCTATGTTCAACATTTGTTTTTTCTATAACCAGATCACCGGAAATTTCCTTTAAGGCGTTCACCAGTGCGTCAATATCCTCCCTTGTCGTCATATGGCTGAAGGAAATACGCAACGGGGTGCTGTGCTCCATTTCATCTTCAGACAATATCATCATCATTACCATTGAAGGTTTTGAAGCACCTGATGAGCATGCGCTTCCCTGGGAAATGGCAATGCCCTTCATATCCAGCTGGAGACCTATTAAAGGGTTTTTGTAAGGAAGAAGAGCGCTTAAAACGGTATAAAGACTTTCCTTCTCTGCACTTCTCCCGTTGAATTTAATGCCTTTAATTTCTGCTGACAATCTTTCGATTGCATAGTCCTTGATCTCCTGTATATGATCCTTATAGGCTTCCATATTCTTAAGGTAAAGCTCCAAAGCTTTTCCCAACCCTACAATACCGGCTACATTTTCGGTTCCGGCCCTCATGCTTCTTTCCTGAGGTCCGCCGGTAATTATACCTTTCAGCCCTGTAGCTTTTCTGATAAATGCAAATCCTATACCTTTAGGCCCATGGAATTTATGAGCGCTGCACGAAGCAAAGTCCACAGCGATATCTGAAAAATCAAGAGGCAGGTGGGCCATCGTCTGCACCGTATCTGAATGGAACAATGCATTATTTGCCTGGCATAATTCCGCAACTTTTTTAATATCAGTAATATTTCCGATCTCATTATTGGCATGCATCAGGCTTACCAACGTTTTTTTATCCGAGGCTTTCAGTAATTCTTCCAGTTTGTTCAGATCAATATCCCCGTTTCCCTCAGGCCGGATATAGTTTACCTCAACTCCCTTTCTGTTCTTCATATCCAGGATACTCTCCGAAACACACTTGTGTTCCAGCGGAGAGCTGATGATTCTTTCCACACCCAGATGCTCCACACTGGATTTGATGATCATATTGTTAGATTCTGTGCCGCAGGAAGTAAAAATGATTTCAGCGGGTGTAACGTGAAGATAATCTGCGATCTGCCTTCTCACATTTTCGATAAGGATCTTGGCTTCCTGGCCGAAGCTGTGAGTGGAAGAAGGATTTCCGAAATTCATTTTCATGGTATCTACCATTGCATCAATAACTTCTTCTGAAAGAGGCGTTGTTGCAGCATTATCTAAATATATTTTATTCATTTTATTTGGAATATTTTAATTCTACAAAATTAAACTGATAACTGGACGGAACTGTAAAGACCACCCAAGGGCTGGAAATCACCTGAATCTCCATACCGCCGGATTCATACTGCGGAATCTCCACGTACAGGATATTATCTTTCACAGAAATACTCCTGATCTCAGAAATTGTGTGATTCCCGGACCTGAAAGTCCCCAGGTTGTATAGAACAACCTTCTTATCCTTCGGGAATTTGGGATATTGGGCAGCAGATTCTGAACCCGATTCTACCAATCCCGGGTTTCTTTTAATAATTTTTTCAAATTCCTGTTCATCTTTAATGATGGTAAAACCTGGCTGGTCAGATCCGCCCTGGGATTCCGAGACAAGAATTTCCGCATTTTTTTGCATCTCCGATGGTTTTTGGGATAACGTGCTCGTACAGCTCATGACAAGCCCAAGACACAGAATGAGCAATGCTTTCATTATTTATATTTTGTTTCTCCAAAATTAGTGAAAAAATTGATAATGTCCCTCATTTGCCCACTTCAACATATATTTGTCTCCAGAAGTATCTCCAAAAGCAATTATTTTATCATATTTGGAGTGGTCTATTTCTTCCTGTATCCTTATCAGCTTTTCCTTTCCGTTACAGTTTTTGCCGATGAAATTCCCTGTAAAAACACCATTTTTAAACTCTGCCCGTGTTGAAACCAGCTGCATTTGCAAAGCCTCTGCGAAGGGTTTGGCCCATATGTCCAGCGAGGCGGTTACCAATAGACTTTGAGTATTGTTACGATCAATATTTTTAATAAAGTCCAGGGCATTTTCCCTCACAATTTTGGGATAATGTTGCTCAAAAAACTGCTGTGACTTTTTCTCGATCTTTTCCCGGGTTTGTCCCTTGAGGATAGATCCTATGAAGCTTTTCTTTACTTTTTCGGTTTCAGCCAGCCTCAGCTTCAATAAAATAAACAGCGGAACATGCCTTAAAAATTGTATCCGGAATCTGGCAGGATCATAAAACCTGAGATACATGAACATAGTATCCTTATAGGTGAGGGTTCCGTCAAAATCAAAACAATACAACTTTTTCATCTTTGTTAAAGCTTAAGTTTTTTGAACATGGGTTCAGGGATATTCCTGATAATCATCATTATAATTCCCCAAACCGGCAAAACATATGCCACATTTTTCCTGTTCTTATAAGCTTTGAAAATACAGGCTGCAGCCTGTCCGGGAGTGGCCGTCAGCTTAGGGTTCAGCGGCAGGCCTTCCGTCATTTTGGTTGCCATAAACCCTGGCTTTATGGTAAGCACATGAACCTTCTTATCAAAAAGGTAGTTTCTCAGCCCGCTTAAATAGGCCGTAAAAGCCGCTTTGGCACTTCCATAAATAAAATTGCTCTGTCTTCCTCTGTCTCCCGCCACCGATGACAATCCTATGATCGTTCCCGATCTCCTGCTTTCAAACTTTTGTGCAAAATAATTTATCACCGGAACCAGCCTGGCGTAATTGATATCTATGATTCTCTCCGTATTTTTATTATCATACAGTCCGTCTTCCGTCCCTTCTCCCAGATACCCTGTTGCACAAAATAATACGTTTGAATTGATATTTTCAAATTTACTGTAATCTGTTTCTTTCATCAGATCCAGCTCTATCACTTCAGACTGCTGAAGAAACTTCACATCAATATGCCTTGCAAATCTTTCAGTAGCTTCCCTGTTGGAGGTGAAAAGATATATTTTTTCAAATTTTTCCCCTTCCTGCAAAGCTTTTTCCACAAAAGCCTGTGCTACCTCAGATGTACTTCCCAGAACTATCATTTATGAATTATTATTTATGATTCTTTTGTGCTGTAAGGACACAAATTTAGGATTTTGAATATTTTTAAGATAATTAGTTAAGGATGACCGGCTCATACTGTCTTTTGTAAGATAAATCCTGCCTCCGTATTCCTGTACGATATCATCCAGCTGCCCCACCAGTTTCTTTAGCCTGGGATTCACTTTAAAATCAAGTGCTAAAGTATACCCTTCCATGGGGAATGAATTGTAAGCCTGGGAATTATTCTTCCCAAAAAGCTTTAAAACAGCTAAAAAAGATCCGTTACCACTATCGGCTATCGTTTCCAGGATCTTTTTCATCCCTTCCTTTCCGGTTTCCTTGGGGATTACCATCTGATACTGGATAAAGCCCGATTTCCCGTAAATCTTATTCCATTCATTGATGACATCCAGAGGATAAAAGAAGGTTTCATAATCTATAAAATTTCTGACTTCCTTCCTGGTTTGCTTTTTATAATACAGCCAGTTGAAGATCTTTACCGTAAAGGCATTAAGGACAAAATTCGGGAAATAGAAAGGAACCGTCGGCTGGAATTTGCTTTTTAATCTTAACGGATTTTTGGCCAGGTTAGGCGGTAATTCGTGTTGAAAAGCATGCTCCCCTCTCATCAGGATACTTCTTCCGATATTCTTTCCTTTTTGAAGACAGTCAATCCAGGCAACAGTATAGGTCCAGCTTTCACTCTCATCGAACAATCTGAAAATTTCGTCCAGGTTTTCGGCTTTAATGCTTTCCTGACGGATATATGCCGTTTCTATATTCTTAAGCTTGAATCTGGCAGTGAGAATAATTCCTGTGAGACCCATCCCTCCGATAGTCGCCCAGAATTTATCTGGGTTCTGCTCCCTGGAACAGGTAATAATCTCTCCGTTTTCAGTCATAAGTTTAAATTCAATGACGTATTCCGAAAAACAGCCTTCCGCATGATGGTTCTTGCCATGAACGTCTGAGGCTATGGCTCCTCCTACGGAAACAAATTTGGTTCCGGGTGTAACGTATAGGAAATATCCCTGGGGAACAGAAACCTCGAGGACCTCGGAAAGCAATACTCCCGATTCACATTCGATGATCCCGTTCAGGCGGTCAAAGCTGATAAACTTGTTTAATTTCCTGGTAGAAAAAATATGTTCACCCAATGAAGCATCCCCGTAACATCTTCCGTTCCCTCTTGCGATCACTTCATTATGATTTAATACAAACTCTTTTATTTTTCCGAAGCTGTCTTCAGACTTCATCTCTTTTTCCACTACGGGAAAATTGCCCCAATTGGTAACTTTTTGTACAAAATTCGGCTTCATTTTTTAAAATAGATTTGAATTAAAAATGCAGCGACCCATAATAACAAGGTAACCTGTATATACCTGTCTCTATAAACGATTTTTGTGGGTGACTCCGTCCTGTTATACACCAACGTCTGCTGCAAATACCGTAAAAAGGCAAATACAACAAAAATCACCGTATAAAAAACCCTTTCATGGAACCTGGTCTGCACTTCCGGTGACAGGGTGAACATCAGGTAGCATACAATGGCCAGCGTAACGGAAATGGAAAGCGCTATATCCGCAAACTGTACATTATATCCGTCCAAAGCCCTTCTTGTCTTCCCTGAGACCTGCGCATTAATAAGTTCGCCTCTTCTTTTTCCAATGGCCAAAACCAATGCCAGCACAAAGGTCAGCAATATGGCCCACTGCGAAATATTGATCCCTGTGATATACCCTCCTGACAGCACCCTTAAAACAAACCCGATGGCAATAATGAAAATATCGATAATCGGGACATGTTTTAACCTGAAGGTATATGCAAGGTTCATAACGAAATAGAATCCTATGATCGTGGCAAATTTCCAGAGATTCTGGTGAAAGTAGGTCTGTGCCAGCAAAATAAGGGCTACATCTGAAACAATAAGCCCTATAAGGATGCCTATTGCTTGCGGCTTTGAAACGGCACCGCTCGCAAGAGGCCTCCGTCTTTTTTCCGGATGCTTCCTGTCTGCCTCAATATCATTATAATCATTTAAAATATAAACAACACTTGCCGCAAGCGAGAAAATAAAAAAGGCGAATATACTTTTGGTGAGTAAATCAAAATTTTTGATGTTACCTGAAAAAAACAGGGGAACAAAAACAAAAAGGTTCTTCACCCATTGCTCCACACGGAGCAGCTTAAAATATTTCTTCATTTATGTTGTTTCAGATGCAAAAATAATAATTTAAAAAAAATTCAGCATAAAAATACAAAAAAAACCGCCGAAGCGGTTATTTAAGAAAATATTTATATGTTAATTAATTACCGCTCTGTTTGGCGTCATTAATCATTTTTTCATTCGCAGTGATCGCAAATTCCACCCTTCTGTTCTTAGCTCTTCCTTCTTCTGTATCATTGCTGGCTACCGGCATGCTTTCCCCCTCACCCATTGCAAATAATCTGCTGGAATCAATTCCTTTACCGGAAAGATATGCCTTCACAGAATTGGCCCTTCTTTCAGAAAGTTTCATGTTATAATCATCAGAACCTTTATTGTCTGTATGTCCGTAAATATTGATGTTGGTATCAGGGTTGTTGATGAGTACCTGGGCAAGCTTATCAAGATTGGTTTTAGCTGCCGGTGTAAGATCTGAGGAATCGAATGCAAAATTAACGATACTTTCGTTCAGGGTAATCTTAATACCATCTCCTACTCTCTCCACTTCCGCACCCGGAAGGGTTTCTTTTATTTCTCTGGCCTGCTTATCCATTTTAGACCCGATCACATTACCCGCTACACCGCCGATAATACCTCCTAAAACAGCTCCTAATGCAGAGTTTTTACCTTTACCAACGTTATTTCCCAATATACCACCGATCACGGCTCCTGAGGCTGCTCCTACCGCAGTACCTCTTTGCTGGTGATTTGAATTTTGAACGGCCTCACAGCTGGTAAGTAATAAAGCTGATGATAGGAAAAGGGCTCCAATATATGTTTTATTAAATTTCATCTTTTTTTAATCTTTTATGTTTATTATTGTTTCATTCCTGTTCTCTGGAAGTTGTAGACCACTTTTACATTATCCCCGTCGAATGGTACGTTTTGTTCCAGGGAGAACTGGTCTGCAGTCTGGTTTATCACAGTTAAGGTATATCCTACTGTATTTTGTTTCGCTTTAGTACCTTCAGCTATTTTTTTGAACATGAAAGTATTTCCGTCTTTCACTTCAAATTTGATAGGCTGGGTGATCGCCGGGCAGCTTCCACCTCCATTCAAAGTATAGGCTCCTGTCCAGTTGTTAGGAATCAGTCTCCAGTGGCTTCCCACAAAGCACTGGGCATCCGCTCCTTCGTCAAAAGGCTTGATTTTGTATTGCTTGTCATAATCAATGCTTACAATCTGCCAGTCTCCTTTCAGTTTCAGGAATTCAGATCTTTGGTTCTGAGATGTTGCCGCTTTATTCGTTGAGGAACAAGACACTGCAAAAAGGGATGTTCCCAACATTCCTGCAAGTAGTAACTTTTTCATATTGTTGTTTATTATTAGTACAATAAAGTTACAAAAAACCGTGCCAAAATGAAAAATAAAAATAAAAAAAGTCCGAAAATTTCGGACTTTCTATCTTTTATCTTAAAAAACAGGCATTTAAGTTATTTTTTAACGCCCTTTTTTGCAGATTTCGCAGGCTTTTTAACCCCTGAAGACTGTCCATTGTAGAAATGGGTGTAAGCATATTCTGCGGCCTTTTCCAGATCGATAACTCCTCCTGCCTGAGAGAACTCATTGAATTTGTTCTCAGTGTTCGGGTTGCTGGATTTCACCAAAGCTTCGATTATCTGGGCAGGCTTCAGTGTTGGCATATAGGCTAATAAAACAGCCGCTGCACCAGCCGCAACCGGTGAGGCCATTGAGGTTCCCTGAAGGTATTTATATTCGTTTTTCGGAACCGTAGAATAAATCTCTTCTCCTGGTGCGAATACGTTGACCATTTTTTTATTGAAGTTGGAAAAATCGGCTCTCAAAGCATCATTCTTATTGGTGCTTGCCCCTACAACCATTACATTGTTTACGAACGGCTTCTCGTCAGTAACATTTTTGAAATTGGTAGGATAAGCGATATGTTCTGCAACATCCTCATTTTCATTCCCTGCAGCCTTTACCAGTAATACTCCTTTATCCTGCGCATATTTGAATGCATCCCAAACCACATTTTTACCGGGAGAAACCGGTTTACCGAAGCTCATATTCAAAATTCTGGCACCATTGTCCACGGCATATCTGATTGCGTTGGCAACATCCTTATCTCTTTCATCCCCGTTTGGAACCGTTCTTACAGACATGATTTTGGCTACCCTGGAGGCCACTCCGTACTGAACTTCTTTTCCCTGCGGCAATCCGGCGATAATACCGGCCACGTGGGTTCCGTGTTCGGCATCAGGCCCCTCATAATGGTTATTTCCGTAATATTTTTCTGAATAATCATCGTAGTTATCTCCTACGATTTCTTTTCTTGGATCATAGCTGAGATCATACTGCTTTTCCGCCGGGCCATAGTGATCTATCGCGTCTTTCATCTGTTCTCTCATCGCTTTCTCAAAATCGGCAGCGGATTTACCTTTAAACTCAGGACTCTGGGAAACCTGAGTAAGTACACTAAGCGCCATCATATCCTTCTGATCTGTAGGTTTTTTTATGGCTGCTATATTTTCAGGGGTAACGGATTTCCCGCTTAGCAATTTAACCATATTCGGGATCAGATCATTGATCATGGTAAATGTCTGAAGGCCCTGTTTCGCTTCAACGCTTTTGGTGGTATAAAGTGACTTGGCTTTCATATACATGTCGAACTCTTCCGGCATTTTGGCCTGGTTGGCTTTATTTTTAGCGGAATCCTCACCTTCAAATACCGGCTTGTACTTGGCTACCACTCTGGTCACTTCCATATTATCCACATCTATATCCCCGTTTTTACCTCCGATAAAGTTCCAGCCATGGATGTCATCAATATATCCGTTACCATCATCATCTTTCCCGTTGTCCGGAACTTCATTAGGATTTGTCCATACATTTTTAACCAGCCCCGGATGGTCTACCTGAACACCACTGTCCAAAACTCCAACGATAACCGTTTTAGGCTTAAGACCTTTTGATTCCAAATATTTATAGGCATTTTCTGTATTGATCCCGTATACTTTTGTAGTTGCAAAATCTTTATGATACCAGGTCATAAGATCTTTATCCTCTTTCGGATCCAGTTTTTTTCCCTGTGCCTCCTGAGCAAAGGTAAAGCTGAAACCCGCTAAAAAAACTGCAGCTAAGAATATCTTTTTCATGTTAGTAAGATTGTTTAATATTTTTAATATAAGTCAAAGATTCAGGTCCTTTGTTACAAATTAAATCCAAAACGGACAGATCTTTTAAAAATCCTGATTTATCAGAGAAAGTCTGATAATATTCTTCCATTGTGAATTCTGAAGGGTGCTTGGCAGAAAACTTTTCTCTGAAACTGATTTCCGAAGGATTTTTGATATATTCTTCATTCAAAGAGTATGCCTTTTCTGTCTTCAGGATCTGCTGGATGATCTCCAGCCCTTTGAGATTGAAGTTGAATAGGTATTTTTCATTCAGCTCAAATATTTTTCTGAACTTTTCTTCATAATACTCAAAATACGGAGAGCTTTGATAAGCTGTTTTAATGGATTTCCAGTGAAGTTTCCTCCAGTCTTCCGATTCCGAGATCTCTATGTCTTTAAAGGCCCTTTTACCATTATGCACGATCGGGATGATCAAAGAAAGCTTTCCGTTTGCCCCGTAAATATTGGCTCTGTTTCTATAGGTTTGTTTCGGGAAGTTTTCAAACTGTTCCAATATAATATCATTTTCAGGCTCCAGAAATACCGAGAACCATGAAACAGGTGGTAAATAAAATACCGGTAATAATACATTCTTCATATTTACTATACAAGAATGAAGTATTTTTTCAAATACTTCATCTCAATTCAGTTTATTTAATAATTATAAATCCTCTTCTGTTTTTTTCTTTCTGAATAATTTTACAAAATATTCCCAACCGAAGAACAGGATAAGGATCATGGCTGCGATCCACCAGTAGGAAGTTTTATTGGCTTCTCCGGTGTTGGTAGCTTTAAACATCCTGTCCCAACGGATTTTGAACGGTGCCTGATATGAGGAGCTGGCATCTTTAAAGGCTCCCTGCAGGCTCAGCCAGGTAAACATCGGCTTTCCTACGATGTTCTCTTCAGGAACAAAGCCAAAGAATCTGGCATCCAGGGAAGCATCCCTGTTGTCACCCACCATCATATAATAATCCTGTTTGATGGTATATTGGTTGGTTTCTTTTCCGTTGATATAGATTTTACCGTTTTTATTCTCTAAACTATTATGCTCATATTCAGTGATGATCCACTGGTATTCCGGTAATGTTTCCTGATTAATGGTTACTACATCACCTTTTTTAGGGATTCTGAGCGGTCCGTACCAATCCTGGTTCCAGGGCTTGTTGATAGGGAAAATGGACTGGGTGGTGTCAATACTTTTTGTAAGTGCGGTTTTATCAGCATTTAGCTTATGTGAGATCGTTGCTGAATCCTTCGGGAAAATACTTTCCTTCATGCTGATTACATTCGGTAAGGCTTTGATTTCAGCTGCCGTTTTATCCGTCAGTCCCTGAAATGCATATTCAAAACCTTGATCTGTCTGCACTTCTCTTACCGGTAAAAATCCGTAGGTATTGTATAAGGACGGGATATCCAGTTGAGCCCCGGTATTCACTATATAGGCATGCTGGATTTCCTGATCACCCAAAATCGTTTCCGGCTTTCCGTTCACAAAAAGCTTTCCGCCTCTCATTTCGAAAATATCCCCTGCAACAGCAACACATCTTTTCACATAAGGATCTTTCCTGTCGATGGCGGTATGTACGGAATCCTGCGGATAATTAAAAACAACCACATCATGTCTCTGAGGCTTATTGAACTGGAAAATTCTTTCGTATGGCAACTTAACGGCATCAACGTAAGATTTCGGATCATCTTTAGGATTTCCTTTCTCACCTGAATCAAAAATAGTCCCCTGTAAGAACGGTATTGCAACCGGACGCATTGGCAATCTGTAACCATAGCTCCACTTATTTACAAAAAGGAAGTCTCCTACCAATAATGTTCTTTCCATTGATCCTGTAGGAATTCCGAAAGGTTGTGTCACAAAGACATGGATAATGGTTGCAAAAACCACTGCAAAGGTGATAGATCCGATAAAAGAGTCTTTCTTTTTAGCATTTTTTTCTTCGTCAGTAAGGAACAGCTCATTCTCATCTTCCAGCTCAGTGTCCTTGGAATAGTTCACCACCGCCATGTAAATAAACGGAAGGATCACTGTAAGCAGCTGATGCTGGAAAAGGCTTTTCCCAAACTTTTTCATTAAGTAAATATGGAAAACAGACATCATAATAGGCCCTACAATAGGAAGATAGGACATGATAGCCCACCATTTCGGATGCTTGGTTTCTTTCAGGATAATGAAATAATTATAGAAAGGGATGAACGCAAATAACGGGCTATACCCCATCTTCTTGAACAGCTTCCATGTGGAAATCCCCATCAGCAGGGATAAAATGAGAACGTATACGGTATAAGTTAAAAAATAATTCATAAATTTTTGTGCCTGTTTCTACTTATAAATGTGGTTTACGATAATGGATCCTCACCACGCTATATTGGTTTACAATTTAAATAATTTGTTACAAAATCAGAGATCTAAAACGTCTTTCATTCCAAAATTTCCTTTTTTATCCCTGATCCATTCCGCAGCGATCACAGCTCCAAGCGCAAACCCGTTTCTGCTGAAGGCAGTATGCTTGATCTCTATCTCATCTACCTCACTCCTGTAGAAAACACTGTGCGTACCCGGTACCTCATCTTCGCGGATGGCAAAGATACCCAGCTGGTTTCCCTGGGTTTCCTCCAGCTTCCACGCTTCAAATTTAGGGTTATTTTTAATGATCCCTTCCGCAATGGAAATCGCTGTACCGCTTGGAGCATCTTTTTTATGAATGTGATGAATTTCTTCCAGCTGGCAGGAGTACTCATCCACATTTCTCATCAGTACGGCCAGTTTCTCATTCAGGGCAAAGAATAGATTTACTCCGAGGCTGAAATTTGATCCGTATAGGAATGCCGTATCATGTTCAACGGCTATTTTTTCTATTTCACTTTTCTTGTCCAGCCATCCTGTTGTCCCGCATACAACCGGGATTTTGTTCTCAAGGCAGGTTTTGATATTTTCGAAAGCAACTTCGGGCAAGGAAAATTCAATAACCACATCGGGATTATTGAGGTTCTCAGCAGTTGGAGTTTCTTTTAGCCGGGCTACCACCTCATGTCCTCTCCTTATTGCAATCTCATCAATGATTTTGCCCATTTTACCATATCCAACTAATGCTATTTTCATATGAAATCTGTAATTAAAATCTGTAACTTAAACTTATCCCTGTTTTTGGAGGTGTGATTCCGTACTGGTCCTGAATAACGGCCGGATTAAAAGTGAGATCCGGGTCATGACGGCTTTCATAAAGGTGGGCATCAACCACGGCATCCACAATATTCAGAATATATAACAGCCCTGTAATGGCAATGGCGTAGTCCCTCTGTCTTTTTGCACTGTCCTGCGCATTTCCCAGGGCTACTTTATCCAGCCAGGGATGGGTATCAACAAATTCATTAGGGGTTCCGTTGAGTTTAGCCACATAGTATTCCCTGTACTTCCTATATTGGTTATCATTCCATACGGCTACTCCTACGCCTACTCCCATTGCTCCCCAGACAATAGGGATCTTCCAGTATTTTTTATTATAAAATTGCCCCAGTCCGGGTAAAACCGCGGAATAAAGCCCTGCTTTCGTAGGGTTTAGTTTTAATGTTTTTCTGGTAGGCCCGTTGGCTTTTTCCAGATCTGCAACAATTTTCGCTTCAGGTTTTGCACTATGGCTTTCCACAGGGATACTGTCTTTCGGATGATGTTCCACCCGGATGGTATCATTAGGATTTACCTGGGAATATGCAGCTGCAAACAGGCACAGGAAAAATGTGAAAAGTATTTTCTTCATTATTTAATATGGGATAAAATATATTCCAGCTCTTCTTCATTTTTGAAGTCCAGGACAATTTTACCTTTTTTTCCGTTGCCGGAGGTTTTGATCTCCACTTTTACATCTAGGATATCTGCAATGGTTTTCTGAGCTCTCTTGTAATTGTTGGAAAGCTCGGCTTTTGCCCTTTTAGCCGCCGGTGATTTTGGATTTTTCAGTGCTGTAGCAGCCTGCTCTGCCTGACGAACATTCAGTTTCTCTTTGATAATCATATCAAATAGGGTCTGCTGATGTTCTTCATTTTCCAGGCTGATAATGGCTCTGCCGTGTCCCGCAGAGATTTCACCGCTCCGGATCGCATTCTGGATATCCGGGCTCAGCCTCAGCAGCCTGATGGAATTGGTAATTGTACTTCTGTCTTTACCTACTCTCTGGCTGAGATTCTCCTGGGTAAGGCCGATCTCATCCATCAGCCTCTGATATGTAAGGGCAATTTCAATGGCATCAAGATCCTCCCTCTGGATATTTTCAACAAGAGCCATTTCAAGCAGCTCCTGATCATTTACCAGACGGATATATGCAGGAATAGTGGTTAATCCTGCAATCTTACTTGCTCTGTAACGCCTTTCCCCTGATATGATTTCGAATTTCTCACCGTCCTTTCTCAGGGTAATCGGCTGAATAACCCCTAAATTCCTGATGGACTGGGCAAGCTCGTTTAAGGCTTTTTCATCAAAATAAGTTCTCGGCTGGGTCGGGTTCGGATAAATATCTTCTATCGCCACCTCTACGATATTTCCAACAAATTTATCTGCCCCTTCATCGGTTGCAGAGTTGATCGTTGCTTTGGATTCAGCACTTAAGATCGCGCCCAAACCACGCCCCATCGCTCTTTTTTTGTCCTTCATAGATATAGATGATAAATGATGGTTAAATTATATTGATAAGGATGAAGATCATTAATAATCATCCCCTATCGATCTAGCCATTCACTATTATATTTTATTGCTTTACTAAGTTTTCATTTTTCAGCAGAACTTCTTCCGCCAGCTGAATATATTGGATAGCCCCCTTGCTTTCTGCATCATAATTCAGGATGCTTTCTCCGAAGCTTGGCGCTTCACTTAATCTTACATTCCTGCTGATGATGGTTTCAAAAACCATTTCGGGGAAATGGGCATTCACCTCTTCCACCACCTGATTAGACAATCTCAGCCTGCTGTCATACATGGTCAGCAGCAAACCTTCAATATCCAGGTCCTTATTATGGATTTTCTGAACGTTTTTAATGGTATTCAAAAGTTTCCCTAAACCTTCCAACGCAAAATATTCACATTGGATGGGAATAATTACAGAGTCTGCTGCAGTAAGTGCATTGACGGTGATCAGACCTAAACTCGGAGCACAGTCAATGATAATGAAGTCATACTCATCTCTTACGTCCTGCAATGCTTTTTTAAGCATGTATTCACGGTCTTCTTTATCTACCAGCTCAATTTCCGCCGCTACCAGGTCTATATGTGACGGAACGATATCCAGGTTCGGAGTGGCTGTTTTCTTGATACAGCTTTTCGTATCAACACTGTGTTCCAGTAGGTTATAGGTAGAATACTGAACATCATCAACTCCTAAACCGGATGTTGCATTAGCCTGGGGATCAGCATCAATAATTAATATTTTTTTCTCTAATACCCCTAATGCTGCGGCCAAATTTACAGCTGTTGTTGTTTTTCCAACTCCTCCTTTCTGATTAGCGATACCTATGATTTTTGCCATTATTAGAACTTTAAGCTTCAAAAATACACTTTTTTCTTTGCTCTCGGTGAATGAAGAAAACGAAAATTGAGTTAAAATATTGTTAATAAGGTTTTTAGCCATAAAAAAAATTATCCACAAAAAAAAATCTTTGTGGATAAGTAGTATCTGGATCGTTTTTGAGATTACTCGCTGAACTTCATTGAAATCGGAAATTTGAAATAGCTTCTTACGGCCCGTCCTTTTATTTTAGCGGGAACCCATTTTCCTTTGATCGATTTGATTGTTCTGATCGCCTCATTATTAAATGCGGTATTTTTTCCGTCTGCCCTGATTCCTGAAATGCTGCCGTCTTTTTCCACAATAAAGGTAATTGTAGTTTTCATAACATCATTATCATCAAATCCGGAACCATCGAAACCATTCATTACTTTATTCCTGAATGCATCGATTCCGCCAACAAAATCAGCTTCAACATCAACTATTGTCTCAGGGGTCTCCTCTCCTGCTTTAGGAGTAACGGAAATTGTTGGCTGCACATAAGGAACGGCAGGGCCGGTTCCCACATTAGGAATGGTAGGGTGATACTCTGTTCCGGCTGTTTCACCTTCTGAATTATTCTGTATCCCTGCTACCGCACCTTCAATTTTTTCTACGACCTTCTCATTAGTCACATCAGCTTTAGGCTCAGGAACCGTGTTATCATAGGTTTTCACGGGTTTGGATTGCTGGATATGCGGCACCTCCGGTTTTTTTATAGGTGTAACAGGATCAATGGGATCAACCGGATGGAGGTAATAAATGACAGGAGGTTTTGGTTTCGGAACCTCAGTAGCTTTAAAAGCAGAGATTACCATAGGAGTAATAGAGATTGCAGCCAGCAGGCTTATCCCTACAAAGAGCGATTTGGTAAGTATTCTGTCTGATTCGCTTCTTAAAACATAAGCACCATATTCTTTGTTACGATGCTCAAAAAGAATTTCATTCAACCGAAATTCATCATTCTGGTGTACGTGTTTCATCACTATAATATTTAAACTGTTAATATAGAATGATTATTAGTTTTTATGGGTCTTATCGATAAGCAATGTAACAATATCAAAACATTTGCCAAAATTTTATCAAAACGTCAATATTTTAAAATAATTTATAACAATACATAAAATCAATTATCCTGAATACTACTTCTTGCCCAAAGGGAATGAATGTGTTTATACTTTTTTAAAAAAATCCGGATATAGCCTCTGAAAAAACAACATAAAGTAAAAAACAGTAAAAACCACATCCCAGAAATCGGAAAATCACTGAACATTTTCTTTTGCAGCCATAATAGATTTGTACCATACAAAACGGGGATGCCGAAAACCGAAAAGAGTAAGCAAGAAAAATTAAAAAACTTATAATTATGCCAACTTTAACTCAGGAAGCAAAATCGAACTCATTAATGAGCATGCTTTTAAAACAAGTGTATGACACTGTAACCAACGGAGGAAATCCGGATTCTTTAGGACCTAATGATTTCATTGCATTCGACCCTGTAGGTGTTACGCTTACAGAGGATACTTTCGACTATGCATTAAATGGACTTTTTGGGGATGCTCCGTCTCCAAAACCTTTGCTTGACGGAACAGGAAAACCTGTTCTTGATGCTAACGGAAATCCTAAAATAGACATGGAGGCTTATCAGAATGCCTTATCAAGCAGCAAATTTAAAAAATACCTTCAAATGGAGCAGTTCGCAGCCATGGTAGATGTAATCCCGTCCCAGCTGCCTCCTCTTACAAAAAGCGGGAATGGAAGAGAGATTACGATCATGAGCATTATGAACGACTCTCAAAAAAGGGTCTCTAAAGTATATGAGGATCTTTTACAATGGTCTGTGGTAGTGGATACCGAGATAGATGAAAAAATAGAGAAAAAATTAAATTCATTGAGGGATAAGCTTTTCAAAATCAAAAAGGTAAAGAATCCTGACTTTGATGAAACAGCCCCGATTGATGATATGAACAAGCCTGAGATCTTCCAGACCTTTGTTTCTCCTACCTATGCAAAATATGTTGAGTACCAGATGAAATATTTTGATGTAGTGGATGCGAATAACGAAATCAGGACCGCTGCCGACAACGGAGACCCGGAAGCTATGGCCAAACTCTCCATTGACGGAAAGAATATGAAAAAGCGTGAGGATGCAGCCTTAAAGGCATGGCAATCTTTAGGGTATAAGGAAGCGGTGGAAAGGATCCAGAATTATCTCAGCGAGATTGAAGAAAAGCATATGCTTGTGATCAAGAAAAGGCTTCAGGCTGAATTCAGAAACAGCCAGAGAACAAGGATCCTGGATTATACCAACTATTCTCCTTCCATTCCTGTTGCCGCCAATGCCCTGAAAGAATCCAAAGGGTGGCCTACTGTAACGATCGTTGAAGGTGAATCCAATTATGATTATTCCAAGACCGTTCACAATTGGGGAGCTGCCGCAGGATTCAGCCTGGGTATTTTCTCCATCGGCGGAAAAGGAGGCGGAAAACATGAAAAAACTAAGATCAATACCGACTATACCAATATGAAGATTTCCTTCAAGCTGGGAAAAGTGAGGGTGGAAAGAGGCTGGTTCAGCGAGCAGTTCGTGGAATCCAAATACTGGAAACTGCATGAAAATTCACCGCAAACCCTGAACGGAGACATCATCAGTGACGGTAAAGGCAAAGGGCTGATGCCTTCCATCATTACCGAGCTCATCATTGCGAAGGATGTTTGTCTGGATTTCAGCAACAACAGCTCAGCATATACCGATGTTAAAAACTCTGTAAATTCAGGTGCAGCAGTGGGAATAGGGCCTTTCGTATTCGGAGGAAACTACAGTTACGACAATCAGGATGTAAAATCAAACTCTAAATGGAGCGGTAAAAAACTGACGTCTGACGGGATCTATATCATCGGCTACAAATGCCATGTAATCCCTAAATCTCCGGATCCGAATCCAAATATCAAAAAATGGACTGACGGAAAATCATAATATATCTTCAACAAGAATAGCCGGCAGGGAATTTCTGCCGGTTATCTTAAAATAAACTAATAGCCATGAAATATTTTGTTGCCGTTTACCAGAAACTCAGGGATATCTATATGTCTCAAAGCTCAATGGAAAATGACCTCCCTATGATATGCCCGTCATTAAGGGTTTATGAGAACGAGGAACTGGAGCTTCTGAAACCATCAAGCCTGCTGAATGATGATCAGAAAAAAGCTTTATCCATCATTAAAAAACAGAATGTAGCCTATGAGCTCAACTCGGTTCCGATTTCTCCAAATTTTTGGGATCTCAACCCCAATAATTCTCTTTTTGACATTTATAGGGATATTCTGGAAAAAAACCGTGTGAAGAACATAGAAGAACACCTGGAAAAAGTCCTGGAAAGTAAAAGTGCTGTTCTTTTTGATGCTAAAAACGCAGATACCAAAGAGTTTAAAGCCTACAAAAAATACAGATCTCTTTATGAAGATGCCGTGAATAATATCACCGCTCATCTTGAAGCATCCGACGGACTGGAAACAGAGGAAGAAAAGAGCAACAGGAACGACAAATTAATCAACCTCAACAATATAAAAGAGCTTGCCTTTTCGGAATGGAAGGTAAAAGGAAACAAGGACCTGATCGAAAAGGAACTGGCCAGGATCAACAAAGCTTCTGAAGCAGATCTGTATGTGGCTATGGCCCAAAACGCAAAAAACACTTTTGAGGCGGCCGAAAAAACAGATATCATCAGCAATTCGTCTATTCACGATATTAATTTCATTCCGTATGATTTTATGGAAAATGAATCGGGATGGAACAATATGAGGATTGAAAAAAATGAGCTGGAAAGCTTGTTTCAAACCGCCAAAGGCAGTAATGAAAACCTTCCGTCAGAAATTTTATCCATTGATTATGATGAAAGTATGATCCAGGCTGTGGAATTTGACCTTTCCTTTGTTCATCTGAAACGGAACTGGTTCAATAAAAACTTCATGCTGTCAGAACTTTTTGAATGGAACGAGCCTAAAAAAATATCGGACGGGCAGACGATCTCCACCGATTTTAAGCTTCCTGCCTTCCCCAAAACCATGATGCTGATCAAAAATCTTAAGATCATTCTGGATCCGCTGATCAGCAGTGATGTGGTAAGTAATCCTAACCAGCTGGTTTATTTCGGGCCGCTCGTGATGAAGCAGCAGGTTTTTGTTAATAAGAATAACAATCAGAAATTTTTAAAAGCCATTACGAACGTTAAGACCATCAAGTCTGATCAGCTGAATTATATGGCAAGAAAATCTCCGCCTGCTGAAACCGTAAAACCGGTCATGGAAAATGGTCCTGCAGCCAGGGCAACAGCTGAACCGGCGCAGCCCGAGACAATAAAAGCAGCCGCAGCCACTGCCGGTAAAATCAACATGGGGAATATTTTAAGCGGAATCAGGAATCTGAATCCCAAGCCTGTACACGGAGCAAGCCCTGTACAGCCGGTGACACCCGTAAAACCGGTAACTCCGGTCCCGGGACCTATCAAAACACCATGGGGCACATGGGGCCCCAAATATCCCACCGTACCTGTACCGCCACCTCCACCACCAGCAGGTGCAAACGTACAATTTAAGGTTTTCGATAAAGCCAACAATGACCCTGTTTACAAATGTGCAATTTCCATAAAGGGAATCAATAACAACAGGATCTATGAGATTGAAACCAATGAGGCGGGAATCATCAATCAGCTTATTGATATCGGAGAATATAGCGTAGAACTGAGAATTGATGATTATGCCGTTTTAAATGAGAAATTCAGTGTAACCAATGCCACCCCGCTTACATTGGAATACAAACTCCAGCGGGAGGAAGTAAAATTCAGGTCGTTCTTTCTGATCGGAATGATCTGTGAAAGAATGCCGAAAATACCTGCAGGGTAAAAGAGCAAAACAAGAATACATATAACTCATAATTCATAACTACCAATAAAAACTTTGCCATGAAACTTTTAAGATATTACGCTAAGGCCCCGGAAGTTCTCACCCTTTGTGAGATCCTTTACAAGCTGGGATACGATATTAAAATTTCCGATTCCTTTTCCCTGGAAGTAGATGCTGCCGTGAAAGATTTTCAAAAAAAGAATGCCTTAGTGGTAGACGGGATTGTAGGAATGAAAACCTGGGCGGTACTGCTTGAAAAAAATACGGCTTCTACTCCTTCAACGGATAAATTTTTAAAAGAAAGCGACCTGGTTGGCTTTGCAAGCCGGTACGGTTTAGAGCTGGCAGCCGTAAAAGCTGTTAATGAAGTTGAAAGCAGCGGAAAAGGCTTCCTGATCAATAACAAGCCCAAAATCCTGTTTGAAGGCCATATTTTCTGGAGGGAACTTAAGAAAAGGGAAATTGATCCGAATCAGTATTACAATGCTTCCAGCAAAGATATTTTATACCCGAAATGGACAAAAATCTATTATCAGGGAGGCGTAAAGGAATACGACAGGCTAAATGAGGCTATCAGCCTGGGAAGCGATACCAGGTTCAAAGATGCGGCCTTATCTTCGGCTTCCTGGGGATGCTTCCAGATCATGGGATTCAATGCCAGAGATTTAGGCTACAGCGATGTAAATGATTTCGTCTCAAAGATGGAGATCAACGAGGGTGAGCATCTGAAAGCATTCGGAAAGTTCCTGGACAGAAACGGACTTCTGATTCATCTGAGGAATAAAAACTGGGCTGCTTTTGCCAAAGGCTACAATGGCGAAGGCTACAGGCAAAATAAATATGATGAGAAGCTTGCAAAGGCCTATGCGAAATATTCAAAAAACTAATAGCTGACGGGTTCAGCGCACTGCCAACCTGTGCATTGAAAACAACTTATCCTACGGATCTCATGGGCTCACGGTTTTCTCTGTGGATTTATGAAATCCGTAGGATTTTATTTTCCGGTTTTCTGCCATTAAAATAGCTCTTTCCTGATAATGTTCTGGCTTCTTTCAGGTCCTACAGAAACCAGGTAAACATTGATTCCCAGATACTGCTCAATAAATTCGATGTATTTCTGAGCATTTTCAGGGAGCTCGTCATAGCTTCTGGCTTTTGTAATATCCTCCGTCCAGCCCGGAAGGTCCTCATAAATCGCTTCGTAGTCGTACAGCTTGGTCGTTGAAGAAGTAAAGTAATCGATGATTTTTCCGTCTTCCGTTTTATATTTGATAACGATTTTCAGGGTATCAATTCCTGTAAGAACGTCTAATTTTGTAATCACCAGATTGTTGATTCCGTTAATCATACAGGCATGCTTTAAGGAAACAAGGTCCAGCCAGCCTGTTCTTCTCGGTCTGCCTGTTGTGGCACCAAACTCACCTCCGATCTGTCTGATCTTTTCTCCCAGCTCATTGTCTAATTCTGACGGGAAAGGGCCGTTCCCTACTCTTGTGCAGTATGCTTTGGCAACCCCGATCAGATTTTGAAGGGATGTCGGTGGAACCCCTGCTCCGGTACAAACGCCTCCCGTGGATGGAGAAGATGAAGTTACATACGGATAAGTTCCGAAGTCAATATCCAGCATCAACGCCTGTGCTCCTTCAAATAAAACGTTTTTACCTTCGTGGATGGCTTCATTCAGTTCCAGCTCCGTATCAACGATTCTATCCTGAAGTTGTCTCCCGATCTCTAAAAATTCATTGTAAATCTCTTCTACGTCCAGTGTTGGCTTTCCGTAATATTTTTCAAAAAGAGAATTTTTTACTTTTAAGTTTTTCTCAATTTTCTCTCTTAAAATCTCAGGATTCAGAAGGTCAACCATTCTGATGCCCACCCTTGCGATCTTATCTTCATAGCAGGGTCCGATCCCCTTTTTAGTAGTTCCGATCTGTGTTCCTCCGTGCTCTTCTTCACGGTAAGTATCCAATAAAATGTGGTAAGGCATGATCACATGCGCTCTTCTGCTGATAAAAATGTGATCGGTTCTTAGCCCCTTGCTTTCTATCTGATTAACCTCCTTAATAAAAGATTTAGGGTTTACCACTACTCCGTTCGCAATGATACACTTCCCTTTGCACTGAAGAACTCCCGACGGAAGAAGGTGCAAAACAAATTTTTCATCGCCTACATAAACCGTATGACCTGCGTTGTCCCCTCCCTGGAAACGTACAACGTAATCTGATTTTGCCGATAAAACATCCGTGATTTTTCCTTTACCTTCATCTCCGTACTGAAGACCAACAACTACGTAAGTTGACATATTTTACTATTATTTTAGATTCGTGCAAAATTACTTTTAAAAAATTGGGTGAGCAAATTTGAGGTGGATTTTATTTTTGAATGGGGTGAAAATCATACGGTTTCCCGTTTCTTGATTGGTTTATATTGTATATTAGCAATAAATAAACGAAAAAATACCAAAAGTTTTACTCAATATTCAATTTTTTATCTTTCCAACACAATCTCACCACTCACCCCAATCTCCTCCAGAAAAATCTTATCATGCGAGATCACCAGCAAAGTTCCCTGATAATCTTTGATGGAGTTTGTGAGAATCGCTACATTTTGAAGATCTAAATTATTCGTCGGTTCATCGAGAATAATCATATCGGGAGCCTTATGACTGACGGAAAGTCCACACAGAAGAAGCCGCAGGCGTTCCCCTCCGCTCAGGACACTACATCTTTTGTCCCAGGCTTCCTTTCCGAACAAAAATCTTGACAGCAATGTTTTCACCTCAGATTCCTGCATCGCGTTATCATTGAACTGTTGGGCAAACTCATATACGGTAGAATTTCCATCAATTAAAGAATATTCCTGGTCAACATAAACCGTTTGAAAATCCGATCTCGTAATTTTCCCAGCCGATGGCTCCCAATCTCCCAATAACAATCTGATCAACGTTGTTTTCCCGGAACCGTTGGAACCTTTAATGCAAATCCGGTCACCGCTTCGGATTTCAAGGCTGAGATTTTCTTTCCAAAGTTTTTTTTCACCGTATTTGAAATTGATGTTCTCTGCTGCAATCAACATTTTTCCCAAATGCAGGTCAGGGTTATCAAAATTCACTTTCATCTGATCGGAATTTCTCATGGACGAACGTAGTTCCCTTAAGTCACCGGAAAGGTCATTGATCTTCTCTGCATGGATGCTTTTTAATTTTGAGGCATTTTTCTCCGCGTTGTTCCGTAATGTATTCATCATGATCCTTGCCACTCCGGATTTCTCCTGCTTTCCTTTCCCTCTAGCATCCAGCTTCTGCTTTCGTTCCAGGGTTTCCCTTTCTTTTTCCCTGGTCTTTTTCAAAGCGCGTTCCTTGGCATGAATGTCATTTTGCAGGGCCTCCTGCTCCACTTCCTTCTGTGCAGCATAGAAGTCATAGTTACCACCATATGCGGAAATTCCCTGATTGCTCAGCTCATAAATCGTATCGGCCAGATTCAGTAAGATTCTGTCATGGCTCACCATGACCATCGTTGAATGGGTCTTACCGATAAATTCATACAGCAGGTTTCTTCCTTCCATATCGAGATGGTTGGTAGGTTCATCCAGTAAAATAATATCCGGCTGGCTGATCTGAATCCCGGCAAGAAAGACCTTTGTTTTTTGCCCTCCACTCAGGCTTTCAAGTTTCTGATGTAAGCTTACATTCTCAAGTTTCCAGTGTTGTAAAGCATACTGGCAACGTTCTTCAATGTCCCAGTCGTCATTCAAAATTTCAAAATACATTTCATCCACTTCCCCATTGATAATTTTTTGGAGAGCTTCTAATTTTTTATCGATTTTCAGACATTCTGCAACCGTCAGATGATTAAAATTCCCGAACATTTGGGGGACATAGAATATTCCTCCCTGGCTGCTGACCATTCCCTCCAGGGGTTCAATTTCACGGGCAATGATTTTCAGCAAGGTAGATTTCCCCGTACCGTTGCTACCGATAAGGGCTGATTTTGTGTGGGCTTGTACCGTTAAATTTATAGAATTGAAAAGCAGATTTCCTGCAGGAAACCCAAAGGATATATTATGTAGAAAAAGCATGATTTCTTTCTTATTAAGGTTAAAACTTCAATAACGCTGCCGGCTATTGCTCAATAAAACGGAAAGAAATTATATCCTACATGTCTGTTGTTTTGGGTTTTGTACGGGCAAAGATAATAATTTTAAATTATATTTAAAACCGGTAAACCTTACTCCTTGGTAATGCAATACAAGGATGAAACTTTTAAATTCCGGGATCCTTTGCTGTATCCTGGATGACATATTAATATAATCCGGCCACATTTCCTTACTTCAAAAGCAGTAAAATATTTTCATCAAAAATCCGTAACTTTGCCTCCTACTAGAAATTTTATGGAAAGTATTAAGGTTCACGACAAAACTTTCGTCCCGTATCTAAAGGACGCTGAAATTCAGAAGATTGTAAAAGAGACAGCATTAAGGATTTATGAAGACTATAAGGATGAAGTCCCTGTTTTCATCGGCGTACTGAACGGAGTGATCATGTTTTTCTCGGACCTTCTGAAATATTATCCCGGGAATTGTGAAATCGCATTCATACAGATGAGCTCCTATGTGGGAACGGAATCCACAGGGATCGTTTACCAGAAAATGGAACTGACGAAGGACGTAAAAGACCGCCATATCATTCTTGTAGAGGATATTGTGGATACGGGAAATACGGTTGAAAGCCTTTTTAAATATTTCAAGGAAACACAACGTCCGAAATCCGTAAAGCTGGCTTCATTCCTGCTAAAGCCTGAAGTTTATAAAAAAGACTTCAAGCTGGATTACATCGGAAAAGAAATTCCAAACAAATTTGTACTCGGATACGGATTGGATTATGATGAGTTGGGAAGGAACCTTCCCGACCTGTATCAGTTGGAAGAAGGAAGAATCAATGAATAATTCAGACATACTAAAAATCAAATATATCTAAATAAAAATGATAAATATTGTTCTGTTCGGGCCTCCAGGAAGTGGAAAAGGAACACAAGCTCAGCACTTGATCGAAAAATTCAATTTAAAACAGATCTCAACCGGTGATCTTTTCAGATATAATATGAAAAATGATACCGCATTGGGTAAACTGGCGAAATCTTATATCGATAAAGGGGAATTGGTTCCTGACCAGGTAACAACGGATATGCTGATCGATGAGCTCAGAAAGCCTACCGATACCAACGGATTTATTTTTGACGGGTATCCGAGGACCGTTGCCCAGACCGAAGCTTTGGAGAAGATCGTGAAGGAAGAACTGAACGATAAGATCGATATCTGCCTGTCTCTGGTGGTGGAAGACAAAATCCTGGTGGAAAGACTGCTGAAAAGAGGAGAAACGAGCGGAAGATCAGATGACAGCAATGCAGAGATCATAGAAAACAGAATCAGGGAATATTACGCGAAAACAGCAGAGGTTGCCGAATTATATAAACAGCAGGGGAAATATGTAGAGGTAAACGGCGTAGGTGAAATTGATGAAATTTCCAGAAAGCTTTTCGCTGAAGTAGAAAAAATAAAATAGTTAAAGATAAAGCCATAAGCTATGAGTTATGAGTTTTTTGCAATCCATAACCCATAATCATCTTATGGCTCCTAATGATAAGAAATGTCAAACTTTGTAGATTACGTAAAGATTCATTGTAAAAGCGGCCATGGTGGAGCAGGCTCTGCGCATCTCCGCCGGGAAAAGTACATCCCAAAAGGAGGCCCTGATGGTGGTGACGGAGGCCGCGGCGGACACATCATCATGAAAGGTAATGCCAATGAATGGACTTTACTTCCTCTCCGCTATACACGCCACGTAAAAGCTGAACGTGGTGAAAACGGAGGAAAGAACCAGCTTACCGGAGCCGACGGAGCCGATGTTTACATTGAAGTTCCCATAGGCACCATTGCCAAAAATGAAGAGGGTGAGATCATGGGAGAGATTTTGGAAGATAAGCAGGAGGTGATCCTGATGCATGGCGGAAAAGGAGGCCTGGGAAATGAGCATTTCAAATCTTCGACCAACCAGACGCCAAGATATGCACAGCCCGGGCTCCCGGGAGAGGAAGGCTATATCGTCTTCGAACTTAAAATCCTGGCCGATGTGGGGCTGGTAGGCTTTCCGAATGCCGGAAAATCTACCCTTCTGGCATCTGTTTCAGCTGCCAAACCTAAAATCGCCGATTATGCTTTCACCACCTTAACGCCTAATCTGGGCATTGTGGATTACAGGAATTACAAATCTTTTGTCATGGCCGATATTCCGGGGATTATTGAAGGCGCGGCAGAAGGGAAAGGCCTGGGACACAGGTTTTTAAGACATATTGAAAGAAACTCCATCTTATTGTTCCTTATTCCCGCAGATTCCGAAGATCACTTCCAGGAGTTTAAAATTCTTGAAAATGAGCTGAATGAGTACAATCCGGAACTCTTAGACAAAGATTTTATTATTTCGATATCTAAATCCGATCTTCTGGATGATGAGCTGAAAAAAGAGATCGCAGCAGAGTTTCCTGAAAACCGCCAGCCTTTGTTTTTTTCCGGTGTTACCGGTGAAGGCCTTATGGAGCTGAAGGATGCGATCTGGAAAAAACTTCATGGATAACTCTGTCCATACTATTTTGGAACAATTATTGAAAGATCCCACCCAAATTTAAACTATGAAATATTTATTAGGACTTTTCGCATTTGTTTTTTTACTCTCATGCAATTCCCAAAAGATGGACTCCAAATATTCTAAGATCGAATATGAGGCTACTCCCTGCTTCGGATTCTGCCCGGTTTTTAAAATGACCATCAACCCGGACAGAACCGCAGTTTTTGAAGCCGAGCATTTTAATTTTAATGATAAGCCTTCAAAAGACGAATTTTCTAAGCCCCGCGAAGGAACTTTCAAGGGAACGATCAAAGAAGCCGATTATAATAAGCTGATTGCTTTACTGGACGGCCTGGATGTTAAAACTCTGAATGACAAATACGGAAACCACAATATCACGGACCTTCCTTCTTCTTATTTAAGAATCCGCTTTGCGGACGGAACTTCAAAGAACATAGAAGACTACGGGAAGAGAGGAAGTGAAAAGCTTGTCGAGATATATAAGTTTTTCGAGGATTTAAGGCACAATCAGCAATGGACAAAAGTGAACTGATCCACTTAAAAATATTTAGACTACCTTTGCAAAAGATAATTCCTTCAGGATGAGGGAATTTTTATTTTAAATTTAAAAATAATTCATTGAATTTCACAGACCTAAAACTTATAGAACCTATTGCAAAAGCAATTCAGGAAGAAGGCTATATCCACCCTACTCCCATCCAGGAAAGATCAATCCCCGAAATACTGAAAGGTAAGGACCTTTTAGGGTGCGCACAAACCGGTACCGGAAAGACGGCAGCTTTTGCTATCCCCATTTTACAAAACCTTTCTGGGCATAAGACCCCAGGCCACCACATAAAAGCCCTTATTCTCACTCCCACCAGGGAGCTGGCGATACAGATTGAGGAAAACATCAATGCTTACGGAAAATACCTTCCTTTGAAACAGCTGGTGATTTTCGGAGGTGTAAAGCAGGGAAAACAGGAAGAAGCGCTGAAAAAAGGCGTTGATATCCTGGTAGCAACACCCGGGCGGTTACTCGATTTTATTTCACAGGGAATCATCAGTCTGAAAAACCTTGAGATTTTCGTCCTTGATGAAGCTGACAGAATGCTGGATATGGGTTTTGTACATGATGTAAAAAAAGTGATCAAGCTTTTACCCCAAAAAAGGCAGACTTTATTTTTTTCCGCTACCATGCCTGCCGAAATCCAAAAGCTTGCGGATTCCATTTTGAATAATCCCGTAAAGGTTGAAGTAACTCCGGTTTCTTCTACGGCAGAAACCATTAAGCAGTCGGTATATTTTGTCGAAAAGGAGAATAAGCTCAATCTTCTTACCCACATCCTTCAAAATGATATCTCTGATTCCGTACTGGTATTTGCCAGAACGAAACACGGGGCGGACAAGATTGCCAGAAAGCTTCAGAAAAGCCACATTTCCACGGAAGCCATCCATGGAAACAAGTCCCAGAATGCCCGGCAGAACGCTTTAAATAATTTCAAATCCGGAAAAACCAGGGTTCTGGTAGCTACTGATATTGCGGCCCGTGGAATTGATATTGACGAATTAAAATTTGTGATCAATTTTGAGCTTTCCGATGTTTCCGAGACCTATGTCCACAGGATCGGAAGAACGGGAAGAGCCGGTGCGGAGGGAACATCCATTTCTTTTGTTGATGGCCTGGACCTGCTGAACCTGAAAAATACGGAAAAGCTGATCGGGATGAAAATACCGGTAATAAAAAATCACCCGTTCCATACGGATAATCTTGTAGCCCAGAAAAGGGATTCCAATAATAAGCCTGTTCCCGCAGGCACGGAAAAGCCCAAACAGGTTACCAATAAGAAAAGTGCCATTGAAGCGGTAGGCTATAAAAAGCCTAAGAATAAAAATTTCACAAGAAAAAAATAAATAAAGCTTTCCGGATCCGGAAAGCTTTATTTATTTTATGCATGAACAAATATTTTCCTCGCATTTTCGGTAGTAGCCCGGTCTATCTCTGAGAAGTCTTTGCCGTAAACATTCACCAGCTTTCCTGCCACCAGATCAAGATATGCGCTTTCATTCCTTTTTCCCCTGTGCGGAACAGGGGCCAGATAAGGCGAATCCGTTTCCAGAACAATCTTATCCAGCGGGATTTCATGTAAGAACTGGTCGATTTTGCCATTCTTGAAAGTCACTACTCCACCGATCCCCAGAATGAAGTTCAGGTCAATGGCATGCCTTGCATGGTCAAGAGTTCCTGAAAAGCAATGAAAAATACCGCGGAGTCTGGGATGCTTCTTTCTTTCCAACACGGCAAAGGTTTCATCGAAGCTTTCTCTTGTATGGATCACTATAGGAAGATCCCTTTCAATGGCCCAGTCGATCTGCTGCTCAAAAGCTTTTATCTGAATATCTAAAGTTGTTTTGTCCCAATACAGGTCGATCCCGATCTCCCCAATAGCAGGAAAATGCCTCCGGTCAAGATATTTTTTAACGATCTCCAGTTCCTTTCCCCAGGTTTCCGGCTTTACATAACAGGGATGCAGCCCCATCATGGCATGGATCTTTCCGGGATATTCAGATTCCAGACGGAGCATCTTTTCATGGGACTCTGAGTCGATAGCAGGAAGGTAAAACTCTGTTATTCCTTTGTTCAAAGCCCTTTGAATAGCTTCTTTCCTGTCTTCATCAAATTCTTCAGCATATAGATGGGTATGGGTATCAATCATGTTTTTAAAATTTTAATAAATCTTCATAAGGGTTCTGCAGGTTCAGCAACATTCCGAAAGCCGGCTCAGTTTTGATGCCTTTTTTCTTCAATTCTATGATCTTCTGTTTGAAATGCCTGCCTTTTTCTTTTAATATCTTGTATTCGGCGATCATATGCCTGTATGCATTCTGCCCGGTCACCGGCTTGTTCTGACCGAAAATTTCAACCGGAAATTCATCAAGCATAAAATTCACGATAATACTTTTTTCTCCGTTAATAATCATCCTTTCTATTCTGACCCGGGAGTTTTCCGGTACTGCTTCATTTAATGCCAGATCAGCCACAAAGTCATCCTCAAGCCGGGGATTCACCTCACAGATGATATCGAGATCGCTTCCTTCAACATCAATTCCAAGCGGGATCGTTCCTGCCAGAACCGGCGAATATTTTTTCAGTTTTTCAAAAAGCCGGCTTTCCGAAAGAACTTCATAAGCTCTTTTTTGCCTCTCGTTACCGTTTTTCAAATAATCAAGCCTTGTAAAGTCAATCATTTGAAAATATTTTATGCTTTACTTTGTTCCGCTGGGCTTCAATCCTTTGTTTAAGCTTCTCTCTGAACTCAATGTATTTAGGATCTTTTTCGTCGCTGGTTTTATGTTCCAAAGCTTTAGCGATCCTGAAATTTTCCTCTATAAAATCTTTGGTGTCTTCCGAAAAATAAGCTTTGCCAAATTTCTCAAAAATATAGTTTACGGCCTGTGCATTGGGATGGATCATATCTTCCTTATAAAAACGGTAATCCCTGAGATCATCCATCATGATCTCATAGACCGGCAGATAATGGCAGTTATCGGATCCTGAAACCACTTCATGAACAGCTGTAATCAGCTTCGACTTGCTCCATTGGTTTTCAGCCATTCCCTCTTTTGTATGCCGCACAGGTGAAACGGTAAACAGGATCTGAACTTCTTCTTTACAAATATCTTTCAGGTTCAGAATGGTATTATAGATTGAGCCCGTAAGCTCATCATGTGACAGCAGCCTTTTTTCAAAAAACTTCTGTGGAATCTTATGGCAGTTGGCCACCAGCTTTTTCCTGGGAATAAATTCATAAATAAAAGAGGTTCCGTAGGTGATGATCACCCAACCGGTTTCCTGTAAAAACTGATTTCCTTTTTCTATTTCCGTATTGATCTTTTCCAGTGTCTGGTGGATATACCGGGTATCAAAACTGGTATGATGGTCCAGAGAGATAAACTCATCGTTGAAAATGATCAGGTCCTCTTCTGTATAAAAGTCCGCATCATGAAGTTTTTGTATCGCATTATTGATCGAGAACGGGTTAAAGACCGTCCCGAACGGATTACTAACCGTCTGAAGCTGTCCTTTCTGAAGCAGGTCTGACATTTCAGAGGCAAAGCATGATCCTATTGAAAATATTTTATCTTCAAGCTCAATCTTCCTCCCTGATTCCGGAATGCTAACTTCTGTTCTGAATTTCATAGGCGGATACACTAATCCGATGATCGGACGATCATCATGCCATCGTAGTTTTTAACTTTCTCTTCTCAATAAGTAATTAGCCAGTTCTACAAACGGTTTTTTCTTTTCTTCCGGAATATCTATCTTTTCAAGATAGCTCTGCCCGATTTCGTTATGTTTTTCTATCAGACGCAATGCTTTTTCATCCACTCTGGTTCTTCTGAAAATCTTTTCCACCCCGTAAATTTTATCGATGTTATCTGTTTTTTTGGAATACCAGTAATCCAACTCTTTTTTCTCCTCTTCTGTGGCATGTTCCTTGGCCAAAAGATAAAGTACCGTTTTTTTATTCTCATAGATATCTCCCGCATGTTTTTTCCCAAACTGTGCCTGGTCACCAAAAACATCAAGATAATCATCCATGATCTGGAAGGCTATTCCGATATGTTTTCCAAAGTTGAAAATCGCTTTGGCATCCTTAAAATTGGCTTTTGCGATCAGAGCTCCGATCTCAAATGATGATGCGCTCAAAACTCCGGTTTTATAAGTGATCATTCTGATATAGTCATCAAAGGTCACATTTTCCTGGGTTTCAAAATTGATATCATACTGCTGTCCTTCGCACAGCAAAAGACCTGTATGGGTAAAGATTCTGATGCATGCCTTGAAGGTTTCGGGCTCCAGGTCTTCAAAAAACTTATAAGCCTTCAGCATCAGTCCGTCACCGGAAAGGATTCCTACATTGATTCCGTGCAAAGTATGAATGGTAGGTTTATTCCTTCTCAGAGGCGCTTCATCCATGATGTCATCATGGATCAGGGTAAAGTTATGGAAAAATTCGATGGCCAATGCCGGTTTAACAGCTTTCTTAAGATCTCCCCCGAATAGGTCGCAGGCCATCAGAACCATGATCGGACGGAGGCGTTTTCCACCATGGGAGATGATATAGTTCATTGGCTCATACAGTTCTGTAGGTTTGTCTTTAAATCTGTACTTATTAATAGCATCAGCAACAATCTGTTGGTATCTATCTAAAAATTCCATAAAAATCCTTTTGTTTTAACAAAAATACGATTTTTAAAGTGATGTTGATGCCCCTGTATGATAAATGATGCTTAAATTCATCCCTGAAAATGCCACTTATCAGGAGCTTCTGAGGTTTAAGAATACAGTTTCAGCAGAGTCTTATCTTAAGATATTTCATTATCATATTATTAATTAAACGATTGTCTGAATTCCAGTGGGGTAAGATCTGTTTTTGCTTTAAACAGCTTGCTGAATGATTGTGGATGCTCAAAGCCTAATTCATAAGCAATCTCACTTACAGATAAGCTGGTCGTCGATAATTTTTCTTTAGCTTTTTCTATAAGCTTGTTGTGAATATGCTGCTGGGTTGTCTGTCCGGTCAATGTCTTTAAGAGACTGCCTAAGTAATTGGGAGATACATTCAGCAGACCCGCTATGTATTGAGCAGTGGGCAATCCTTTATCTACCAGATCGCCACTATGGAAGCAATCATCAAGGATGTTTTCCAACTTTTCGAGTACCTGATGAGCATTTTTCTTCCGCGTAATGAATTGCCGCTGATAAAACCGCTCACAATAGCTGAGCAATAATTCTATCTGGGCAATGATGATACTCTGGCTGAAGTTATCAATATTGGAGTGATATTCATTCTGGATGTTCCGCAGAATATCAGTAACTATATCTTCTTCTTTCGGGGAAAGGAATAGTGCTTCGTTTACAGCATAGCCAAAAAAGTCATACTGCCTGATGGTTTTAGCCAGAGAGGTATTCCAGATAAAATCCGGGTGGATAAGCAAAAGGAAACCTGTAGGCCTTATTTTCGGCTTTTCTACAGTGATATGTACCAACTGCCCGGGTGCAACAAATGAGATAAGGCCTTCGTCAAAATCATACTGCTGCTGCCCATACCGGAATTTCCCCTGGATATTCCGCTTTAATCCTATAGAGTAGAAATTCTGTATCCAGCTGATCTCCTTTTCATCAGTCTGGTATTGTACAAGACCGTAATCGACCAGGCTTACCAAAGGGTGTTCGGGGCCGGGCAATCCGCTCATTTTATGAAATTCATGAATGGCGTTGAACGTATGTACTTTTTTATTCTTCATTGCTTTCAAATTTAGGAAAAAAGAGGTAGAAAGTATATACTTCCTCCTCTTTCCGTAAGATTAATAATCGGTTGACCGGCTCAGGGATGCATTGGCGTTCAATTCGTTCCTGAGGATCTCAATTTTATTTTCTGCCATCCCCAGGGAGTCACTGCCCATGAAGAAATGAAGTGGCGGATTTGCGCTTTCTGCCAACCGGATAAAAGCAAGGGCGGCTTTTTCGGGATCACCCGGCTGGTTGCCTATGATCTGGTTCTCATGTATCGCTTCCAGGTCTCTGGCCTCTTTATATTCGGCAATGGAATTTTCAGCAAGATGAAGCGAGCCTTTCAGTAAAAAGTTAGTCCTGAAGTATCCCGGATAAACGATCGTTGCATTCACCCCCAGTGACTTCGCTTCTGCCGAGAAGGCTTCAGTAAGCCCGGCCACAGCAAATTTAGTGGCGTTATAAATACCCCAGCCGGGAAATGTCCCCAGAAATCCTGCGATAGATGAAATATTGATCATATGCCCGGATCTCCTGCTGCGGAAATAAGGCATTACATTTCTCATTACATTCAACAGGCCGAATACATTGGCATCAAAATTTCGGCGGGCTTCTTTATCACTTACTTCTTCTAATGTACCCAGCTGCCCGTAGCCTGCGTTATTTACTACCACATCTATTTTTCCGAAAGTTTCTATAATTCTGCCAATGGCATGGCTTACACTTTCCTCATCTACAATATTCACTTCCAGCGGAAGGAAGTTTTCAGAAGCTCCTACTTCTTTTTCAAGGTTTTCAGCCGTTCTGGATGTGGCCGCTACCTTATAGCCTTGATCCAATAAGTTTTTAACCAGGGATAAACCCAATCCTTTTGATGCTCCGGTTACCAACCAAACTTTTTTTGTGTCCATTTTTTAATTTTTTTGAGTTATTAAATAATTACACTACAAAATTGGTGATAGCCTGAATGGCCGGTGTGACCAAATCAATGCTTATTGTAGCTAAAACAACGATGGTGATCGGCTCACTATGCTGATGTCCAAAAGGTGATTGCAGGAAAGCATCCTGCATAAATACGGGACAGCTTTGGCCTTCGGCCAAAGCTGTCCCGTATTATAAATAAAATTTTATTTAAAGGATAGATACAAAAAGGTAGGTAACTCCCGCAACAATAGCGGAAATAGGAATCGTTAATACCCATGCCCAAAGCAGGCTTACGGTAATTCCCCATCTTACGGCAGAGACCCTCTTCGTTAATCCCACTCCTATGATGGAACCTGTAATGGTGTGTGTGGTAGATACAGGAATACCGAAGTGGTCGGTAATAAACAAAGTAATTGCTCCTGCGGTTTCCGCACTTACCCCTTCCAGAGAGGTTACTTTAGTAATCTTGGTACCCATGGTCTTGATGATCTTCCATCCTCCGCTCATGGTTCCTAGACCTATTGCGAGGAATGAAATCAGCGGAACCCAAAGATAATGTTCTGCGAAATAGTCAAAACGGGCAGACGATTCCAGGTTCACATAAACAGGGTCTTGCAGCATATTGACATGATAGTAGATCAATGCAGCCCCGATGATCCCCATTACTTTCTGGGCATCATTAAGACCGTGTCCCAGACTGAACAATGCGGATGAAGCGAGCTGTAGCCTCTTGAAAGACTGATCTGCCTTATGCGGATTTGATTTTTTAAAAATATGAACGATAATCAGGGTAATGATGATTGATATTATCATCCCTATGATCGGTGCCATAAAAATAAACAGGAAGATAGGGATTACCACGTTAAATTTCACAACACTTTGCTTGGTCACCTGGCTAAAAGCTTCTTTGAATGTATCCCAGAAACCCAGATCTGGCTGAGCTGCGGCCACATTATGATAGTCCAGCATAAAGGCATGCATCAGGGCCGCACCCAAAAATCCACCTATCAGGGTATGAGAAGAAGATGAAGGGATACCGAACCACCAGGTAAGGAGATTCCAGGCTATGGCCGCCACAAGGCCGGAAAATATGACCTCGAGAGTGATAAAGTCCTCATTAACGGTTTTGGCAATCGTGTTACCGATTTTAAATTCTCCAATGACGTAAGCTGCTAAAAAGAAAGCCGCAAAGTTCCAAAGTGCCGCCCAAAGTACAGCCTGGAATGGAGTTAAAACTTTTGTAGAAACTATGGTTGCGATTGAATTGGCTGCATCATGGAAACCATTAATGTAATCGAAAATCAGAGCCAAAGCAATAATAACTATAAGTAAAATAGGAAATTCCATTTTTGTTATATTGTTTAGGCGTATTTAATCATGATGTTCTCAATAGTATTGGCAACATCCTCTGCTTTGTCAGTTACTACTTCAAGATAATTAAGTACAGATGAAACTTTGATAATGTTGATGGCGTCATTGGTTTCAAACAATTCTACCATTGAGTTGGAAAGTAAGTCGTCTGCAATGTTCTCAATAGAGTTCACTTTGATACAGGCTTCTTTTACCTGCTCCATATTTTTGAAACCCTTAAGGTTTTTCATAGCATTCTGAATTTCGAGACACGCTTTATGGATCAACAGTGAGAAATCTGAGTAAGCCTTCATTTCAGGCGATTTGTATAAGAAAATATATTTTGTGGAGGCATAAATATAATCAGCAATATCGTCCAGACCTGTTGCCAGAGTGTGGATATCTTCTCTGTCGAAAGGAGTGATGAAGTTTTTTCCAAGCTCCACAAAAATTTCGTGGGTAAGCTCATCATTTTTATGTTCGAAGTCACTCATTTTCTTCAACATGGTGTCATCATTAAGATCAAAATCTTTGATTCCGTTGTTGAATTCTTCAGACATGGCGACCAGGTTTTCTGTTACCTTTTCAAAAAGTACAAAGAAGATTTTATCTTTTGGTTGAAATGCGTGGAAAATATTACCAATTCCCATTTTAAAGTTTTTATAATTCGGCTACAAATTTCTTAAAAAAGGGGCTTAACTGGAAGTATCCTACATTAAGTTTTGTTAACATTGGCTTAACAACTGTATTATCAATAAAAAAACCAGCCTTTGAGGGCTGGTCAATATATTTTTATAAGGAAGTTTAGTTGGCAACTTCAGCCCTCATCTCCTTCCCTTTGAACTTCATGGAAGGAATGTTACTTAAAACATTATCCTTGAACGATTTTTCAACTTCAAAGAAAGAGAACTTTTCCAGGATCTCAATATCGCCAATCTCCGCTCTTTTTTTACTTTTTCCTGCGGTAGCCTTATTGATGATATCCAGGACATCCAGCTTCTTCAACTGGTCTTTTTTCCCAAGGTTAAAGAAGAATCTTACCATATTTTCATTTTTTCTTCTCGGCTTTCCTCCTCGTTCCCGGCTTCTGTCCCGGTCTCTTCTATCTCTTCTTGAAGAGCCCTCGTCATCTCTGCTGCTCAGCTTTTGCTCAGTCAGATCATGTCTGTCCCTATAGTACAGGGCAAGGTCTTTCAGCTGTACCTGAAGTAACCTGTGGACCAATTCTTCCTTAGAGAACTCTGATAAGTCAGGGATCAAAGAATCATCAAACTCGAAATAGTCTTCATGATCCGCAAAAAGGTTTTCAAAAACTCCTCCAACCTGAGCCTTCACAATTTCTTCTCCTGTAGGGACCTTCTTCTCGTTGATCTCTATTTTTGTAGAAGATTTTATCTGCTTCAGCTTCCTGCTTTCTTCAGGCTTGATAAGTGCCATGGAAATCCCGTCTTTACCTGCCCTTCCTGTTCTTCCACTTCTGTGAACGAATACTTCCGGATCATCGGGTAAAGAATAGTGGATCACGTGGGTCAGCGAGTTTACATCCAATCCTCTTGCCGCTACGTCTGTGGCCACAAGAATATCAATATTCTTAAGCCTGAATTTCTTCATTACCGTATCCCTCTGAGCCTGGGACAGATCCCCGTGAAGGGCGTCTGCGGCATATCCGTTCTGCATCAGGAAATCGGCAACCTCCTGGGTCTCCATTCTGGTTCTGCAGAAAATAATGGAATATTGGTTTGGGTTGGCATCGATCAGTCTCTTAAGAGCTTCTTTCTTCTGCCGGTATCCTACCACATAGTATTCGTGGGTAATATTCTTTTTAACTTCATTGATAGAGCCTACTGAGATACGGTGAGGTTTGGTAAGGTAATTTTTGGAAATTCTTTCCACCTCTTTATTCATCGTAGCTGAGAACAGGAAAGTCTGTTTTGTTTCCGGAGTTTCACTTAAAATAGTTTCCAGCTCGTCTTTGAATCCCATGGAAAGCATTTCGTCGGCTTCATCTAAAACAAGCCAGTGAATGTTTGAAAAATCAAGGGCTTTTCTGTTAATCAGGTCTATCACTCTTCCCGGAGTTCCTACAATAATCTGTGGCTTATCCTTCAGAGATCTCATCTGTTCTGTAATACTGCTTCCACCGTATACTGCCGTAGTCTTGATGTTGTGCATGTATTTAGAATAATTTTTTATGTCTTTAGCAATCTGAAGACATAATTCCCGTGTCGGACAAAGCACCAAAAGTTGGATTTTGCGACTCGTATCGTCAATCATATCCAAAATCGGAAGCGAAAATGCTGCTGTTTTGCCTGTCCCCGTTTGCGCAAGTGCGATCAAGTCGCGAATATCTGAAAGAATAAAAGGGATAGTCTGTTTTTGGATTTCTGTCGGGCTCTCGTAGCCCAGTTCGCCAATTGCCTTAAGAATGTCAGGACTTAAATTGGTTTCCGTAAATAAATTCATTAAATATTTAAAATTTTTGCAAAGATACAATTATTATTTGATTTATTTTTGAATAAAGTGTTAAATAATTAAACTTAATTTTATAATCCTTTAATATTTTGCGGCCTTTTAAAAAATTAAATCCAAAAAAACAGCTTCTAAATTAGAAACTTAGCAAATATTGTTTCCTTTGGCTACATGGGATTAATTTTCATGTCACCTTCAAATAGGGTTAAAAATACAACCGGACCGATATGGTACGGTTCCCGGATATGAGGTTATACCATTGAGATATGGATTGTTTTGATTAAATTTGGTTTTTAAAAAAAATTATGTCGGCTACTCTATCTCCCAAAACTTTTGATTTTTTAAAAAAGTTATCCCGCAATAACAACCGTGAATGGTTTAATGAAAATAAAGGTCTCTATACAGAATCCCAGAAAAATGTTGTTTCTTTTTTAGAAGATCTGATCGGGGAAATGGCGGGGTTTGACGAAGAACTGGGCAAAATCGATGCTAAAAAATCATTGTTCAGGATCTACAGGGATACACGGTTCTCCAAAGACAAGTCTCCCTATAAAACCAATTTTGGAGCTTCCTTAGGCATGGGAAAAGGCAGCCAGAAAGGGGGCTACTATTTACATATGGAACCCGGAAAATCATTTGTTGCCGGAGGGATCTATATGCCGGAACCCTCTGTCCTTAAGCTGGTACGGAAAGAAATTTCATTATACGGCGATGATTTTCTAAAGATATTGAATGATAAGGATTTCAAAAAACATTTTCCGGAACTGGATCAGGAAAGTAAACTGGTGAAGGTTCCACAGGGCTTTGAGAAAGAAGATCCGATGGCCGAATATTTAAAGCTGAAAAACTTCATTGTGCTTTATCATCTGAAGGATGATGAGATTTTAGATAACAATGCCATCAAAAGGCTGGCGGAGATTTTTAAACTGATGAAGCCATTCAATGATTTTCTGAATGCACCTTTCCTGTAATCAGGCTAAGATGGAAGTTCCACAGGACATCTCCTGATTGAACTGCAGAGTCCCTGATCCGTGTTCCACAGAATAGCAATAACTTTTACTCATTGATAGTCAGATATTTATATTTATTATATTTTAACATTAGTTTAGCATTTTTGCTTATCTTTGCTGTTCGTCAAAAAACTAACAATGTCCTTATATCAGAGAATTGCAGAAAAACTGCAATACGTAAGCCCGGGTTTTTATAAGAAAAGGTATTTTAAAAACTTAAATCACCTTAACCGGAATAACTTCTCGGCCCGTAATGTAGAACCGGAACTGGTCTGGATTAAGGAATACCTGTCTGAAAATGACGTAATTCTTGACGTGGGTGCCAATGTAGGGACTTTTCTGTATCAGCTGGAAGATAAACTCAGCCATGGAAATATCTATGGTTTTGAGCCGAACAAGAAACTGTATCAGCGTTTAAAGAGACTGTTCCCCAAAATGAAAGTTTTTTCACTGGCCCTTTCTGACGAAAATACAACCGCCGAATTCAAAGTCCCTGTTATCAACGGAAAAATAACGGCCTCCAGAGGAACCCTGAATACTTCATATAAGGAAAAAGGAGAAGAGAAGAGCCATACCGAGAACGTAAAGGTGGTAAAACTGGATGACTGGATCGCCGGAGAACCCCTCAACAGGCTGGATTTTATTAAAATAGATGTGGAAGGGAATGAAATGAAAACCCTTACCGGCGCCAGGCAAACCATCAGGCGGTTTCTTCCTACCCTCATGGTTGAAATGGAACAAAGGCATCATAATACCCCGATCTGGAATGAGATATCAGAAGTAGAATCCTGGGGCTATGAAGCCCGATATTTAAACAGGCATGATTTCAAACTTCAAAAGCTTACAGAAGAGATCCTGATCCAAAACACCACTGATGAAAAAAATAAAACGGACTATATCAATAATATAATTTTCATCCCCAAAAACCATTAATAATAATTATGAGTGTAGTAGCGAGACAAGGATTCAAATATTCCATTATTGGTTATATTGGCTTTTTGTTGGGCACCATTTCTGCGATTTTCATCTTTCCGAATGATTTTGAATTTTACGGAAAACTACGCTATATTCTTCCCAGTGCCGAATTTTTAGTTCCTTTTGTTGTGATGGGAATATCATATTCCAATGTGAAGTTCTTCCATAAAGTGGAAAAGGACGGCAAAGAGCAGAACATGCTTTCTTTATCATTACTTACGGTTTTTATCAATTTCATTGTTTTTTTGGTCATATTTTTCCTGCTTCCCCTTATTTACCCCAAGTTCAGGTATTCAGAAGCCTGGAAAGCCAAGGAAATCATTTTACCTCTGGTGCTTATTCTCTCTTTCTGTGCTGTTTTCAATAAATATACCTCCAACTATAAAAGAATTGTTGTTTCCAATATTTTTGACAATCTTTTTCCTAAAATAGCCAATCTCGGAGCATTTTGCCTGTTTTTTTATTTCGCATTATCCCAAAATGTTGCCTTTGCATTTTTTTTTGGGATGTTCGCCCTGATGCTTTTCGGGTATATCTATTATACAAACAGTCTGAAAAAGATCAGCCTCGATTTCAATACGGATTACTTCAGGAAAGATCATTTCTGGAAAGAATTTTTCAATTACAGTTTTTTCGGTTTTTTAGGAACATTCGGAAATTATCTGGCCATTAACAGCCTTATGATCGGTGAATTTATGGGCATGGAGGAGAACGGGATTTACGCGGTGCTTTATGCACTGATCTCATTGATTTCCATTCCTCAGCTGGGCCTATTCAATGTCTCTGCCCCCATCATCAGCAAAACTCTTGCAGAAGGAGATATGACAGAACTTGACCGCTTTCACAAGAAAACGTCATTAACCTTATATTTTTTAGGAGCTGTCCTGTTTTCGTGCATTATGGTAGGTTTTCCGTATTTAACACAATTCATGCCCAAGAACGGGGTACTGCTCCGGGAATACGAACCGGTAGTCTGGATCTGGGGCTCTGCCGTTCTGATAGACCTGGCCACCGGATTTAACGGGAATATCATTTCCCTGTCCAAATATTACCGGTTTAATATTATAGTAATGCTTTTACTGGCAGGGTTGACAGTGGGTCTGAATTTTTATTTCATCAAACATACGGACCTAAAGCTGATCGGAATCGCTTTATCTACCGCAATTTCCCTTACCATCTATAATATCACCAAAATTGTTTTCAATTATTTGATGTTTAAGGTCTCTCCTTTAACCATTGAGATGATCTTCGTATCCATTATCTGTACTTTGGCTATCACCGTGGCTATTGTTCTGCCCAATTTTACCAATAATTTTTTCAATTTGGTTTATAAGCCGGCCATCGTTTTACTGCTGATCTTCATCGGAAATTATTTTACAAAAATATTCCCCATAGAAGATTATCTGAACAGGGATTTCATTAAAAGCATCTTCAAATTCAAATAGGGATCATGCTATCCAATACCCGCTCAAGATTTTTGCGGACCTTTTCTCTGTTGTAGTTTTTATGGAAATCAAATTTCCGGCTTTTCAAGTCTTTCAGCTGTTCAATAACGTCTGCTTTTTCCGGAATAATAAAATCCGAATGTGAGGGGTAGCTTTCCGGAAAAACAGCTATTTTTCCATATTTGATGGCATCCCCAAGATTTCCGGTGATCTTTGTAACACCGTATATTTCCTTCTGACTGAAAAATTCAGTTTCCGGCCGGATCGGGCACCATAAAACATCCGCCGTCCGCATCCAGTAATCAAATTCCACAGAAGAAACCCTTTCCCGGAAGTATTTTATCCTGATATTCTCCGGCAGGTTTGCCGATATTTCTTCAAGTTGCTTCAGCTCGTCACCTTTTGCATTTCCAAGGAATACAAAAGTACAATTCTCCGAGGTTTCCATTCCCCGGATGGTTTTAAAGACATGCCGGTAGTCTCTTCTTTTCTGAGACACTCCTCCGGGAATAACAACGGTGAATCCTTCATGTCCGGGATCCTGGAAATCCCTGGTATAAAAAAGGGGTAAAAATCTGTATTTTTCCGATGACATCCTCTCATCCAAAACCAAAAGGTTCCCGGCTTTCTGATAAACTTTCGCAGCATAGAACAAGCCTTCTTTCCACCATAATTTAAGTCTGTAAATAATATCCTCCTTAAAAATATTCTTAATCAGTACAGATCTGGAAATATTGGAAAAATTAAGGTTATGGACAATAATGCCTGTATTATATTTATCCGCAATCGCATAAAACGTGTTGAAATAGCGATGTACTGTTCCGATGAGGATCAGATCGTACTTTTTATCTTTTAACTGGTCGACAATCATGGAGCTGTCTGATAAAAAAACATTTTCCTGTCCGGCCACTATCTGATTTCTGATTTTCTCGGAGAAATAATAATCTACAGTAAATTTTCCGGAACCCTGCATGACTTCCATAAAATTCTGTGCGATCTCGGCATGAGTATCTATTTCTATGTAGGCTATTGTTTTCAATTTCATCAAATCAGGAGGTTCACTGCCGGCGGAAGCTGTCATCTTCTCAGCCATTTCTTTTTAAAGGCCTTCCAGCGCCAGTCATTAATTATTTTCTGCTCTTCTTTTGAGATCTTCAGTTCCCGTTTTTCTGATCTGCATTTTTCGTAGGATCTGATGATCTGAAGAAAAAAAGAAACGGATCTGCTCTTCATCGCTTCTTTGGAAGCGGCAATATAGGCCAGGGCCCTGTGCAACCCTAAAAAATAAAAGTATCTTCCGTAATAGTCTGATTGTTTTACCGTATAATCTGCTCCTTTTACTTTAATGAGCTTTACATGCAGTTCCGGAATCACGATCTCTTTCCAGCCGAAATTTTCCAGCAGGATAGAATCGATATTATCCCAGCCCAGTGTTTCCCTGAGCCCCCCGATCTGTATAAAACATTCTTTCCGGTATGCTTTCATCGGGCCTCTTACATGGTGTTTGTTTGAATTGCCTTCGTACACCCAGCTTCCATTTTTTTCTATATACAATAATCCGCCTACCAGACCATATTCCGGATTTTCCAGAAAGGCTTTCTGAACTGTCTGCAGGTAATTTTCAGGAAGAATGATATCTGCATCGAATTTACATACTATATCAAATTCTTCGAGGTTTTGGGTTGACAAGCCATTTTTAAATGCATTGACAACTTTGGATCCTGGCTGATGCTCTGACTTCTGAAGATCAATGGTTTTGAAACGCGGGTCGGCCTGTACATATCTTTTGATAATTTCCGGCGTTCGATCCGTAGATCCGTCATTTACAACTACAATATTAAAGTTTTCAAAGCTTTGCTGCTGCAGGGAGTCTAAAGTAAATGCGAGATTCTCCTCTTCGTTATGGGCAGGAATTATGATTAAAAATCTCACGACAATCAAGGTTATAAAAAGATGTATGATAACCGGTCAATGATCAGCTATCATACATCGCTTATTTAATTATATTATTTGTTATGGGGTTTCAGCATGTTTGCAGGATCGAGGATCTCATCCAGCTTCTCCTGGGAAAGAACGCCTTTTTCCAGAACCAGATTATAGACGCTTTTTCCTGTTTCCAGAGATTCCTTGGCAATTTCGGTAGAATGCTTATATCCGATGTAAGGATTGAGGGCAGTCACAATTCCAATGCTGTGCTTTACCATCATCAGGCACACTTCTTTATTGGCCGTGATACCGACAACGCATTTTTCACGAAGGGTATCCAGAGCGTTGCAGAGGAAATTGATATTTTCCATAATGGCATGGGAAAGTACGGGTTCCATTACGTTAAGCTGTAATTGCCCTGCTTCTGCAGCAAAAGTCACGGTAAGATCATTCCCGATCACTTTAAAGCAAACCTGGTTCACCACTTCAGGGATTACCGGGTTTACCTTTCCGGGCATGATTGATGAGCCTGGCTGCATCGGTGGCAGATTAATTTCAAAAAGCCCGGCTCTCGGCCCTGAAGACAGCAGTCTTAAATCATTACAGATCTTCGATAATTTCACGGCAAGACGCTTCATAGCGGATGAGTAGATCACATAGGATCCTGTATCCGGTGTAGCTTCTACGAGATCCGGAGCCGAAACAATCGGAAATCCTGTAATCTGGGCCAGATTTTTGGCGCAAAGGGCGGCATAACCTACCGGAGCGTTCAATCCTGTTCCGATGGCAGTTGCCCCCATATTCACTTCTACGAAAAGGTTGGCATTATTATTCAGTTTTGATATGTCTTCCTCCAGGTTGGCGGCAAAAGCCTCAAATTCCTGTCCCAAAGTCATTGGGACGGCATCCTGAAGCTGAGTTCTCCCCATTTTGATGATCCCCTGAAATTCTTTTCCTTTTTCACGGAAAGCGTCAACGATTTTCTGAAGCTTGTCTACCAGGGTTATATTCATTTGTAGAAGCCCCAGCTTGATTGCAGTAGGATAAGCGTCGTTGGTAGATTGGGAAAGGTTGACATGATCATTAGGCGAACAAAATTCATACTGCCCTTTGTTTTTTCCTAATTTTTCCAAAACCCTGTTGGCAATCACCTCATTCGCATTCATGTTGATAGAGGTACCCGCCCCACCCTGAATCATATCTACCGGAAACTGATCGTGAAGCTGACCATCGATAATTTCGTCGCAGGTTTCCGCTATTTTAAAATATAAATTTTCATCAAGCAGGCCCAATTCATAATTGGTTTTGGCGGCCGCCTTTTTCACAAAGGCCAATCCTCTGATGAATTCAGGATAGGAAGAAAGCAACTGTCCTGAAATTTTAAAGTTGTTGATAGCTCTCTGTGTCTGAACTCCATAATAAGCATTAACAGGCACATCCAGCTCTCCAAGTAGATCACTTTCTTTTCTGAAATCTTCCATTACAGATATTTTAAAGTTTTAATCGTTAAATATAGCAAAAACGCATCTAATCGACGCGTTTTGCTGTATATTATTTCACAGGATATTTTTGGTTCAGGGCCTGTAATATCGCCCAGGTTTCAACATCCATGATCCCGTCATAATTCTGAGGACGGAAATGGTACTGGAAAGCCTCTATGGTTTTCTTTGTGGCATCATCCCATTTTCCGCTCGGTTCGATCCCGTATCCAAATTTTTGTAATTGAGTCTGGACCAGGAATATAAACGACGGCTCGTTATATTTAACGGTAAAATCCGCAGAGGAAGATTCATAAAAACTTTGTTTTGTTGCCTCATCATACCACATTCCTATCTGGTATTCATCATAAAGCTTTTTCCATGGGAACATCGGCCCAGGATCCTGTTTTCTGGTCGGGGCAATATCTGAATGAGCCAGAACATTTGTTGCAGGTATCTGATATCTGGTAACAATATCTTTGGCCAGAGCCGCCACCTTCCTGATCTGATCATCGCTGAAAGGTGCAAACACCCTTTTTCCCACAGAGTCTGTGGTATATCCGGTATTTACAATTTCTATACCTATAGAGGTATCATTCAGGTTTTTATCGGCTCTCCAGGAGCTTACTCCGGCATGATAGGAACGCTTATTCTCATCCACAAGCTGATATATTTCATTATCTCCGGTATTGTTTACCAGATAGTGGGCACTTACGGCCTGCTGGGTGAGAACGGTAATAGATTTATCCTCCGGTAATGCGGTGTAATGCAATATCAGATATCTTTGTCTGAAGTTTTGGGCAATGGCCGGAAAATAGGTTTTTACTACCTTATATCCTGTAGGTTTTGCAGAAACTATGGATCCATAGCTTACCGTGTTATCATTTTTGGTGGGATCTGCAATATTGGTAGTAAAAAATTCTATGCCCCGATCATTAACGATTTGTGGTTTTTGTTTTTCCTGAGGCTGGGTTTTGGTTACGGTTTTTTGCTGTGTTACCGGGGTTTTTGGCCTATAATAGGTTTTTTTCACATTTTGTTGGGAAGTACATGAAAAAACCATAGCGCTTAATCCGATGATATATAATGTTTTACGCATTGGTTTAATTTTTAATCGTTTATATAGCTCAAAAATACACAAATTTTTCTTGAAAAATATTTGGTAAATAAAGAAATCTGCTCTATATTTGCACTCGCAATAACGGAACAGCGATCATAAAAAAATCAAGATAAAAGGAGGGTTGCCGGAGTGGTTAACGGAGCAGTTTGCTAAACTGTCGACGCGAAAGTGTCGCAAGGGTTCGAATCCCTTACCCTCCGCTTCACAATATATTCGGGGCGTAGCGTAGTCCGGTCATCGCGCCTGGTTTGGGACCAGGAGGTCGCAGGTTCGAATCCTGCCGCCCCGACTTTTTTAACGCGCTTATTACTAACTTAAGCGAGAATCATAATTTTTAAGGGTGCGTAGCTCAGCTGGATAGAGCATCTGCCTTCTAAGCAGACGGTCAAAGGTTCGAATCCTTTCGCGCTCACTACCTGAAATCAAGTCTTTACAGCAATGTAGAGACTTTTTTATTTTAATCAGGTCAGGTCTAGGGTCAGGTATTTTAGTAAGTAGGTTATAAAATCGATAAATTTCTCACTAAATCCTTTTTCAAGAATATAAAGTGCTAATAACGTTAAAATTATATGAAAGAAAGGTCTTAAAAAACGAGTTGAAAAAGATTTATCAGGTGTGTTGTTTACATCTATCTTTTTGAGTTTGTTAGCCTCCTTTATAACAGTTACAATATGTTTAGTTAGTTTTAGTGACATTTAAATCTGGTCTTATTTCTGGTAATATTTCATCTCTAAAAATATTTTCACAAAACTGCTTTAGTTCCTCAAAGTCAGGAGTTCCATCGGGATTTTTGTTTCTCAATTTCTATTCAAAAAAAAAACTTTTGAAGACAAGAAATAAATAAAATTAGATTTCACATTCTGGATAAAACCAGAGTTCTCACAATATAGCTCCTTTAAATCAATAACTATAAAAGTATTTTTTCTATAAATAGTCCCACATTGTGACAATATTTCATTTTAACATGAAATATAATAATAAATTATATTCTTTTATTTAATATGTAACTTGCATTGAACAAGTTGTTTAACATAATAAAATTTTTCTCACCGAATTGATTTATACTTGTATATTAGTTACTCAATTTAAAATTTATTGCAATCATGAAAAAAATATTATTTATTGCTATGGTTGGTATAGCAGGTTTAGTAAGTGCTAAAGGAAATGTGGAAAAAAAGGTAAATTCTAAAGGAAAAGAAATTACAGTTGTAAAGAAAGCAAAGAAAAAATTACAAAGACAATGTATAACTGTAGCTGTAACTTGTACTACTGCATATACTTGTCAGGATTGGAGTGCTGACCAATGGCTGAACTGGGCATCTCAGATTCAAAGCAATTATTGTATGATTGATAGCCCATTTACTCCTTAATTATACTTCTACTAAATTCAGAAGTTTAATTAATAATTAATAATCAAGGAACCGCTCGAGAATAGATTTTTGAGCGGTTCTTGTAATCAAAGAATTATGAACCTTAGAAAAAAAAGAATTTTAGCAATTATATTTATATTAAATTTTTTCTCGGTATCGTTTTCTCAAACTACTGCTGATGGTGATTCCTTACGAGGAGCATTTACATATTTAATGCAATACAAACCCAACACACTAAGTCCAGACTATGTTATTAAGGAACTTTATTCATTGCAAGTAAGTGATAAACGAGCTTTTTTTATTAGTGAAAATAAATTGAAATTCGATTCAGCTTTTACAGCGCAATATAAAAAGAATAGTTCTACTCTTGATTTGAGAAGCATGCCTGTTTCAAGGTCTAACTTTCTAATCATCCAAACAAATAACAACTCACAATTTTACGAGGCAATAGGAATGGCTATGCTTTCATATAATAGCCCTATAATTGGTAACTGGAAGCTTGTTGATGAAACTAAAGTAATTAATTCTTTTACTTGTAAAAAAGCAGAGGTACGTTATAAAGGAAGAGAATGGACTGCTTGGTACTCAACAGAAATACCTTTTCCTTACGGTCCCTACAAATTTAGCGGTCTGCCAGGTTTAATTGTGAAAATAACCGATAAAACTGGGGATTATGATTTTGAATTGGTAAAATCAGTCCCAAGTAATAAGTTAAAGGGAAAAATTATAACAATAAATAAAGCAAGATATCAGAATGCTAAGTTAGTTACAAAAGAGGAATTTACTAAAGCGAGGACTAATTTCAGAGAAAATGCTAAATACGAACTGGAAAGCATGGGTACTGTATTTTCCGATGGACAAAACAAACAGAAAATAAATGAAACAGATAAAAAAGGATATAATCCTATCGAATTAGAGTAGTGAGAAGGTAGAAATTTAGCCATAAAATTCAATCTTCTCTTGTTTTTAATAAGTCGCTGCAAATCAGTATTTTAATATGTAAAATAACGAATGTATGTCATTACATATATAGAGAAATGAAAATTCCCTCAAAAAATGGAGGGAATTTCTCTTGTTTAAAACCTCGTATAAGGTCTATGCCTGCCTTTCGATTTATAAAGAATTTTGCTCGGTTACAGTGACTTTATAGTTTGGAATAGTCTGAATTTCTTTAAAATATTTGTCATACCTACGATTTAAAGGAATCATTTTTACAAAGTCTTTCATTTCACCCGTGGCTAACTCATCAAATCGTTTTTCCAAAGTATCTCCCAAGGATTCACCAATTAATTCTTTGAGATGAGGATTGATAAAGTAATTGATAGTGAACAGTCCTATTTCATTACAGTTTAAGCCAATCTTACAAAATGGGGTTATAAAATCCTCACATCTAAAGCAGTTTCCTAAGTTTGGAGTTTCAGTATGATTGCACTCGATTCTGGTTCTTAAATCCTCAACCTCTAAAAAGTCTTGAATTTCGATTGAAAAACTCTTTAAGTTATCATAACACTGTTTTGTGGTTTGGTTGATTTTTGAGTCTCTAAAGTGGCAAATTTGACAAGCTTTGAATTATGGTAGTTCTCTTCAAAAAAATAAGCAAACAATTCTGGATTCAAATCAGATATTTCTTTCTTTGTTTCCAGAAACACAAAAACTACAAGTTTCTCAATATATTTACCCGTTGAAAATCCACATTGTGCAAGTGCTGTTTGGTTTTCCAGAATTTGGGTACAAGTTGGATAAACTCTGTTACTGGTTACATTTCCCTTTTTATCAATCCCGTTCCAAGCCAAAAAATCTAATACAACCTTTTGAACAGTATTATCACTATTGTTATTGCTCAGTTTTTGGCAGCCAGTATCTTTTTTAATGTAGCTTCCATCGGGTTGCTCCGTGTAATATTGGTCTACATCAACTTTTTCACCTTGAAAAGAGGGTGATTTATCCTCTGGGGAACTGAACGGGTCAACATCACTATTTTGATTGCTGGACTGTTACCAGATTGGTTGTAGTTTCTGTTTTCAGAAGGTTGTGCAGGTTGGTAAACATCTTCAAACTTTGGTGTTTCCAGATTTTCAACCTTTTCCAAAGACTTTTCTAACTTTTGCCCAATTTTACTCTGTTTATTGGCTTTCAAGATTTCATTAGCCATTTTAACACTTTCACTCTGGGTTTCTTTCATTCCAATTACGGGGTCTATTCCAGAGGGTGACTGATTATAAAATCCTGTTGTGTTTGAGCTTTAACAAGGGCTGTAAAGGTAATAATAACTTTTTCATGTTGTTTGACTTTAATCTCCTACACTTTGCATTATTGTTTGCATTCTGGAGGATTCCATAAAGGTTGTACCTGCCTGCTTATAAATGTATCGTTTGCCACATGCTTCTATTGAATAGGTAGCACTTCCAAGCCCTTTAACCTTATCAATAACTTTAATGTTTTCAACTGGGCAACCTTGCTCAACCGATACGGTTTTGATTAGTTTACTTTCGGTTGCCCCTGTTGTTCCTCTGGAAATTGCACCTCATGAAGTGATAACGAATGTAGTTGTAACTGCAAGAAATAAATGTTTCATAGATTGAATTTTATTGTTCATAATTTTTGTAGTTATAAACAACAAAAAAGTGAGGCATTTATCCGTGTTAGTAATACAAGCTCGGCAAAGCTTTGACACATAATAGGAAAGCCCTCACCATTATATGGCAAGGAGCTAAACTGTTTGCATTTTGTGTCAAATTTGAATTTTGCCGATTCGTATTACAATTGCAAAAGTTTTTCTCTTTTTCGTTGAAGTAAGACACAAATATAAGCAATTATTCAATTCTATTTTTTTGTAAAATAACTTTTGTATTGTTTCAGAATGATGAAGCCAAATTTTACAAGACTATTTCCTGTACTATTTGCATATGTGAAGCTTAGTAAAACTTTTATATAAACTATATTTGTTAAATTTTACAGTAAAATTGTTAAAATTAATAATAGACTTCTCATTAAATTTAAATTTAGATGAAATTACTCTCTCCTTTAAGTCAGAAAATGTCTAAATTCCTAAAGGCTCCTTATAAGCCTTTAAAAAAGCAAATTTCATTCAAATTAATCCCAGTAGTAGCATGTTTACCTTTTATGGGTTTTATTTATTTAGTGTTTTATTTAGAAGAATTTGGAATAGCTTACGAAACTTTATATTTCAATGTTAATGATTGTATTGCAATCCTTTACGAAAAAGGAATAAGCATATAATAAAAAAACCTGCCATTATAGCAGGATTTTCAGTAATATTTTTTAGTATATTATTTTACGGCATCTTTCGCTTTTTTAGATTCCGCCAAATGATGCTCCAAAGTTGGGAGTGTCTGGCTCGCAAAAGATTTCAAAGACGCATCCGCTCCTTCAGCAGCCTGTTTTTTAAATTCCGCTATATCCTTCTCATGATCATTAACCATAAGGTCGGTATATGCACGATCAAATTCTGATCCTTTTTTTGCCTTAAGGTCATCATACTTTCTCTGTTTTTCAGCATCCAGACCTGTAGGCAATGTATAGCCTGCCGTAGATGCCCATTTCTTAAGTTCATCATTAGCTTTCCCATGATCTTTAACCATCATTTCCCCTAATGTCTTTACAGCCGCATTGCCGGCATTGCTGGCCGCAAGCTGTCCCATCATTACTTCCATCATGCCACCCTGTGCGGCAGCATCCGCAAATTTTTTGTCCTGGTTACTAAGAGAATCCTTAGTGCCGGCAGTATCCGACATTGTGGCAGAATTATTACCATTCATCGCAGAATCGGCAGGAGCAGCCATCGCAGAACTATCCGCAGACTGGTCAACCGCCGTAGTTTCATTTTTTTTGCAAGCCATCAGAGCAGCAACTGCCAGTAAGGCTAAGATTGAATTTTTCATATTATAAATATTAGTGGGTTAGGTAATTGCAATAAATAATCGCTACATCTAGTTGCAACAATTTATTTGCCAAAATGTTGACCGATCAATTCCTTATTCCTGATTCCGTATATAAACATTGAATGATATGATTTTTATAAAGGACGTCGCCGTGCTTTCATACATCATAAAAAATAATCAGAGATTTCAATAATATTCATAGATTTACGTTGAAAATAAGTATATTCGCTTTTTAATTTTACCTGGAAGAAATGAAGAAAATTATCTCTGGATTATTCCTGTTTATTACCCTTATTGCCTTTGGCCAGGAAGCTATAGAGTTTCAGAATCTACCGTTTAAAGATCTTATTGCGAAAGCAAAAAAAGAGAATAAAATTCTTTTTATCGATGCCTATACTTCATGGTGTGGCCCATGTAAAATGATGGAGAAAAATGTTTTCACCAAAAAATCCGTCGGAGATTATTTCAATTCCAGCTTCATCAATGCCAGATTTGATATGGAAAAAGGTGAGGGAAGGGAAATTGCCGCAAAATTCGGAGTCCGTTCCTATCCTACTTATTTATTTCTGAATGGAGACGGTGAACTGGTTTCCCAAAACTTCGGCTATATGGAGGAAAGCCTTTTTTTATCCATGGCGCAGGATGTAAATTCCCCCAACAATAAGAAAGGTTCATTAAGGGAACGTTTCGCCCAGGGTGAAAAGGATCCTGAATTTCTGATCAATATCATGAGGCTGAATTCCACCACAGATTTCGATTTCGCTAAAAAGGCTTCCGAAAGATATTTTGAAAACAAAAAACAGGATGAGGCACTTTCAAAAGATGATATCGGATTTTTGCTGTTTTTTCTGAAATCTACCGAAGACCCGAATTATAAAGTATTTGTCGCAAGAAAAGCGGATATCATCCAACATCTGCCTGCGGAAACCTATAAACAATTTGATGACCAGCTGAAACTGGCCAAGATAGTTGAACAGTCTATAGATGATAAGACTAAAAAGATCAATGACGATTATTTCCTGAAAACGGCTGAGCCTCTGGTAGGAAAACAGGAAGCACTGACCAAACTCAACCAGACCAAGCTAAGTTATTACGAACAGAATGCCAATTTCCCGGAATACGAGAAGGCAGCTCTGGAATATTATAAAAATTCAGATTCCTTTGAACCTAATGAATTACTAAAGGCGGCATGGATATTTTCCGAACATATCAAGACTGCTTCTTCATTAAAAAAAGCGGTGGAATGGGCGGAAAAATCCGTAATGAGGGGTGAAACCTCAGAAAACACCTATATTCTGGCCAAACTTTATTTCCTGACAGGAAATAACGAAATGGCTAAAACCTATGCGGAAATGTCTAAAAAAATGGCCATCCAGTCCGGCAAAGACTCTGCACTTTCCGAAGATCTACTTAATCAAATTCAATAAATAACACAAATGTTTAAACTTAAATTTATTACGGGGTGTATGGCCCTGTTTTTATTAGGGAGCTTAAAAGCCCAGGAGCAGGAAGAAAAAAAATTATATCTGAAAGGTAATGCTCTGTTCGTTCCTATCGGGGTCTTGAATGTAGGTGCGGAATACCAGCTAAGCAAAAAGTACACATTACAGGGAGATCTTTTCATCTCACCATGGAAATCATTTGCAGGCCACGAGTTTCAATATTACTCCATATCTCTGGAAGGCAGATATTATTTCGAGGAAGCCTTTAAGCATTGGTATGTAGGGGCGAATATTGCTACCTCAGCTTTTGTCCTGCAAAAATGGAACTACTGGAATGACAGGCTTTTTATCAACGACAATAATGAAGTCTTTATAAATTCAAACTTATATCAGAAAGGGTATTCTGTAATCTTTGGGGTAACGGCAGGTTATCAATTTCAGCTATCCGATCGCTGGAATATGGATGTTTACGCTACAGTGGGATCGTCCCAGGATTTTTATAAGGGATATGACCGCACAACGGGTAAACGCTATGATACGGCCAACGGGATGAACAGAAGCGGAGAAATTTTACCCTACAGAGGCGGTATAATGATTTCCTACAAATTAAAATAACATGAAGTTATTCGGAAGAAGCCATATTATTATTTCCATAGCAACTTTTGTGATTCTTTTCCTGATGAATTATCTTGGAAACGATTTGCCTGACCGGCTGTCAAGAGCTTTGATGACCGCTTTTGCCGGTGTTATCGGATTATCGGTGGGATTATTTATTTTGAATAAAGGTAAAAATGACAATCGCCCGCCCCAGGATTTTGATTAATCCGGGTAAACGACATATCTGGCCCTTATTTTCCTGAAACTTTCCAATCCCGGTTGCCACGAGGCTTTAATTTCCGGGATTGATTTACCCGCAATGATCTGCTTTCTCAGCTCATCGGTTCCTGCCAGCGTATCAAACCACAGATTTTTGAGGAAAAAACCCTGTGCCGGATTTTTATAATGTTTATAGGCGTTGATTACCCATTCAAGGTTCAATTCCCGAAGATCTTCAGGATATCCGGACAGATTCTCTCCATAGCATAGCTTTCCGTTTAAGAACGGGTCTTTCGCTCCGGCATTGGGCTTCGGAGTGAACTGATATGGCAGATCCATCGTCCATGGAGATCCGTAAACCTGGAAAGGAAGGTCTGTTCCCCTGCCTACGGAAACCTGTGTTCCTTCAAAAAAGCAGAGGCTTGGATATAAATTGATCGATTTGTCATTGGGCAAGTTCGGGGAAGGTTTATCCGAAATCGGATAACGCTGCTTTTTATGATAGTTCTTCATGGGAATTAAAGTATAATGTGCCTGAACGCCGTTTCTGAGCCATTTTTCGCCATTGACCATCTTACCGTATTCCCCGATGGTCAATCCGTAAACCACAGGAACTTCATGCATGCCTACAAAGCTTGACCATTTTTTCTTTAAAACCGGCCCATCAATATAGCCATCATGCGGATTAGGTCTGTCCAGAACGATTACTCCGACATTGTTCTCTGCCGCGGCTTCCATCAGGTAGGTTAATGTGGAAATATAGGTATAAAACCTTACCCCCACATCTTGGATATCAAAGACAACAAGGTCAATGCCTTTAAGCTGTTCAGGCCTGGGCTTCTTATTATTCCCATACAGAGAAATAATGGGAATCCCGGTTTTTGCATCTAAACCGTTTTTTACGGTCTCTCCCGCATCGGCCTCCCCTCTGAAGCCATGCTCGGGTGCGAAGATAGCTTTTATGTTCACCTTATTCTTCACTAAAAAGTCTACCAGGTGCGTTCTGTCTTTCATAAGACCAGTCTGGTTGGTCACTATGCCGATTGTTTTATTTTTTAACAGGGGTAAATATAGCCCGGGCTGGTCCGCTCCTGTCATAAATTCAGTTTTATCTTGACTCTGAGAATAATATTGGTTGAATACTCCCAAAAAAATTAGGCAAATAAAAAGTAAATTTTTAATTTTGAAATCTAAATTCATAAGCTTGAACTTTCCTTTATATTTCTCTAGAAAAATAGCGTTTTCCAAAGATAATAAAAATAACCTTTCAAGGGTTATCATCTTCATTGGCAGACTTTCCGTAGCCTTGGGGATTATTGTTTCGCTGATTACCGTTTCTACAGGTTTTGGTTCAAAAAAAGCAATTAAAGAAAGGCTGGCTGACTTCAGCGGGCATATTACGGTAAAGTCTACACGATCAAATTCATCTTATAATACTTCGGTTCTCGATAGCCAGGGCCTCAATGTTTCTAAAATAAAGGAGCTTCCGGATGTGGAAAGTGTTCAGAAGTATGCGATGGTTACGGGAATCATGCGTAATGAGCACAATTTTGCAGGGATCATTTTTAAAGGGATCGGAAAAGATTTTGACAGTCTGAGATTCAAAAAATTCCTTATCGCGGGCAAAACTCCCAGGGTAACGGAAGTGGGCTATAACAACGGGATCACTATTTCACAAAAAATCGCCAATGACCTTCATCTAAAGTTGAAAGACAGTATTGTCACCGTTTTCTCAAAAGCGGACCAAAAGCCTATCTACAGGAAATTTGAAGTGGTAGGAATCTATAAAACCGATATTAAAATGATTGATGATCAGTTTGTGATCGGCGGAATCAACCACGTAAGAAAAATCCAGGATATGAAACCTAATGAGGCAGGTGGTATTGATATTTTCCTGAAGAATGTAAATGATATTGACAAGGATTTCCCGGAAATAGAAAAGCTGATCGGCTATAAGAACTATGCTGAAAAAGCCACTGAAAAATATCCCCAGATCACTGACTGGATCAGTATTTTTGATACCAATATCGCCCTGATCATTATCATCATGCTGATCGTAGTGGTAATCAACATTATCATGGTTCTTCTGATTCTTATCATTGAAAGAACGAACTCCATCGGCCTGCTCAAAACATTGGGCGCCAGCAATTCCCAGATAAGGGCTACATTTATCAATTATACGCTGATCATCATGATTCCCGGGCTTTTATACGGAAATGTTATTGGCCTCGGATTAATCCTGCTGCAAAAGTTCTTCGGCATTATCAAACTTAATCCTGAAAATTATTATGTGAGCACAGTGCCGGTAGACCTGAATCCTGTGGCGATTATATCGATCTCTTTGGGTATCCTCATTATTTCTGCCCTGGCCCTGATCGTTCCGAGCTATCTGATCAGTAAAATTTCCCCTGTAAAAGCAATTAAATACAATTAATCCGGAAACGGGCAACAATGGATTTGCATACTTGTGAGCACTCACAGGCATGCCTTAACCTGACCTTAATCCACTTTTTAATTTAAAGCCGTATCTTTGCATCACTATAAAACGATTTATGAAATACGCAAAAAATATTCTTGAAACTATAGGAAATACGCCATTGGTAAAACTTAATAAAGTTCTGGGAGAAGATTTTCCGGCGCTGGTTCTGGCAAAAGTGGAGACATTCAATCCCGGAAATTCAGTAAAAGACAGAATGGCTCTGAAAATGATAGAGGATGCTGAAAAGGACGGAAGACTAAAGCCAGGCGGCACCATCATTGAAGGAACCTCCGGAAATACGGGAATGGGCCTGGCTTTGGCCGCGATCATCAAGGGATACAAATGTATTTTTGTAACCAACTCCAAACAGTCTAAAGAAAAATGTGATATCCTGCGTGCCGTAGGTGCGGAAGTAATAGTTTGCCCTACAGATGTAAAACCCACAGATCCCCGCTCCTATTATTCAGTTTCCAAAAGGCTGGCCAAGGAAACAGAAAACGGCTGGTATGTAAATCAATACGATAATTTATCTAACAGAGCCGCGCATTATGAATCTACCGCACCTGAGATCTGGGAACAGACCGAAGGAAAGCTTACTCACTTTGTCGTTGGAGCCGGCACGGGAGGCACCATTACGGGTTGCGGAACATTTTTTAAAGAGAAAAACCCTGATATTAAGGTAATCGGAGTGGATACCTACGGTTCTATTCTTAAGGAATTCCATGAAACAGGGGAACTTCATTACGATCATGCCTATACCTATATTACGGAGGGAATCGGCGAGGATATCATTCCTGAAAATTACGATATGTCTGTCATAGATCATTTTGAAAAGGTTACAGATAAGGATGGTGCGATCTATGCAAGAAAACTGGCTAAAGAAGAAGGGATTTTCTGCGGATATTCAGCAGGAAGCGCCATTGCCTCTCTGGTTCAGATGAAAGACCAGTTTGCAAAAGATGATATCATCGTAGTTCTGCTTCACGATCACGGCTCAAGATATGTGGGAAAGATCTACAATGATGACTGGATGAAAGAAATGGGCTGGTTAGATTAGAATCAGGCTTCTTATAAAATAAAAATCAGAGTAAATTACTCTGATTTTTTTATTCCTGTTTCACGTTTTCCTTAATTACTTTTGTCAGCAGACCGTATCTTTTTCACTCATCGATTTTTTGGGGAACATATAGCTGTATTTGCCTTCCAGGGAGATAAACCGATCATTGACATCAAAGTCCCGGAAGTCCTTCCATTCGCTGGTTTCTGTTTGCTTATCTATTGTAACCCTGAAAAAGGCATTATCAAACCGGATCTCGTACAGCCGGCAGTTTTCAAGTAGCTTCAGATACCCTGTCACCTGCTTTTTCCACCTTGATACTTTATTAACACTCACCGACAGAAAAATGGCACAAAGCAGCAATATGAAGCTTAGAAAGTATAAAATCCCAAAGCTGTCCCTGCTTAAATGATCTTTAAGAAGAAAAAACGCTAATAAGACAACAGCTGAAATTACGGTTATTATTGTCTTGCTTTTCGTTACAGGCGAGAAAAGTAAACTCCCCTGGTTTCCTCCAAAGTAGATTTCTTCAAAATCTGCTTTTTCGGGCTTTATTGTGATGACCTTTTCCTGATCCATAGATATTTAAGTGCTAAGAGCCTACAAAGCTAATTAAATAGTATGAATTAGAATAAATTATTTTTAAAGACAGGTCAATAACTATTCTCTGCTTCTAATTATAATCCTCATACTTATCACTCATTGCAGAAAGCTTATTCATGAGCTCACGGTTTTTCTGTTTCAGGTCCTCCATTTTTTTAAGCATGTCATGGATCACTTCCAGCCCCGGAAGATTGATTTCAAGATCATAATGCCAGTTGGCAAACCTTTCAAAAGCCGGCAGGTCTTCATACATCAGGTAACGTACATTATTTTCTGTCTGTACCTTCAGTAAACCATACTCTACCAGTTCATCGAAAAAAGTAATTTCTATATTATATATTTTTACGAGTTCCTCTCGTGATATTCTTTCGCTCATAGCCTAGGAGTTTTTAAGTTGTTCAAAAAGTTCTTTCTGCTTATCCGTAAGATTCGTCGGTAATTTCACTTCATAGGTCACAAACAGGTCACCAAACTGGCCTTCTTTTTTATATACCGGAAAGCCTTTGCCTTTTAGCCTTACGGTCATTCCGTTCTGGGTTTCCGGTTTCACTTTAAGGTTTACACTTCCATCCAGGGTATTTACTTTTACATCTCCGCCTAAAATGGCAGTGTAAAGATCAATTTTCACTTTGGTTTTCAGATCGTCGCCAATTCTTTCAAAATCCGGATCAGCCGGGATATTGAAGGTAATATACAAGTCTCCGTTAGGGCCGCCGTTAAAGCCGGGGCTTCCATGTCCTTTTAATTTGATCTGCTGCCCGTCATACACTCCTGCGGGAATGGTAATCCTGACTTTTTTTCCGTTTACCTCAAAAGTCTGCTGGTGGGTTCTTGCGGCGTCCCTGAGGCTAAGAGTCAGCTCTGCCTGAATATCCTGTCCTTTGAATTTTCCGGAAGCGCTTCCTCTTGAGCTTCTTCCAAAGCCCCCTCCACCGAACATGCTCTGGAAAAAGTCCGAAAAGTCTTCGCCTTCACCAAAATCAGTTCCGGAAAAGCCGCCGAAGTCCTGCTGCTGATACTGGCTTTGCTGTTTCCGGGCTTTTTCATACTCCTCACCGTGCTTCCAATGTTCACCATATTTATCATATTTGGCACGGTTTTCCGGATTGCTCAGCACTTCATTGGCTTCATTCAACTCCTTGAATTTTCTTTCTGCCTCCTTATCGTCGGGATTGAGGTCCGGGTGTAGTTTTCTTGCCAGTTTACGGTAAGCTTTTTTAATGTCTTCCTGTGTTGCGTTTTTATCTACGCCCAGAATTTTATAGTAATCTATATAAGCCATAGAAACGATATTTACTCAAATTTAGGAATTTTAAGCCTGAAAATAATATAACGGTATGTTAAAAATAAAGCTATCTTTGATCAAAAAGCGCCGTATGAAAGAGGTATTCAAGAACTATTCAGGAATTATACTGTTACTTTTGGGAATTACCATGGGAAGCATTATCGGAATTGCGGCTCCCGGACTGGTCAATTACATTAAGCCTCTGGGGGATATCTTCCTGAATCTTCTTTTTGTAAGTGTGGTTCCTCTGGTTTTTTTTGCTGTTTCCAATTCCATTTCCTCTTTGGAGCAGCAGTCAAAGTTCGGGAAAATCATTCTGGTAATGTGCTTCACTTTCCTTCTTTTCATCCTGATCGCTGCCATTTTCACCATTTGTGCAGTGTATCTGTTCCCCGTTTCTGCAATGTCCGGAGGTTCGGAAACGATTACCGAAGCCACTACTTATGACACCTGGGGAAACAGGATCGTAAGCTTTTTTACCGTAGGAGAATTTACCGAGCTGTTCTCAAGAAAAAATATGCTCGCCTTGTTGATCTTTTCTTTTTTAACAGGTTTTGCCGCAAGGAAGTCCGGGGAGAAGGGGCATTCTTTCCGGGTCTTTATCGCATCGGGATACGAAGTCATGAAAGAATTACTTTTACTGATTATGAAGCTGGCTCCAATTGGTTTAGGCGCTTATTTCGCATACCAGGTAGCTACTTTAGGACCTCAGCTTTTTGGATTCTATGCCAAACCTCTGGGGCTGTACTACATTGCCGGAATTGTTTATTTCCTGGCATTTTTTTCAGTATATGCTTTTATTGCAAACGGACAAAAGGGTATAAAAAGTTTTTGGGCAAATGCCATTTATCCTACTTTAACCGCTTTAAGCACCTGCAGTAGTTTTGCCACCATGCCTGCCAATCTGCAAGCCGCCTCAAAAATCGGGATTCCGGGTCAGGTCGCAAATCTGGTGATCCCTATAGGAACAACGTTGCATAAGAATGGATCTTCCATGTCCTCCATTATTAAAATCTATGTAGCCTTTTCCATTATCGGGAGAGATTTTTTTGAGCCTTCCAATCTTTTGCTGGCCTTGGGAATCACGGTCTTTGTGAGTATTGTTGCAGGCGGGATTCCGAATGGGGGATATATTGGCGAAATGCTGATGATCTCAGTATACAAACTGCCTCAGGAAGCCATTCCGGCCGTAATGATCATAGGAACTTTGGTTGATCCTCTGGCCACTGTTCTAAATGCCGTAGGGCAGCTTGTAGCATCAATGTTCGTAAACAGGTTTGTCAAGGTTTAATTCACATTGTTAACAAACAATATGTTTAATGAAATTCTAAATAAAAAAGCCCCGCAATATGCAGGGCTGTACTAAATTAATATCCTGGAAACTGAACTATATTAGGGTTACTCAATATTTCTCCTAACGGTATAGGAAATGCCTTGAATTGATATTTTGCAGGATCCAACGATACGCTTGTTTGAGGATTTGTGAATCCCAGACCATTTCTTTTTAAATCACGATATCTAAATCCTTCTAAAAATAGCTCAACGTCTTTCTGAAATAAGATCTCTTTTAACAAAGCCTGCCCCGTTCCGGTAAAATTATATCCCGGGATTCTATACGTAGAAATGTATGCATTCAGCTTAGCCAGTGCCGATGCCGGATTAGTATAATAAAGGGCTTCTAACTGATTAAAGACTGCTTCTGATTTTCTCATAAGGATGATATCTGTAGCTGGTGTAGTGTACTTAGCCACATCTACGGGTTTAGGAACATCCGGATATTCAGCCAGGTCAACACCGGAACCTGTTAATGTAAACCAGCTTCCTTTTCTAACATCATTTGCGGGAAGTTGATTATAAAAAGCCCTGGTAGCAAAATTTTGCTTATATCTTCCTCCTGAAAACCAGGTTGCCGTAATCCCGTCATTAGCTCCCGGAAGATCTTTATCATTGAATTCAATTTTAAAAATGACTTCTTCTCCTCCTTCTTCTGATGGGCTAAACATGGAAGATACCCCTCCTATGGCAGTTAGCGCTGAAAAATTACTGTTTAATATTTTTTGGGAATAAATATCTGCCTGAGCGTAATTTTTTATAGCCAGGTAATATCTTGAAAATAGCATATCTACAGCAGCATTGTTTATCAGTCTTTTATCTGTATTCTTGATTTTTCCCTCAGCAGCCTGAAGATCGGATAAAATCTGATTATAAACCTGTGCAACTGTTGATCTGGGTAATTTGGCAGTCACATCCAAAACCAATGGAATCGGAACCCCCAGCTCCTGATTTCCATTTCCTGACACTTCGGAAAAGTGGGTTACCAGATCATAAAAAGCCATTGCTCTGATCGCATGAGCCTGTGCAAAATAGCTGTCCGGGGTTTCCGGTGTATTAATATCATCCGGAATTTTCCCTTCATAACCTAATATAAAGTTAGCATTGGCTATGATGCTATACAGGCTTCCCCATAAGTTTGCAAAATCTGCCTGCTGTCTTACATAATAGGACAGATCTGCCTGTCTGGTTCCTGAAAATCTGTTTGAGTTTTTCAGGCTTACAAAGCTATTATCAGCTAAAAGCTCGTTCAGGGTAGGGATCAGAGCCCCGTATGAATTTGTACTTTGTACGGCATTATGTAATCCTAAAATAGCTACGGAAAGATTCTTTTCATTGACAATTGCCTGTTGCAATTCTACATCAACCTGAGGTTTTTCCTCAAGGAAGTCGTCTCCGCATGAGGTAAGTGAGGCCATTAGCAATAAAGAACCAACAATATATTTTATATTTTTCATATTTTTTACTTTATTAATTTAATTTTAGAAATCGATACTAACTCCTAACATATACTGTCTGAGATTTGGCTGCGTCTGATCATATATTCCCAGATTAGAGGCAGTATAAGAAAATGCATTGGAATTGGATTCCGGATCAAAATAAAGGTTTTTATCGAATGCATAGGTAATTAAGTTAATTGCCCGTGCATATAAGTAAATTCCGTTAACACCCTGGATATTTAAAGCATTTTTAGTAAACCTGTACCCTAATTCTATATTTCTCAATCTGATATTGTCTCCGTCATACAGGTATCTTGTAGATGCAGCATTTGCATTTTTATTTCCTCCGTAAACAAATTTTGGTTGCGACGCATTAGGATTATCAGGGGTCCATGAATCATATAAAGCTGATGATAATTGATTCAGATATCCGTATTGTCCGCTTGAATCATATATAAATGCCCATCTATCAAACACAGAATAATTACCCTGGTAATTAATTAAGAATGATAATTTGAAATTTTTATAATTAAATTCATTATACCAGCTTGCTATATGTGTTGGTAAAGCATGTTTCCCTGTAAATGAAAGTTTAGCTAGACCTGAATTATTGGTGGTTTTGGTTTTTGTTTCATCTGTATACCAAAGCGGATCACCATTGCTAGGATCAACTCCTGCCCATAATCTCATATAAAATTCTGTGGGATTATGACCCGGGAACCACGCTTTATATCCATCAATAACCGTTGGGGTTGTTTCTCCATTCAAGCCTTTGATTTTACTGTCGTTATAGGAATAGTTAAATTTCGTATTCCAGGTTATCCCTTCCATACTTCCGACTCTGAATCCTAATGTAGCTTCCAAGCCTTTTGAATAAGAATCCGCCAGATTTTTGGTTATTGAACTGAAGCCTGTGGAAGGAGGGTTAGGAACGTTGAATATCTGATCCGTATTATTGTTTTTATATACCTCCACTGTACCATACACTGATCCGTTTTTACCCAATGTGAAGTCCAAACCTATATTTGATTTATTTGATTTCTCCCAATAGATTCCTTCAATAGGAGCAATATTAGAAACATATCCTGCATTTGAGGATATATATGCGCCCTTGTAAGAATACTGATCATATTTACTATATGGTGATACGGCCTGATTACCGTTTTCTCCATAACTGGCCCTGAATTTTAAACTCTTAAACACAGCAGGCAGCAAGTTTGCCTTGCCAAAATCAAAGCTTAAACCAGCGCCCCAAAAGTTTCCGTAATAGCCAGTAAATCCGGAATAACCATCTCTTCTGAAAGAACCGGTCAGGGTCAAAAATTTATTGTATGTATAAGAAGCTCTGGTAACATATCCTACCAATCCTCTGAAATCAGCACTTCCAGAGGCTTGTACAGGATTGGCCCCAACATCTGCATATTTTATTCTGGTACCGGCCGGAAAACCTTGTTTGGCCAGGGAATTAAACTCCCGTTCAGTCCTTGTTGCCTCAATACCTGCTGAAATAGAAACATCATGTTTGTCAGCAAAAACCTTATTATAATGAACAAAGTTATACCAGTTCCAGGTGAAATAGTTGTTAAAAGCTTTGGATAAATATCCGTTACCATTAGGATCCTTACCAAAATTACCATCACCAAAATCAGGATTCCAATAAAGCAGTTCATTACCGGAGGTATAGTCTATACCAAAATTTGAGGTATACCTAAAATCAGGTAAAAACTGATAGTCTGCTCCAATGCTTGTAACAACTTTATTAAAGGTTCCTTTTTGCAAGTTTTCGTTTTGGATACCTATTGGATTAAACTCTTTATTTAAATAGTAAAGATTTATATTGTATGTCCCATTCTGATTATAAAATCGTTGGGTTGGTGACATTAACCTTGCTGTAAAAACAGGATTGCTATAAGCAGATGCATCTGCTGCACCGGACTGAATTGATCTCGACAAATTAATGGACATGTTCAATTTCAATTTATCACTGGCTTTCCAGTCTGCCCTTAAGGAACCGTTATATCTGTCGAACTTAGAGTCCTTGGAAATCCCTTCCTGTTGCAGATAACCTAATGACGCAAAAATAGAAAAGTTTCCTACCCCTCCCGTATAGCTTAAATTATATCGGCTATATGCAGGATTGGCTCTTCTTACCGCACGGTTCCAGTCGTAATCGGAAACTCCGTCCCAACCATATTGTGATTTGGCATAATTATATCCGGCCTCCAATGAGGAAACCTCACCGGCATTGAACACACTAAGCCCGAATAATCTTGTAGATTCTTCCGCATTTAACATTTTAAATTTTTCAAATGCTATATCCCCGGCCCCCATCTCACTGGTAAAATTAAGATCAGATTTGCCTTTCTTCCCGGATTTGGTTGTAATAACAATTACTCCATTAGCACCCCTTGAACCATAAACAGCAGTAGCAACACCATCTTTCAGAACTTCAATATTCTCAATATCGGCTGGGTTTATTAAAGACAGTGCATTTTGTGTTGTCAGCAATCCTGAAATATCTCCTGCAGGGATTGGCACACCATCCAGAATATATAAAGGATTATTACCTGATGTTAACGAGCCAAGCCCCCTTATCAGGGTTATTGTATTGGCTCCGGGCTGGCCGCTACTGGCAGTAGACATTAGGCCTGCTACCTGTCCCTGTAATGTATTCTCAATAGAAATGGCCGTTGGTCTTTCCAACTGATCCGACTTAACCTTTACACTTGATCCGGTGATCTGCTCCGGAGTTTGTTTAATTCCATAAGAGCCGGTAACTATTACTTCCTCAATCTGCCGTTCTTTAGTTGTTGTATCCTTTTTTGCGGCCTGAGCAACAAGCGCCTGCCCTGTAAAAAACAAAACACCTGTTGTTATTATACGTATTTTCACATTCATGTTTAACGAATTTTAATATATCAGGGCAAATGTGTTAATAAATATTAAAATTCACAAAACATAACATCTTATAAAACAAAGGATTAAATAATATAAAATTTATTAATATGGCTATAAATAATTATTATAATTCTTAAAACAGAGAAATACTATAATTTTTTTTTACATAAATAATTTTTTGAAATAATTTATAAACCAGTAAAAAAAATTGTCATTTACTAAAAAGTATCTCGGTTATAAAAAAAAATTCACACTAACAGTTATTATGATGAAAAAAATAAAGATATTCCAAAAACTGTTTTTATTATAAAATCAGAAAAATGAAGAAAATTTTGTTTTATTTGCACCTATATTCATTAAAAACACAAGCCAGCTTTAAAAGCTGGCTTCTAATGTGAACAATTATTATTAATGTTGGTAATGGTAATATCTCGCGCCTTTCAGAACCGGGCTTTCAGACTCCACAGACTTTAGTCCGAACCCTTTATAAAACTGATTAACAGACTGATACAGCTGTTTTTTATGCAATTTTTCATAGGTATTGAAATCTACAGGTGTCCTGCTTATCAGGTTTTTGAACAGGCCCCATCGGGAAGCTATATTTTTCCAGCCTTCCGAAACCTTCCCCACAAAAACTTTTGACTTTGAGCCGCTTCCATAGCCTAAAAATCCAATCTCACACCCTGTCAATTCTTCATTCTCATCATAGGAAACCTGCAATGCCGAAATCAAGGCCATGAAAATGGAAGCCGTATACATGTTCCCGATTTCCGAAGAGGCCCGTTGGGATCTTTCAATTTTCTCATTGATAAACCGGATATAGCTTTCAGATTTGGCCACAGCCTTTTGTTCCTCAGGGGTATGATAAGAAAGTCCGTTTTCGAGGCTGTATATTTCTGTGAACACTCTTTTGCCATGAAAGGCGTAGGGAAGATGGAAAATAAGATATTTCCAGCTTTCATAAGGCTTATTTTTTCCTGTAATTTCTTTATAGTGGTTGTAGGCTTCCCTGATTCTGTCCTGGTAACACTGATTGGAGTATTGTCCGTCAAAAACAGGTTCATCGGTAAAAACCTCAATTTTATCAGGGAAAGACCCCGGTGCATTACGAAGGTCTTCTTTTTTATAATGCCGTCTGGGTTTGAAGAAATCGAAAACACTTTCTGTAGCTACTCCCCACTGATTTTCAATTTCCAGTAAACGAGGATCTGATGAAATCAACAATGCTACCGCTCCTCCACCCTGCGTATATTCTCCTGATGAAGCCAGTTCATATTTCGCATAATCGCTGGCGATAACCACGGCTTTCTTATCCGGATTTGCTCTTACAAAGTCTAATGAATTATGCAATGCATCAACCGCACCTATACAGGCAAAGGTCATATCTACCACGTCACAGTTTTTAAAACATCTTTCCCCGAACTCGCCTTCCAAAACTTTTTCCACCATGTGCATTGCATAGGAAGCTGTTGGCTTGGCCGCATCCAGAGCGCTTTCTGTTCCCACATAAATTCTTGAAATTTCTTTTGGACGGATGCCATAATCTTTTATCAGTCTCAATAAGGCTTCTGCTGCAAAGGTAGCCGCATCTTCATGTACATCCGGCAGCCCCATTTTGTGCAGTCCCAATCCCTTTTCCAGTTTGGCCGGTTCAATTCCTCTTTTTTCAGCCAGATCCTTAATTTCCAAATACAAAGAAGGCACATAATAGCTTGCCGCATCAATTCCAAAAGTCATAATTAAAACAAATTTTATACGAATTTAGTAAATGTAAACGTTTAATCAGCCATTAATCTCGAATTATTTGTCCTGAAAAAAGCGCCTCTCATGAGAAGCGCTTTGAATTATTTGAAATCTTCAATGGCCTTGTTCAGGACATCAATCTGTTTATTAATACTGGCAGCATTCTGAGGATTTTGTTTCAGCAGCTCCATTTTTTTACTCAGGCCGTCTTTCAGCATTTGGGCTACCATCATTTTCACCTGAGGATTATCTCCCATCTGTCCTTTGGCCCGTCCGATCATTTTAGTGATACTTTCCGTAGCTTTCAGATTATCTGACGTCATGATCCAGTTGAAGCCGTCTTCAGCAGCTTTACCCAATTCAGGGTTCTGGAATTTTATAAATGGATAAAAGGCTGCAAACGAAGCAATATTTGCCATCTGAGAGGTGATTTTATTTTTAACCACGATAGGCAGCAACTGTTCCAACAGATCATCTGAAGCACCTTCAAGATCAATTTTATCCGCTAAAGCGTTCGCTCTGGAAGGATCAATGCTCAGAACAGCTCCCAGGGAATTTCCTCTTACGGAATTGGAAACTGCATTTATTCCTTTCTCAAAAACAGGAAGGTATTTCTTATCTTTCGTTTTGGCTAAAGCGGCAATAGCGGCTGCCTGTACTAAGGTCTTGGGATCACTGGACGCCAGTTTCTCAACATCTGCTCCCAAAGCTTTCATCTGCTCAGGATTTGTTAAATCCATCAATTCAAGGGCCTTGATTCTTACCCTGAAAAAAGGATCTTTTAAAGCTGCCGCCAGCAATTTCGTAGCTGTCGTATTTTTTCCGACCTGATCTTTGATTCCGCTCAGGGCATTGTATCTGCTTTTAAATTCCTTAGAGTTTGTGAACTGCATCAGGTATTGTTCCGGAGTTTTAGAATCGGTAATATCCGCCAGTAAAACCCCGTCTGCATTAATGTTGATCAGATCCGGATTTTTTGAAACATCAAAGCTGAAGGTGTTCTTAGCTTCGGCATTCACCCAGACACTATATCGTTTTGGTTTGCCGTTCTCATAAACATCAATGGCCAAAGGAAACTCGAATGGCTGGTCCTGAGTCTGGCTGATCGTTAAGATAGCCTGTTTTTTAACCGGCTCAAACGTATATGAATAATTAATCTTAGGATTTCCGCTTCCGAAATACCATTGGTTAAAGAACCAGTTCAGATCTTTTCCTGAGACCTTTTCAAAGGAAAGTCTCAGCTGATGGGCTTCAGCGTTCTGATATTCATTCGTTTTAAGATAATCATTCATTCCGGCAAAGAAAGCATCATCTCCCAGATAATTTCTCAGCATATGAAGGATTCCTCCTCCTTTTTGGTAAGTAACCAGATCAAAAACATCCTCCCGGGAGTCATAATTGAATCTTACCAGGTTCTTTTTAAAATCTCCGGGATTATGAATATACATGTTCACATCCGTCATCTGATGGTAATCTGCCTGGTCTTTTCCGTATTTATATTCATTCCAGAGGTATTCGGAATAGTTAGCGAAAGATTCGTTCACCGTAAGGTTGCTCCAGCTTTCCGCTGTCACCAGATCTCCGAACCAATGGTGAAACAATTCATGGGCAATGGTATCTTCCCAGGTATTTTCATCGATCAGCTGCCCCGGTTTCTGGAGAATATCGCTTCCGTGAAGTGTTGCTGTTGTATTCTCCATGGCACCGCTTACATAATCTCTTCCTGAAATCTGTGCATACTTAGCCCACGGATAATCATAATTCAGCTTTTTGGAGAAAAACTCAATCATTTCCGGAGTGTTTCCGTAAATCTGTTTGGCATAGGGCTCATATTCTTTTTCAATATAATAATCCACCGGGATATTTCTCCATTTATCTTTTACGATAGCATATTCACCCACTCCCATAAAAAACAGATAGGTTGAATGTCTTTTATCCATTACCCAGTGGTCCGTTCTCAGCCCGTTGGCTTCTTTCCGGGAATCTTTTAAAATTCCGTTGGAAAGGGTCACATATTTATCAGGAACGGTCATATAGATTTCCTGAGTGGTTTTCTGATTGGGTTTATCAATGGTAGGGAACCATGCCGAAGAAGACTCTGTTTCCCCCTGGGTCCATATCTGGGTTGGCATATCGGGATCCTTTCCCTGAGCATTAATGAAATACAATCCCTTGGCATCATTGATCGCTGCGCTTCCTTGTTGCTTTACTTCGTTGGGACGGGCAGTATATTTAATATAAACCGTGTAATCCTGGTTTCTCTGATAGGTCTTATCCAGGTTTATTTTTAAAATATCATCCTTATATTCATATTTCAAGGGTGACTTTTTACCATTATTATCTAATGCCACTTCATGGATCAGCATTCCTTTTGCATCAAGGGTCAGCTCATTTGTCGGGTAAAAGAAAGGGGAACCCGTTAGCCATTCTTCTCCGTTCATTTGCTCTTTTTCATAGTCAAAATTCACCTTAAGTTTGGTATGCTTCAGTTCCGTCACTTTGGTATGGGTAGCCCGGTACACTTTTTCTCTTCCAGAAGTATCGGTTTGTGCTGATATAGTTGCAGAAAAGAAGATCCCCGCAAGTATGGCAATCGATAAAATGGTTCGTTTCATTATTTCTTAGGATTATTTTTTGTTAGTATATCAAAAATATCATTCACCAAGGTTTCATAATCGCCTTTTTTAAGCTGTTCCTTGGTTTTGGCAAAGGCTTTTTTCAGTTCGCTTTCAGGATTCTCCTCATCAATGATATCCACGGAGGCCACTCCTTTCAGCTGAAGTATTGCATTTTTCAATACCTCAAGGTCCGTTTTTTCTTCAGTATTTATTTTTAGATATTTCATCACTTATTCTTTAGTAAAGGTATTCTGATGGCTCCCCTGAGAGATTACAAATTGTTTTTGATCAGGATTAAAATCTATTTTGATCCCGGCCATATCAAATTTAAAGCTGGTTTTGGAGGTTGCTTCCAGTGGAAACGCTTCCTGCCCCGTTGCCTGAGCCATTAAGGTGCTATCCTTGATAAAAATATTGAATTTCAAAGGCATATCCGGGGCTGAATAATTACCTGTAAACTGCTGAAGCTCTTTTTCAGACAGAGCAATGACCTTGAAGTCCGGAAGATCGAAATTCATACCATAGGCCGCGCTTAAAGCCGCAATGGCGATATTGTTATTGTCAAAACCTGACTGGTTAGTGATGATAGCTACCGTTTTTTCTCCATCAGGGAAATAATACAGGGTGGAGCTGAAGTTATCGATTCCGCCATTGTGCCCGAATCCCATTTTTTCATAAAAGGGAACTTCAAAAAGTCCTAACCCATAATGGTCACGGTATTGGCGCATTCTGTCCACACTTTCTCTGGAAATAATCTTCCCTGAGACCAGGCCATTCATAAAAGCGATAAGTTCCGAAGGTGTAGAAATTATACATCCCGCTCCGCCAGGTACCGACATGTCTGTTTCTATGCTTCTTACATAGCCGTTGTTCTCATAAGCATATGAGTTTGCCTGATTTTTGGAAGTATCTGTTTTCCCGCCTACTCCCGTATACTTAAGATTTAAGGGTTGGGAAATAAATTTCAGGATCAGTTCTGAATAAGGCTTTTTATAGACTTTTTCCAGGATATATCCTAATAAAACATAATTGGAGTTGCTGTAGCTGAACTTTGAGCCAGGCTGGAAATCTGAGCCCGCATTTTCGATGATGCTTACTAATTTTTCTTCCGAAACCGGCTGGGTATAATAGGTGGAATATAAGATATCATCCGTGTAATTGTGGATTCCGCTCCGATGATCAAGTAAATATTCAATACTTATCTGGTCAGCATTTTTAATCCGGGGAAAGAATGTGCTCAAACGGGTATCTAACGTCAGCTTCTTATCTTCAACAGCTTTCATTACCAGGGTCGCGGTAAAAGTTTTGGTGATGGACCCTATTTTATAAACGGTATTAACGTCAGCTTTTTTCTTATTTTCAACATCGGAGAACCCAATGGCATTGCTGTATATGATTTTACCCTTATCTGCAATGGCAAAACTTCCCATCACTTTATGGTTGTCATCCAAAGCCTTAAAATAATCATCCAATCTTTGCTTATCTATCTGCTGGGCATGGCTCAGACTGAAAGCTACGATAAAAGCGGAAAAAAGTATTTTTTTAAGCATTACCCCTGTATTTCATTAATAAGTAATAAAAATAGCAGGTTTGTTACAGCTGTTACGCCAGACCCATTATTATTACGACAGAAATCAAACAGCTACAGGTGCCTTAATTCCCGGGTGAGGATCATAGTTTTCCAGAGTGAAATCTTCAAAGTGGAAATTAAAAATATCTTTAACCTCCGGATTCAGTTTCATGACAGGAAGAGGTCTTGGTTCCCTGGAAAGCTGCTTTTTCACCTGTTCGAAATGATTGTTGTATATATGCACATCCCCAAAGCTGTGGATATAGTCTCCCACTTCAAGATCACAGACCTGCGCCACCATCATCAATAACAAGGCATAGCTCGCAATATTAAAGGGAACCCCGAGGAAAACATCCGCACTCCTTTGATACAGCTGTAAAGACAGCTTTCCGTCTGCCACATAAAACTGGAATAAGGCATGGCAGGGTGCCAAAGCCATATCCGGGATCTCGGCGACATTCCAGGCGGAAACAATCAGTCTTCTGGAATCCGGATTTTTTTTGATCTGATCAATGACTTCAGAGATCTGGTCCACCACTTTATCATCTGCTCCTCTCCAGCTTCTCCACTGCGCCCCGTAGACCGGTCCCAGGTTCCCGTTTTCATCCGCCCATTCATCCCAGATGGTGACTCCGTTGTCATTAAGGTATTTGATATTGGTATCGCCCTTAAGGAACCAGAGCAGTTCATAAATTATAGATTTCAAATGCACCTTTTTGGTGGTAACCAATGGAAAGCCTTTCGACAGGTCATACCGCAGCTGGTACCCGAAGACACTTCTTGTTCCGGTACCTGTTCTGTCTGTTTTATCTGTTCCGTTGTCAAGGATATGCTGTAAAAGGTCTAGGTAGTTTTGCATTGAAAGTAATTTATGGTTCAAATTTAGAAAAACAAAATTAAAAAAGCATCCATTTTTATGAATGCTTTTTATCTTACTGAAACAAATTTTCTATGAGGACCTTGAACAGCCGTTACCATATATTTTCAAGGACCTGGCTGACATTGTTAACCGTAAAGTTCTCCCCCGCCTTCTTTCCCGCCATAGCCTTTATGAGAGGAGATTCTGATGAAACCGTCATGATTTTCCGTCCGTCATGAACGATCTCTCCAACGGAGGCGGAAATATAAAACAGCCCTTTATCTGTTTTAACCAGAGCCCCGTTTTGTACCTTAGATGATATTCCGGGAGTTATTTTCTGAATGAGAGCCTGCTGGTTTAAAGCTTCCTTCAACTGTTGCTGGAGGTTATTGATCTCTTGCTGGAGCATTTCGCGCCCGGTCTCATACTTATCTCCCATAGCGCTTTTAGTATCATTATTGGAAGCCCGTATTCCGGTAATGAGATCTTCAAGATTTTTTATCCTGCCGGAGACCCTTTCTTTCACGGCCTCCAATATTTTCGATTTATCCATATCTGTGCAAAGTTTCTGTTAAACACCCATACCCTGCGGAAAACAACTTTTATCTTCATGCCAGGGCTTATATCTTCTGCCAGAACTTCAATGGCATAGGCATTCATTTCTCAAAAACAGCATAATCTGAAACTTTAAAATTAAAATCTTTGTTGTTATCAAAATCTCTTTTCGTACCGTCAAATACATTTTTGAATGTTCCAGACAAATGCTCATCCTGGATATTGAAATTGACAGGCTCTTTTGACATATTCAAAACAACCAGCACCTCATTTTTACCGTTCTTCCTTACATAAGCCAGGATCTTGTCATTAGCTGTCGTATTTAAAAAATAGGTGGTAACGTCCGGATCACCGCCTCTTAAGGCCGGATTGGAAAATTTCAGGTTTAATAATGTCTTATAAAAATCCGCCATCTGATAAGTGTTCGTCCATTTTATGGCGTCTTTTTCAAAAAACTCCAGCCTTTTCATATTCGGAAGTTCCTGTCCTGAATAAAGCAGGGGGATGCCGTTCCAAGTAGCTGAAAATACAGCCATAGGTTTGGCGATGACCCCATATTTTTCATATTCTGTACCGTTCCAGGAGTTTTCATCATGGTTGGTAGTAAACCATGCCCTCATGGAGGCGTCGCCGATATTGGAATATTTTACCAGCAGATCTTTCAGCTCCTGTAAAGGAAGGTTTTTCTTATAATAATCTTCGGATTTATGCATCCACGTCCATGAATAGCTGGCATCAAAGATTTTTCCATATTCGGGATTTTCAAGTTCATCAAACTCTCCGATCCAGAAAAGAGGTTTTATTGCTTCCACTTCGGGACGTGCCTGCTTCCAGAAATCCAACTCTACCCATGAAGCAAGATCACATCTGAAACCATCGATATTGGTTTCTTTAACCCAAAATTTCATGGCCTCAATCATCGCTTTACGCATTTCCTGGTTTTTGTAGTCCAATTCTATGATATCATCCATTCCGGAAGCGGTATGGAACCGGCCGTCAGGATCTTTCAGGTAAAATTCGGGGTGGGTTTTTGTCCATATATGATCCCAGCCGGTGTGATTGGCCACCCAGTCTATAATCACTTTGAAGCCCAGCCGATGGGCTTCGTTGATCATATGCTTGAAATCGTCTAATGTTCCGAACTCCGGGTTAATGGAGGTATAATCAGCTGCTGCGTAAGGGCTTCCGAGGCTTCCTTTTTTATTTTGCCGGGCAATAGGGGTTACCGGCATAAACCACAGGGTCTTTATTCCCATTGCCTTGAGACGCGGCATTTCTTTTTCAAAAGCTTTAAATGTTCCTTCCTGAGTGTATTGTCTTATATTGACTTCGTAAATGTTTGTAGTGTGCTTCCAATCTTTCGGCAAATCCATAGTTTTTTTATTTGTATTCTGAACGGTACAGGAAACAATTCCCAGACCAATCACGGCTAATAAAATTAATTTTCTCATTAATCTATTTTTAACAAAAGTAAGGATTTGAGGTATTAATAGAATAAATTGTCAATGATAGTTTATCATTTCATGTATTTTTTCAATGAGAACCCATCAGGATCAGTTACAAAGTCAGATGTCTATGGCAAAAAAAAGCCCTGATCAATTCAGGGCTGTATTATGGACTATCGGATTATCTTTCGTCATTATCATCATCCTCATCATCGAAGATATCATCATTGTAATCTTCTTCTTCCTCTTCATCATCAAAAGCGTCTTCTTCATCTACAAAGCTGGCTGTCGCCGTAAAATCATCATCAAAATTGAAATCATCATCCAACAAAGGCATTGCCGATTTCTTTTTGGATCCTGAGCTACCGTTTTTACTTGGGGCTTTTAAAGGAACATTACCGAATCTGTAAACCGTGATCGGGTAATTAACTCCTTTGGTCTCTTCAATGATCTCCACCAATTCACAGAAAAACTCCCAAAGATCAAGAAGTCCGTATTGAAACTGGGCCCTATCCCCTATATTTTCAAACGCTTCATCAATATATACATCCGACATAATTTCCCCATCCCCATCGTCACTCATATCTTCTAACGGAACACTTTTTACTATTGTCCCATCATTTTCCAGTAAATTAAAAGTAGAAAGCTCATCTCCCTGTAAGCTGAATGCACTTTTAATTCCCAAATGTAAGTTCCAAAGCGTCTGTTTTCCTTTAACTTCGATATCTCGGAAAATATCTTCTTTCGCATCTAATATTACGCGGATTTTGTAAACCATATCAGTTCTTAAATTACTTTTTTGCCTTTGTTATTATGATAAATTTCTGTTGCAAATATATAATAATTGGGATGTGACAAAAAAATATTTTAGAATTTTTTAAAATATTTTTTTTTCTTACATTTTTACCGGAATTATTTACCTTTTTCAAGCATAAAACTGAATTTTGTCCCTTCCAGATATACGCTTTCCACCGTAATATTTTCGTTATGTGCTTCCAGGATATGTTTCACAATGGCAAGCCCTAAACCTGACCCTCCTTCTCTCCTGCTCCGGCTGGTTTCCACACGGTAAAATCGTTCAAAGATTCTGGGCAGGATCTCGGGCTTTATGCCCATTCCGTTGTCGATCACTTCTATAAGAACTTTATTTTTAAGAACACTGGTCTTTACAATAACTCTGGCTTCCTGCCGGTTTGCATAGTGAATGGCATTGGATATCAGATTAATGAATACCTGTGAGATTTTTTGTTTATCCGCATCTACAAAGATTTGTGGATGAAGGGTCTGGATCTGCAAGGTGGTATTATGTTTTTCGGCTTCCAGATCAAGCAGATCAAAGATTTCCTTAATCAGGAGGTTGACGTCAAATCTTGAAATGGTAAGATTGATCTCTCCTGCCTCCAGCCTGTTGATCATATCCAGATCCGTAACAATGGCTATCAGCCTTTCAACGGATTTATCAATCCTTTCCAGATACTTGTCCCGGATGGATAGGTTATCAACCCCTCCGTCCCTTAAAGTTTCCACATAGCCCTGAATGGAAAACAACGGGGTTTTAAGTTCATGGGAAACATTCCCGATATATTCTTTACGGTAACTTTCCATCTCCTTCATCATATCGATCTCGGTAACCTTCTGCTGATTAAGATCTGAAAATCTTTCCCCCAGCTCTTTAATGGTAATATTTTCATCGTGATCGTGAACGATCTCCTGCGGCAGGATTTCAGACAGACCACGTACCTGCTTTTTACCATAATAATTGAAGAGCAGCTCCAGCACTACATAATTGATGATAAAGATAAGGACAAGGCAGAGAAATAAGCCTAATTTAAAAAAAGGGGTCTGATAATAGATATCTTTTAGTGAATCAAAAATGATTACTAAAAGAAACATCACCAATGTCAGAAGACAAGAGGCGACGAGGGTAAGCCTGTAAAATTTCAATTTTACAATTTTAATTGGTTGATATAAAGATAGGTTTTTTAGGTTATCAAACTATAAGTTTGTAACCGATTCCTTTTAAGGTCTGGATGGTATTGATCCCCAGCTTTTCTCTTAATCTCCTGATATGGACATCTATTGTTCTTTCGCCTACGATCACGTCATTGCCCCAGACTTTTTCAAGGATCTCCTCTCTTTTGAAAACCTTTTCCGTGTTGGAAGCCAAAAGATAGAGCAAATCAAATTCTTTTTTTGGAAGCAAGAACTGTTGTCCGTTCTTAGAAACCCTGAAGTTATCCTTATCAATCACCAGGTCTCCTATCTCTATCAGCTTGGCATTGTCAGATACCTGAGAGGTAAGCTGAAGCAGGGCATTCACCTTAGAAATGAGGATTTTCGGTTTGATCAGCTTTACGATATAATCATTGGCTCCTGCCTGAAAACCGGCCAGCTGGGAAAATTCTTCGCTTCTTGCAGAAAGAAAAACAATGAGCGTTTTTTGAAGTTCTTTAATCTTGCGGAGCTCCTGACAGGTTTCGATACCGTCTTTTTCCGGCATCATTACATCCAGTAAGATAAGATCGGGGATAATTTCCTTAGCTTTTTCGATACCTTCATTACCGTTAGTCGCGGTATAAATATCGTATCCCTCCTTTTCCAAATTATAAGACAGAATCTCTAAAATATCCAGTTCGTCGTCTATTAAGAGTATTTTCTTTTGGTTCATCTTTATTTTTTACGAGTCAAAGTTAATAATTTTTAAATGATCGATTAATAAATTGGTTATCGTTCACATAAAGTTAACAATAATACTCTTTTCTTAATATTTAGTTAAGGAAAAATTAAATTTTATTAAACCATTTAGGCCATAGATTCTTTATTCCTTTGCAGCGAAAGAATATAGTAAAAAAGAAATGAATTTTAGAAAACTGAATATCGCAGTTTTGTTTTTGACAACATCAGGAACTGTACTTTACGCTCAAGAGACGAAAAAAGATTCGATTAAGAACGAAAAAAAGATCGAAGGAGTAGTAATCAAAGGATCTACCAAAAAGGGAACAGAAGCCAATCTTATTAATTTACAAAAAAAATCTGTAGAAGTTATTGAACGTGTGGGCTCCGTACAGCTTGCCAAGCAGGGTGTGGGGGATGCCGCGACAGCTGTAACCAAGGCTACCGGAACACAGAAACAGGAAAGCAGTGGACAGATTTTCGTAAGGGGTCTGGGAGACAGATATAACTCTACAACAATGAATGGTCTTCCTATTCCATCCAATGATCCTCTATATAAGAACATCGACTTGGGTATCGTGAAAACTGATATGATCGATTACTTAAGCTTAGAAAAAGTATACACTCCTAGAATCTGGGGAGATATGGCTGGAGCCAACGTAGATATCGTTTCAAAAGTATATACAGGAAAGCCTTATTTTAAAGTAAATTTAGGATCTTCCGTAAACTTTAATGCGATTCAGAAAAATAATTTTTACTTACAAGACGGACCGAATTTCTTCGGAACCGATATTATTAAAAAGCCATCTAATGCTTCTGTTGCAAGCGCAGGATATGTTTTTAAAACATCATGGCAGAATAAGGAGCAAAATAATCCTTTTGCATCGTCTTTAGGAATAGATTTCGGAACAAACTTCAAAGTAGGTTCTACAGGGAAATTAAGTATCTTCGGATATGCAGCATTTGATAATGATTACGGATATGTAAAAGGAATTGCAGGTGGTGCGTATGACGGACAAAACACTCCGCTGAAAATCTACAACAATGCTGAAGAATACAGATATCTTACAAATAGCACAGGTTTATTAAACTTAAACTATAAGATAAACAGTAATCATAATATTAATTTCACAACAAATTATATTCATACTACCGACCAAAAGTTGGGCAACTACCAGGGATATAACAGAGATTATTATGATAACGATCCTTTACAGGAAAGATATGTAACAAATCTGAGAAGAGCAACTTACAAAGTAAACGATTTATTTGTAAACCAATTAAGAGGTGAGCATACTTTATCAGAACCTTTGAAACTTTCTTGGAATTTAGGATACAACAGACTTGAAAGTAAAAGACCAGACCGTCAGCAGAACGTAACGATCTTCGACAAGGAAATGAATACAAGTTTCTTCGCAAGCAGTAACCCCGGAGCAAACAACAGATATTTTGATAATCTCATTGAGAATGATTATGTAGGAGACATCCACGCAGATTACAAATTCTCTGATAATGCAAAATTGACTTTAGGATACAGCGGAAGATATAAAGACAGTGATTTCAGAGCTACCCAGTACAATTTCAGAATTAAACTGAACCAAGGAAGTTATTTCGTAGATCCTAATAATTATGATACTTTCTTTAATCCGTTGAACTATCAGGTTGGTGCATTTGATATTGTAACGTTCAGAGGAGATGTGAAATTTGATCCGGCTACAGCTTTGATTCCTCAGTTCTTTACATCTGAAATCTTCAATAATGCAGGATATGTAAACTTCGATTATAAATTTAATGAAAAATTAACGGCACAGATCGGAGTTCGTTATGATAATTTAAGTCAGAAAATGACGTACAACACAGCATTACTTTCTAACGGTGGTAATTTAGATAAAAATTATAATAAAATTTTGCCATCATTAAATATTAAGTATGCTTTAAATGATTTCAACAACTTCAGATTATCGGCTTCCAAGACCTACACTACTCCACTATTATTGGAAATGGCTCCGTTCGAATATGAAGATATCGACGAATCAAGCTTAGGTAACAAAGATGTTTATCCATCTGATAATTATAATTTAGACTTAAAATGGGAATGGTTCCCGAAAAAGAATGAAGTAATTTCCATCACAGCATTCGGAAAATATATCAAAAATCCGATATCAAGGATTACCATTGCTTCTTCATCAAACGTCGTTTCATTTGCTAACGTTGGAGAAAGCGCCAGAGTATTCGGAGCTGAAATTGAATTCAGAAAAGACCTTTATACAAAAGGAAATTCCAGAATTTATACTTTCCTTAACGCAACCTATCTGAATACGGAACAAGATCTGGATTCTGAAAAATTATCTAAAGAAAATACATACGTTTCCGGAAACTTCCTTAAAGACAAAGAAAAAATGCAGGGAGCTTCAGATTTCCTTGCCAACGTAAACTTAGGCTGGGAAACAAAATGGAGAACAGGAAATCTTGACTTGGTGGTAGCATATTCTTACATCGGAGACAATATTTACTCTCTGGGTTTCGAAAAAAGAGGGAATATGGTAGACAAAGCCATCAACACTTTGGATGCTACGGCAAGATTTAAGTTTAACAATGGAATCGGGATTTCTCTCCAAGGTAAAAACTTAATCAACCCTACCATTAAAAGAGTACAGGACAACGAAGGAGCAGAACTTATTTCTAAACAATACAAAAGAGGTATTGGTTTAGGACTAGGAGTTTCTTATGAATTTTAAAATAAATTAAAAAGAATAAAATCTAAAGTATTATGAAAAAGAATCACTTAAAATTAATAGCTGCAGCTTTATTTATTGGTACTTCATTTGCAATCCAGTCATGCAGCAGCAGTGATGATGATTCAATTCCAACAGTAACACCTGTAGGTATTGCCCAAGACCCGAACAATTTCAAGGGAGATATTCCTAACGGACAGGTTGTAACATTAGACCCTTCTAAAGTTTACAAGCTTACAGGCGCTGTAATGGTGAAAGATGGTGGTAAACTTATTATTCCTGCAGGTACAAGAATTGAAGCTACAGGTGGTACTTCTTCTTTCATCACTGTAGAACAAGGCGGACAGATATTCGCAAACGGTACTCAATCTGCACCTGTAGTATTCACATCTCCTGCAGGCGCACCAGGAAGCTGGGGAGGATTAGTACTTTGTGGTAGAGCACCGATCAATAAAGGTACTACTGCTACTGCTGAAGTTGGTAACGCTACTTATGGAGGTACAAACCCTACTGATAACTCAGGATCTTTAACATATGTAAGAGTTGAATATGCCGGAGCAATTTATACTGCTGATAAAGAATTCAACGGACTTTCCTTATTCGGAGTAGGAAGCGGAACTAAAGTTGAAAATGTAGCTTTAGTAAACGGATCTGATGATGGTATAGAGTTTTTCGGTGGAACTGTAAACGTATCAAACATTGTTTCTATCAGTAATGAAGATGATGCATTCGACTGGACAGAAGGGTGGAACGGAACTGCCACAAATATCTTTACAAAGAGAAGAGCAAACGGTACAGGAAACAGAGGTATTGAGGCGGATAACAACTCAAACAACCATGATGCGTCTCCAAGATCTAATCCTACGATTAAAAATGCTACCTTCATCGGAGGAACTACAGGAGAAGCTGATGGTTTCAAACTAAGAGTTGGAACTTACGCTACAATCGACAACGTAGTGCTTTCAGGATGGGCTACAGGTATCAATATTGAGAATGATGCGTCTGTAAGCTACTTCAACGGAGGTGGTAAAATTACAAACATCAAGTTTGACAACGTTACGACTAAAGCTTCTGCTAAATCTAATGCAGGAACTTCTGTAACAGTATTAGCTAACACATACACAGAAAACGCAAGTGCTACAGGTGCAGGAAATGGAACTTCCACTCCTTCTTGGGCTTCTGGATGGTCTAGCTTATAAAAATAGTAATTAGTTTTTTCATATCAAATTGAAAGAAACGGCATCGGGAATATTTCCGATGCCGTTTTTTAATGGAATTATTTTTAGTGTTATTTCAAAAATTTATTAATAATTAGTTATTTTTCTTTTAACATCAATTTTTTGATTTTTCTCTTTCTTTACATCACAAAAAATCACAACACCTAGAATTAATATTAAAAATTATATGAAATTGCATTAGACCCAAGTAATTTTAAGGGTGAAGTTACCAATGGAGAAGTCGTAATACTGGATGCCACCAAAGTATATGTACTTACCGGCAGTGTCATTATGAAAAACGGAGGAAAACTTGTGATTCCTGCAGGAACCAGAATCGTGGCAACAGCAGGTGCGGCATCTTATCTTTTGGTAGAACAAGGCGGACAATTATATGCCAACGGCACGGCATTTTCTCCGGTTTCATGCAGGAGCAGAGTTCGCACCCAGCAAAAAATTCAACGGACTTTCTTTATGTGGTGCAGGTAACGGCACAAAAGCAGACAATATTTCATTACTCAATGGTTCAGACGACGGTATTAAACTTTACGGGGTACAGTCATAGTTTCTAATATCATTTCTGCCGGTAATGCAGACGATGCTTTCAGCTTTACAGACGGATGGGCAGCGGTTGTTACTAATATTTATACTAAAAGAAGAGCCGACGAATAATTTTTTATAGTAAATAAAAACTGATAGATAATTTCCTCAGGATTACGCAAATATCCGTGCCATTCGTGAAAATATTTGTGAAATTTGTGTTTACATAAAAACAAAAAAGGACGAAGCAAAAGCCCCATCTCTTTAAAATTTATCCTTATCTATTAAGAATATTCAAATTTTCTGACTGCTTCTAAAGTCATGTCAATTTCTTTCTCTTTAATTGCATCACTGATGAAATACGTTTCGTAGCCACTTGGTGGAAGATACACTCCATTTTGAAGCATCTGATGGAAAAAATTATTGAATAATGAATGATTTGCTTCCTGAGCTTCATCAAAATTAGAAACCCTGTTGATATGGAAGAAAACAGACATCATGGAACCCTTCCTGTTGATCTTATGGGCAATTCCCTTTTCATTTAAAATTTTCCCAATCTCGAAATCCAGAGTTTCCGCGGTTTTATTGATCCTGTTAAAAAAATCCGGATCATTTTTGATGATCTGAAGCGTTTTCAGACCTGCTCTCATGGCTAAAGGGTTACCGCTTAATGTTCCCGCCTGGTAAACGCCGCCTTTGGGTGCCAGATGGTCCATAATCTCATTTCTTCCCGCAAATGCACCCACAGGAAGCCCGCCACCGATCACCTTCCCATAGGTTACCAGATCAGCCTTCACATTGAAAAGTTCCTGAGCTCCGCCAAAAGCCAGCCTGAACCCCGTCATCACCTCATCAAAAATCAATAGAGCCCCGTTTTCGTCACAGATCCTTCTTAAATTTTGCAGGAAATTATTTTCGGGAAGCACGCAGCCCATGTTTCCGGCAACCGGTTCTATAATTACCGCGGCTATTTCCCCCGGATTATGGCGAAACAGATCTTCCACCTGTTCAAAATCATTATACCTTGCCAAAAGGGTATCTTTTGCCGTACCCTGGGTAACGCCGGGTGAGTTCGGATTCCCAAAGGTTGCCGCGCCACTACCCGCCTTGATTAAAAATGAATCTGAATGACCGTGATAGCAGCCTTCAAACTTGATGATTTTATCTCTTCCCGTATAACCTCTTGCCAGCCTGATCGCGCTCATACAGGCTTCAGTTCCTGAAGAAACCATTCTGATCTGGTCTATATTCGGAACATTTTCCGTAATGAGTTTAGCGATCTCGGTTTCCAGTTCTGTGGGAGCACCGAAAGAAAAGCCTTTTTCAGCCTGTAATTTCAGTTCTTCAAGGACTTCAGGATGTGTATGGCCCAGAATGGCCGGTCCCCAAGAGTTGATATAGTCAATATAAGTATTATCATCTTCATCGGTAAGGTAAGCCCCTTTTGCTGATTTCATAAAGACGGGAACACCGCCTACCGATTTGAATGCACGGACCGGAGAGTTCACCCCGCCGGGAATGTACTTGTAGGCTTCATCAAATAAAGCCGAACTTCTTTGATATTTCATATGCTGTTTGTTCGTTAAGCTGCCTGCCGGATTATTACTGATGGGCAACTGTCACAAATTAAATTAGTTTCTTGGTTTCTTGTCTATGAGGTAGATCAACTGCCCTGCGGACGGCTGTTGTCCTTCATCCATCCTGTTCTTGGCGTATAGCTTATGTAATTTGATCCCGAATTTCTGAGCGATATCATGCATATCCTCTCCTGATGCTGCCTTATAGGTAGGCGTATTTCCTTCAGAGTTTTTAGATTCAAGGAAGATGATGTCATTTTTCTTCAGCACATTGCTTTCAAGCTCATTCCATTTAATGAGTTTGCTTTCGCTTATCTTGAATTTACCGGCTATGAACTGAACATTGGTATCTTCAGGAATGACAATATACTTCAGCCCTTCATTCGGGTGACTTTTTATGATGATGGAATTGAGGATCTCAGCTTTGGTCTTGATCTTTTCCACTCTTTTTTGCTGTTGGGCGTAAGAGGTTTGTTTGTATGGAACATTCACCGTAACAGGTTCCTTTTTTACCATTTTTGAAGGCTCCAGCTGGGCCATGAAGGCTCTGTCGTCTTTCAGCTCAGGATACATTTTAAGAACGGCGTACAATACTTCTTTAGAATTAGTATTATCAAACTCATACAGCTTATACTTTTCAATTTTACCGATCAGGATAGACGCATACCGTGGGTTGGTAGCATAGCCGGCCTTTTTAAGGCCATAAGCCCATCCTTTGTAATCTTTCATATCCAGTTTGAAAAGGTTCGCATAATATTTTCTCGTAGATAAAAAGATCGAATGATCTTCATAAGACTGTCTCGCATCGTCATACACACGGAAACACTCATTAGGAGCATCATCTGTATGGGTCATGGTCTTGCCTGTCCAGTCCTCTTTACATTTTATTCCGAAGTGATTCTTTCCTTGCTGTGCCAGCCTGCTTTGCCCGCCTCCTGTTTCTAAAAGCCCCTGCGCGAGCGTAATAGAAGCCGGGATTTTATATTTCTCCATTTCTTCCACGGCATATTGAGCAAATTTTTGAATGTACTGATCTTCAGTGGCCCAGGTCTGGGCTGAGAATTTTGATAAAACTAAAAGGCTTATTAATAAGAAAAGTCTTTTCATGTTTTTCAATTTTACTTATATAATTAAATTTCTATTCTGTTTTTTTAAAAGCAGGTTCGCGCCCTCTATTCCCTGCAAACCACCGGTATGGAAGCATAGAACTTTACTGTTTTCAGGGAAGTAGCCTTCATCGATCAGCTCAAAAATTTTCTGCATCATTTTCCCCGTATATACCGGCTCCAGAGGGATGCCGTACCTTTCCCTGAACTCATTGATAAAACGGATGTTCTCATCTTTTATTTTACCATACCCCCCGAAGTGCGAATCTATTAGATCAAAATTTCTTCTTAAGGTTAGTTCCCTGATTTTACTTTCCAGGGAAGAATCATCAACCACCTTAAAGCCTATAACATTCTGATTATCTTCACAAAATCTGGAAATCCCTGCAATGGTTCCCCCGGTCCCGACTGCAGTGCAAAGATAGTCAAAATCTTTTGTTTCGTCATTGAGCATCATTTTTATGCCTGCTACGGCGTCTTTATTGGTTCCGCCTTCAGGAATGATCAGGGCATGAGGAAACTGTTGCTGAAGGAATTCCGCCAGTTTTTCCTTATGCCGGTACTCCTCACGGGTCACAAATTTTAAATTCATACCGTTCCTTTTGGCAAAAGCCAGGGTTGGATTATCACGCCATTTATGCTGTAGTTCCTCTCCTCTTATGATGCCCAGCGTCCTGATGCCCATCATCTCTCCCAATGCGGAAACCGCGGAAATATGGTTGGAAAAAGCTCCGCCGAAAGTTATCAGATAAGGCTCTGCAGGATTACGGCCCAAATAATTATTGATATTATAAAACAGTTTCCAGTATTTGTTCCCCGAAATCAGGGGATGAACAAGGTCTTCCCTTTTTATAAAGAGTCTCAGGTTTTTCCCGGCAGGGATTTCTACAATAGGAATATGAATATCCGGAAGTTTCATCCGTGCAAATTTCCTGAATTTATTTTAAAAGATCATTTTTAAATTAGTTAAACAAAACTTAAAAAGACAAATCCTTACACTCTTTTAGCTTTTCCGGATTTCCCGATAGCCATATATTTCATATCTGAACATACAGAAATTATCCAAGATACTTCCGGAAGCTCCAGGGTTTCCTTTTTTTGAGGTAGTTTAGATCTCCTTCACAGGTATAGGCCTCTCTCAAAAGAAATGCTCATGTATGCCCGGTAGCTGTCTCTCAATCTGAAAAGCCAGTAATAATATTCAATAACATAGAAAAAATAAAAGAAAATCACCAGCAGCTCCAGCTGTTGCCTCAAATGAATTTTTTCATGATTAATAAGTACTTTATTTTCCTTATCTTCGGGTCTCCTAATGAAGATAAAGGGAAAGAGGGCTATGCCGTTAATTTTCAGTTTTTTTAACGGCTTTTGGCACACAATTATCATACTAACAAATATAAAAGTTTTTTGATTTAAGAATTTAACTTATGGCCCATTTTGACATCAAAGAAAATGAAGACTTTTACTACAATGAGCAGGGTTACAAGGTTTTTACAGAAAAATTTCACCTGAAAAGAGGATATTGCTGTAAAAGTGGCTGTAGGCATTGTCCATATGGATACGATAAAAAGACCGACACATTTATTAAAAACGATAAAAAAAATAAATAAAATGAAAAAATATATTTTTATTTTGTTAGCTGCGGCTACTTTGGGTTTAACGTCTTGCAGTCCTTTCCAGGTTCGCTCAGATTATGCTGAAACAGCCAATTTCAATTCTTATAAAACCTATAAGATAAGAATTGATGATCTGAAACTGAATGATATTGATAAAGACAGGGTTCTGAATGAATTATCAAGGCAATTACAAAGCAAAGGTCTTGCATCCGGGGAAAACCCTGATCTTATCGTAAATGTAAAAGCTAATCATAAAAAGGTAACAGATATCACCACCAATTCTCCTTATGGCATGTATGGCTGGGGCGGTCCTTTCGGATGGGGTATAGGCATGAACAGAACATGGACCAGTAATTACAATGAAGGTGCCCTGATCGTTGATCTTATTGATGCAAAAACCAATAAACTGGTTTGGCAGGGGATCGGAAGCGGAATTTCTGTAGATTCACCGAAAGCCAAACAAAGGCAGATCCCTGAGATCATGGCCGAGATCATGGCCAACTATCCTCCTCAAAGAAAATAATATTTAAAATCATTCACCATAAAAAAGCCGGTACAGATGTTACCGGCTTTTACTATATGGCAATGCTGGCAATTATTTTTTAATGGCTTTGATAATCCTGTCCGTACCGTTATTATATCGGAGCGTTACAAAATATACACCTTTTTCCAGATCTTCCAGATACAATTCCTTTTCCGGTTTCGTGATGGTTCTTACCGTTCTTCCCACAGCATCATTAACAGTAATAGTCTTTACCTCCTTCAGATCCGAAATATGCAAGACATCATTAAAGGGGTTCGGATAAGCCTTTACCGGATTCAAATAGGTTTCATGAGTAGCCAGGTTCGGGATAGGTTCCCAGACTGCATCATCCCAATAATGCCCCGCCCAGCTCGTTCCGGGATTACGAATCGCCAGCCGGGCATTCGCAGGTACGGAAGCAGGTACGGTGAAGATCCTTTCTGATGAACTATCATAAGCGGTATTTGTGATCGTAATATTTTCAAGGACCACAAAAGTTGATGCATCGGAAGGATCCGTAATATAGCCGAATTCCAAAAATCCCGCGGAATTCGCCTTCACCTTGAACCTGAAACGGTGGGTCCCCGCATTGATATTGGTGACCCTTGGCATAATTACTATTGAGATCTTGCCGTTCCCATATCCGAACTGATATATCTGGCTCGTTCCCGAAGCGGGCTGCGTACTCGAGATAATCTGGCTGGCACCATTCAGAACAATCCTGTCCCAGCAATCCGGAACAATACTTTCAGGAGCATTATAGGAATCAAAATTTTCCGCAAAACCGCTCACGGCATTACATTGTGCATGGGTATATGAGATACCGCATAAAAGGCCTGCTACAGGCAGACAAATTCTAAGAGATAAGTTTTTAATCATTCTAAATAAAAATAATAAAGACGAAATTAATTATTTATCCGTATAATCATCTTAAAATATTCATGATTTTTATCAACTAAATAAAAAATTGAAATAGAGCTAAAAAAATTAACACAAGCAATGATAAAATAAAAATTATTACAACATAATCTTGTATTTTAATGGAATGAAAAATAAAATGCGTGACGTATTAAAATTAACAATCACGTAATTTTTTTCTCTAGAAAATGTAGTAATCTTACCGAAATATTATATTATGAAAAAAACATTATTATTTCTTGTATTCGGAGCTTTAGCCAGTGCCCAGGCTCCTGCGGGCTATTATAGTGCTGCCAATGGTCTGACAGGCGCCGCATTGAAAACCGCACTGAGCAACATCATTACAAACGGGCACCAGGATAAGGGCTATAGCGGATTATGGACCGGTTATAAAACAGCAGACATCGACAAAAATTACGAAAATGACGGGTCTATTCTGGATATCTATTCAGAAAGGCCTGCCGGAACAGATCCGTACAAATATACCCCGGGAGTGAACCAGTGCGGAACCTATTCAGTGGAAGGAAACTGCTACAACCGTGAGCATATCGTTCCCCAAAGCTTATTTAATGAAGCTTCTCCGATGGTTTCCGATATTCATTTTATCAGAGCCACTGATGGAAAAGTGAATGGGATGAGAAGCAATTATCCTTTTGGAAAGGTGGGAACAGCTACTTTTACATCGCTGAACGGATCCAAGCTGGGAAATTCTGTTTCATCAGGATACTCAGGAACCGTGTTTGAGCCTATCGATGAGTTTAAAGGTGATGTGGCCCGTATGATCTTCTATTTCGTGACCCGTTATCAAAATAAGCTTTCTACCTTTTCTTCAGGAAATATGCTGGGAAATTCAGCATTTCCGGGGCTGCAGACCTGGGAGCTGAATGTTTTGCTGGCCTGGCATAATCAGGATCCTGTTTCTCAGGCTGAAATCAACAGGAATAATTCATCCTATACCTATCAGGGGAACAGAAATCCTTTCATCGACAATCCAAATTATGTGAATCTTATCTGGGGTTCCGGCTCAGATTCAGGAGGCGGTGGTACGGATCCGGGAACACCTGCTCCTTCCGGCTGTATAAACGAGACCTTTGAAACGATTCCGACAAGCAGCTCATCCAGCTATACCACAAGAACGTGGACCAATAACGGAGTAACCTGGACCGCAACGGATGCAAGAACTGATCAGACCATCACCAATAAAGCCATCACAGTAAGAAACGGATCATTAAAATCCAGCGCTTCGGGTAATGGTATCGGCTCTTTGACCGTTACCACTCAGTTAAAGTTCAGCGGAAGCAGCGGCACCTTCAATGTCCAGGTGAATGGGGTCACCGTAGGAACCATTCCTTATAATTCCAATGTAACCACCACTACCCTCAGCAACATCAATGTTTCCGGAAATGTGATCGTAACCCTGACCAATAGTTCAACAAGCAACCGTGTTGCCATTGATAATCTGAGCTGGACCTGCTATCCGGGAACAACAGCTTCAAAGCTAAGCAGCAATATTTCCGGATCATCGGAAGCAGAAAGCCTGCAGGTATATCCTAATCCGGTTTCAAATCAGGAAATTTTTATAAAAGGAAACACCCAGAATATCAAAAAGGCTGAAATTTATAATCTTCAGGGAAAAATAATGCAGACCATTGAAAACCCCTTCAAAGGAAATGGAAATTCTATAAGGATCCAAAAACTCGAACCAGGAATTTATATTTTAAAACTGGACAGTACTCTGCTAAAATTTATTGTTAGATAACTATTCATCTATTGAAAAAGTCAAAGGCCGCAATCATGCGGCCTTTGATTTTTTCAATAACGATCTGTCCATTATACCCCTCTTCCCATTCTGGAAAGCTGCTGTATTTGCTGCATATATCCATCCCAGCCCAGGGTTGCAATGGCATAAACCATATAAAGGACCTGCAAAGAGCCTAGTGCCAGGCCTATGATACATAAGATACGCCCCGTATTCAGGTTATTGAAATCTGAATATAGTGACGGATTCTGATCGTAAAGCAGTTTATCATTTTTATATTTATTAAGGCCGATAAGTCCGCATATAATTCCGACTAAACCTGTACAGCAGCATGTTCCCACTACTGAAACGATTCCTAGAATAAGTACTGTTTGTGCATTTGGCAATTTTTGGTCCATAGCTTATAATTTAAGATTATTTTTAATGTGTTATAAAGAAATGTTTATAAAAGTATGAAAATACCATGATAACTGAATTGACTATCGCCAGAAAAATCAATGCATTACCATAGTTCCTTTTTCTGTCAATAAAATTAAGGACAACCGTAGCAAAAAACAGCAAAAGGGTATATACTGCCGGAAACATATGGAATGCCTCGGAGAATCTTCCCTCAAAAACCATAACAATGGCTCTCTGGGTACCGCATCCGAAGCATTCTATCCCCAGGAACTTTTTACTGGGACAGGGCAGCATAAAGTCTTCAATTTTCATATTGCATTTTGTCGGGTCCGGTAAAATTATGAAGAAATTTTCGCTCTGGTATACTGATGGGGAAAAAAGCATTCTTCTTTCATTTCAAATGAACCCTGGACCGCAGTATAGGGATTTCTCAGAATTTCTCTTGCCACGAATATCAGGTCAGCTTCTCCTTTCCGAAGAATCTCCTCCGCCAGATCTATCCTGGTGATCAGCCCTACTGCACCGGTTTTTACTTCCGCCTCGTTTCTTACCTGTGAAGAAAAAGGAACCTGATAGCCTTCATAAACAGGAATCTTTGCACCATGAATGTTGCCTCCGCTTGATACGTCAACCAAATCTACTGAATGCTCCTTCAACACTTTTGCCAACTCTATACTGTCCCGTATGTTCCAGCCGTTTTCAGCATATTCGGTTCCTGAGATCCTTACAAATAGGGCAACATTTTCATTCAGTTCTTCATTCACCGCATCTACAATTTCCAGCAGGAATCTGATCCTGTTTTCAAAGCTGCCGCCATACTCATCTGTTCTGATATTGGAAAGCGGAGACAGGAACTGATGAACAAGGTAACCATGCGCGCCATGAATTTCAACCACATCAAAACCGGCTTTTACAGCTCTTGCGGCTGCTTCTTTAAAACGCAGGATTATTTCTTTGATTTCTTCTTTCGTCAACGCATGCGGGATCCTTTCAGAAGGCTGATAAGGAATCGGGCTTGGAGCAACGGTTTCCCATCCTTCTTCAACCGGGATCTGTACATTGTTCCAGGTAGATCCTTTTCTTCCGGAATGCGCCAGCTGGATTCCGATCTTGCTTTCTGAATTTCCGTGCACAAATTCAACGATTTTCTGTAGTTTTTCCGCCTGTTCATCCGTCCAGATCCCCATGCAGTGATTGGTGATCCGGCCACGGGGTTCTACACCGGCAGCTTCTACCATGATCAAACCGGTTCCTCCCTGCGACCTGCTTCCGTAATGTACAAAATGAAAATCATTCGCCATGCCGTCTTCACAGGAATACATACACATCGGAGACATCACCCATCGGTTTTTCAATTCCACATTCCTGAATTTAATAGGAGTATATAACATGTTCAGTCTGAATTTTTAAGTTTTTTTTAGTGTATAAATTTATTGTCCACCTTGGTAAAAAGAGCTAAATTTATCCCCCTTTTTTTAATCCACAATATATGAAAAAAGAAACTCAAATCAGTTACGAATACTTTAAAAGTAACAATGAGCTGAACGATATAGAGAAAAAGTTGTTTGAGAGGGCGAAGCAGGCCCGTGAAAATGCTTATGCGCCCTATTCACGATTTCTGGTGGGCTGTGCCGTACTATTGGAAAACGGCGAGATCTATTCCGGGAACAACCAGGAAAATGCTGCCTTCCCTTCCGGTCTCTGCGCTGAGAGAACCACTTTGTTCTGGGTTGCAGCCAATTTTCCGGATGTAAAAGTAAAAAAGATTTTTATCGTAGGCGGCCCCGAAGGGTCCGATGAAAAAAATCCTCCGATCCCTCCCTGTGGGGCCTGCAGGCAAAGTCTGATTGAATATGAAACGAAGCAAAACGAAAATATAAATCTTTATTTTTCAAGTATGAATGAGGAAGTGGTAAAAGTATATTCTATCAAAGATCTTCTTCCGTTTTATTTTGATGCTACCTTTTTATAACCTTGAATACTGATCCCCAACACTGAAAGCCGTAATGATTTTTTTGCATTTCGGTTTAATAAATTTATATTTGCAAAAATTTTGGTTTCCATAAAACGGAAATAATAGGGAATTGGGTGAAAATCCCAAGCTGTCCCCGCAACTGTAAATCGTAGTAAGTGTTTCTGCAAAAAAACCACTGTGCAAACGGGAAGGTGCAGAAAAGCGAAAGCCAGGAGACCTGCCAAAATTAAAAATCAAAAATATGTTGCTTTCGGAGGAAAAGTAAAATAGTATGGATATAAAAAGATCTTTAGTACTGCTTTTTTCATCTTACGGATGTTTTCTTTTTGGACAAGAGAAAACCATCGACACCGTATATATTTTTGATAATCAGATGAATAAAGCGAAACTTTTCCACAAGGTAAATACGCTTTCTGCCACGGATATCCAAAAAAACTCTGCTAGCCTGTCTGATGTTTTACGCTTCCAAACTTCTCTTTATATTAAGGAAAACGGCCGTGGAGCGGTATCATCACCTTCATTCAGGGGAACTACCGCACAACAGACCGCTTTTGTATGGAACGGGATCAACATCAACTCCGTTTTTTTAGGGCAGGGAGACATCAACAACATCCCTTTATTCGGCTATGATCAGATGGAAATAAAACCAGGGGGCGGGAGTGTTGTTTACGGAAGCGGTGCAATAGGCGGGAGCATTCATCTGAATAACAATCTCCACTTCAATGAAGGTTTTCATGCCTCACTTTATTCGGAAGCGTCTTCTTTCGATACTTATAATCATTTCGCCAAAGCGTCTTTCAGCAATGACAGGTTCAGCATTAAGGTTTCAGGGAATTATTTTATCAGCCGCAATGATTATGAAGTGGAGGAAAGGAACTATATCAACCGGAACGGACAATATAACAATGCTACCTTCAATATCGGCGCTTCTTATAAGATTGCCCGCCATCAGACGATTTCGTGGCAAAGCCAGTTTTTCGATTCTTCCCAACACTACCCGATTTTCGTTGAAAATGGGAACAAGACAAAGTATGAAACTCAGAGTGTACGGACCTTACTGGCCTGGGACGTCAATACCGGAAAGTTATCCAACAGCCTGAAGACGGCTTATACTGAAGAAAATTTCCAGTATTTCAGTGATATCAGCAAGCCTGAAACCAGTGGTGCCACCGGGAAAAATTATATTGTGAAGAATGATTTCAATTATTTCATTCTTCCTAAGCTCAATATGAACGTTATTACCGAATTCCAGGTAAATACCGGAGAAGGTGCCGGCACCTCAGGTGTTGGCGACGTTAAAAGAAACGCCGGTTCTGTGGCTGGTTTATTAAGGTATTTTGCCATCTCAGATCTGCGTTTTGAGGCCGGGATCAAGAAAGATTTTGCGGAAGGCTTTTCCTCCCCCGTTCTGTATTCGTTTTCCGGGAAATGGAGGGCCTTAAAATGGTACAGCATCGGACTGAACCTTTCCAGAAACGTCAGGTTTCCCACTTTCAACGATCTTTACTGGCAACCCGGAGGAAATCCTGACCTGAAAGCCGAAACTTCCATTCAGACGGATATGGATCATGAATTCAGCTTTGGTAATTTTAAGATCATCCTGAGCCCTTATTACATGAACATTTCCAATCTTATCAACTGGCTTCCCACCCCATACGGATACTGGGCACCGTTTAATACCCTTAAGGTGGAATCCTACGGGCTGGAATCCCAGATCACTTATAATAAAAGTTTCGGTAGTCACCAGATCGGCCTGAATGCAGGCTATACATTCGCAAAGTCCGTTAATCAGGAAACAAAAAAACAGCTGATGTACGTACCTTTGCATAAGGCCTTCGGAAATATTGATTACCGGTACAGCTTCTTCAGGATATTTGTACAGGGAATGTTCAACGGGCTTACCTATACAACCACAGACGGGAAAAAGGCTGATGCTCTGGACCCTTATTTTGTTCTGAATACAGGGCTGTCAGCAACAGTTTTAAAAAAATATACATTAGGTTTCAGAATAAATAACGTTACGAACACCGTTTACGAAACTGTAGCCTACTACCCTATGCCAAAGAAAAATTATACTATTTTTGCAACAATAAATTTTTAAAATTTAAAATATATGAAAATATCTAAGCTTTTACCTCTTATTTTTGCATTGACATTGCTTTTTAATGTTTCCTGTAACAGTGACAGCAGCGTCACCCAGGAGATGTTTTACGGTAACGGATACCTTATTTCCAATGAGGGCAACTTCGGAACCCCGAATGCTGATGTAACTTTCGTAACCAGTGACTTAACATCAAAACAGGATAATATTTTCTCAAACAGCAATGGGGGCGCCAGCTTAGGTGATGTTTTGCAGACCATTGTCTTTAATGGTGGCGCGGCTTATCTGGTATTGAACAACTCCAATAAAATCCAGATTGTAGACCGCAATACGTTCAAAAAATACGGTGAGATTACCGAACAGATCAATCAGCCCCGATACATGGCTTTTGCCAACAATTATATTTACGTGACTAATGATGTATTCAACGGTGATAAATATGTAAGTGTCTACAATGCGGCTAATTCGGCTTTTGTGAAAAAGATTCCTTTGGCTGACACTGCTGAAAGAATTGTACAGGCCGGCGGTAATATTTTCGTTCAGAACGCCTCTTACGGCATGGGAAATAAGATCACCTATATCAATACTTCAAACAACGAAATTGAGTCTGTGATCACCCTGCCTAACGGAAATATCAATAAGACTATTGCCAATAACAATAATGTGTACTCTATTGCTGCGGGAACTACAGATTCTTATATCTATAAGATATCAAGCACAGGAGATATTGTAAAGACCACCACCCTGACCGGAATCGCCAATGCCACCAATCTTGAAATTTATGGTGATACCTTTTATTTCACTTCCGGCAATAAAATATATGCCATGAATATGAATACGAACACAGTACCTACAAACCCGATAATTACAGTGACCGATAACGGGCCTTATTCCACTCTGTACGGATTCAATGTGATCAACGGAAGGATCTTCACTTCGGATTCAAAGGGATTTACACAGGACAGCGAGATCAAAGTTTACAACCTGTCCGGATCACTGCTTCAGACTTTTACGGCAGGGAAAGGTGCTAACGGTTTCTATATCAACTAGGAAGCTATGCTCATATACTCCCGTATAAAATAAATATTTTTTTTTTCATCATTTGTGTTTTTTTGCCCGGCGGTTTCTCCGAAACCGCCGGGTTTTGTTTGGGTATGAATTGCATAAAAAAAGCAACCGGATTTCAGTTGCTTTATTGGTATAATCATTATATTTTCAGTCCTAGTTTTCCGGCTTCTGAAATCACAAAATTCCTTGCCTGCTCTTTTTCATTCGGGATTTCGCCTTCCAGAATAGCTTCTTTCACTTTTTCTTTTAAAATACCGATCTCGCGTCCGGGCTTAAGGTTGAACATTTCCATAATCTCTTCCCCTGAAATAGGCGGTTGAAAATTCCTTATATGGTCTTTTTCTTCCACTTCCTTTATCTTCACGGCTACGTACTCGAAATTCTTCTTGAACTTCTCCTGTTTCCTGGTGTTTTTGGTTGTAATGTCCGCTTTGCAAAGGGTAAACAGATCTTCCAGATCTTCACCGGCGTCAAACAGCAGCCTTCTTAATGCTGAATCAGAAGCATCATCCGTAATCAGTGCGATCGGGCGGGAAGAAAGCTTCACCATTTTCTGGACATATTTCATATCATTTCCCAATGGCAATTTCAGCCTTTGAAACAGGGATTTCACCATTTTTGATCCTAAAAACTCGTGTCCGTGGAAGGTCCAGCCGGTTCCTTCAACAAACTTCTTGGTAGGCGCCTTACCGATATCATGAAGCAATGCAGACCAGCGCAACCACAGTTTGTCTGTATTCTCCGAGATATTATCTACAACTTCCAGCGTATGATAAAAGTTGTCTTTATGGGTTTGTCCTTCCACCTCTTCCACACCTTTAAGATCAATCAGTTCCGGAATAATAAGTTTTAAAAGTCCTGTTTCCTCCATTAATTTCAAACCTACAGAAGGCTTTTGGGAAAGCATGATCTTGTTAAATTCAACCATGATCCTTTCCATTGAGACTATTTTGATCCTTTCAGCTTCCTGCTTTATTGCCGACAAAGAATTTTCTTCAATAGTAAATTGAAGCGTCGAGGCAAAGCGGATGGCCCGCATCATCCGCAAAGGATCATCGGAATAGGTTTGTACCGGTTCCAAAGGAGTCCTTAAGATGCCTTTCTCCAGGTCTTCAATCCCATGGAAAGGGTCTACCAATTCCCCGAAGTTTTCCTTATTAAGGGAAATGGCCATGGCATTGATGGTAAAATCTCTTCTTTTCTGGTCATCTTCAAGGGTTCCTCCTTCCACCTCAGGCTTCCGGCTGTTTTCGGTATAGCTTTCCTTTCTTGCTCCCACGAACTCCAGGTCCAGCTCCTTATATCTGATCATGGCCGTTCCATAGGTCTTAAAAATGGAAACCTTCAGTTTCGGATCTATTTCTGCAGCAACATTTTGAGCCAGCTCTATTCCGTTTTGTTCAGTAACAAAATCAATATCTGTAGACACTTTTCTTTTCATCAGTAGATCCCGGACATATCCGCCGACGATGTAAACAGACTGGTTATTCCTGTCCGCAACTTCAGAAATTATTTTGAAAAGCTTTAAATTTTTATTTTGATTGAGATTAATGAACATGTTTATTATTTAAATTTAAAACCACTAAGGGATCAGTTTTATCAAGCTATCGCAAAATATTTCTGACGCCTTAATGGTTAAATGGTTTTGCAAAGATAATAAATCTTGATTTTTATTCCCGAAGAACTTTTATCCTGTTATCACCCCATATTTTAATCACTGAAGAGCCCGAATATTTGGAAACTTTTTCTCTGTCCTCTTCCACCGCATAATCCACCAGACTTATAATCTCGGGAGAGATATCGGAAAATTTCATAGGGCTTTTATCTCCACTGAAATTGGCTGACGTAGACACCAATGGCCTGTTCAGTTTTGAAATCAGCTTCTTACAGAAATCTGTCTTTACCAGCCTTATCCCGATGCTGCCGTCTTCCGCCAGCAATTCTTTTGGCAGGCCACGTGGGTTCTCATAGACGATGGTCACAGGTTTTTCACTGAGGTCTATGATTTCCCAGGCCATTTCCGGAACGTCCACCATATCCTGAAGCCTTTTTTCTGATTCTACCAGAATGATCATAGATTTGTTCCTTTCACGCTTCTTGATGTCAAAAATTTTATTGACAGCCTCCACATTAGTAGCATCACAGCCAATCCCCCAGATGGTATCGGTAGGATAAAGGATTGTTCCCCCGGATTTCAGTATTTCGACAATATGTTCCATTGTTCAGGTCAATAATTCTTTGAATTTATTGCAATCCCGGCAGATATCTCTGCCTGATTATATTCAGATGATGATAATTGTGCCCAACAATCAGCTTACCGATAGTTTCTACGGAAATCTCATTTCCGTTGGCTATACCTTTATTATTCATTGCCTGCGGATTAAGTGTTTCCAGCAAGATCTGTGAAGATTTCCTCACAGTCCTGTATTCTTCAAGCAATGATTGCAGGTTCCTGCTGTTTGCAAATGAGTGGTCTGCGTAACCGTTTTCATCAAAACCCGGCAGCTGATTTTTATCTCCTCTTGCAAAAGCTAAAATACGGTATTGAAAAACTCTTTCCGTATCGGACAGGTGCAGAAGCAGTTCTTTCAGGGTCCACTTCCCTGCAGCATAAGCGAATTGTGATTGTTCTTCCGTAATCCCGGAATATATTTCTACGGTCTGGTCCCCCGAATTTTTCAATTCTTCCAACCAGTTTCCGGATGGGATCTGGTCCAGGTATCTTTGAACGTATTTTTGAAAATCTGACATTATTAATATGAATTTTTAATTATGTGTCAACCGATATTGTTGCTCTATTTTTTTATTCAATTTTATTTCAATGGATGGATTGATTGGTCCATTCATAGAAGTTAACGGAATCATAGGATTCAAACCCACAGGACGGATAGAGTCTGTTACCGATATCGTTGCTTTTTCCTGTCTCCAGAAGGATACCACAGGCTTTTGAAGATCTGCACAGCTCTTTAGCCTCCTCGATCAGTTCTTTGGAGTAGCCTTTTCCTCTGTGGTGCTCACTCACAAACAAATCGTTCAGCAACCAGTAGCGTTTCATTCTTGTTGATGAAAATATAGGGTACAGCTGAACAAACCCCAGCATTTTCCCATCCTTTTCCGCAATAAAGATTTCGGAATCTTTATTTTCCAGCCTTTCCCTCAGAAACTCCATGGCTGCCGGAACATCAGATTCTTGATGATAAAAAATCCTGTACTGATCAAATAATTCTGACAGCTGCCGTAAATCTTCAGGACCTGCTTTTCTGGTATGCTTGACCATAAAAACCTGTTTAGGAAGTTAAGAGAATGCTCTTTCCAGATCCGCGATAAGGTCTTCCTTATCTTCAATTCCCACACTTAGACGTACGAGGTCATCAGTGATCCCCAGCTCAGCCCGTTTTTCGGCAGGAATGGAAGCATGGGTCATCAGAGCAGGATGATTGGCCAGCGATTCAACACCACCCAAAGATTCCGCCAGTGTAAACACTTTCAGTTTTTCCAGAAATTTGATCGCATCTTCTTTTTTACCGGATTTAAACGTAAAGGAAACCATTCCTCCAAATTCTTTCATCTGCGATTTTGCGAGCTCATACTGCGGATGGGATTCCAGTCCCGGATAAATCACTTTATCTACTGCCGGATGGGATTCGAGATACCCGGCTATAGCATTCCCGTTTTCGGAATGCCTTTGCATTCTTAAAGCCAAGGTCTTAATTCCCCTTAACACCAGGTAAGAATCATGAGGGCCCAGAATACCTCCGCTTGCAAACTGGATAAAGTGAAGTTTTTCTCCCAGTTCGGCCTCCCGGGCAATAAGGGCTCCGGCAATAACATCTGAATGCCCGCCCAGGTATTTGGTAGCAGAATGCATCACGATATCAGCTCCCAGATCCAATGGCCTCTGGATATAAGGTGTTGCAAAAGTATTGTCTACAGCAACCAGGATATTTTTTCCTCTGGCCACATCCACAACGGCTTTAATGTCTACCAGTTTCATCAGCGGGTTTGTGGGTGTTTCTATCCAGATCAGCCTGGTTTTGTCGCTGATCACCTGCGAAATTTCGGAAACATCCTCAAAGTTTACAAAAACAAACTTCAGCTGGTACTTTTCGAAAAGTCTTGTAAACATTCTGTAAGTACCGCCGTAAAGATCATCTACGGCAATTACCTCATCCCCGGGATTCAGCAATTTCAGAACACAGTCAATAGCAGCCAGACCGGAACCGAAGGCCAGGCCTCTCGCTCCGTTTTCAATGCTTGCCAGGGAATCTTCCAGCGCCTGTCTTGTAGGGTTGGCTGCCCGTGAATATTCATAGCCGGAATGTACTCCCGGACTCTTTTGTGCAAAGGTAGACGTTAAAAATACGGGAACATTTACAGAACCTGTGGCAGATTCGTGGTGTTGTCCTCCGTGAATAACTTTTGTATTAAAATTCATATTTTTAATATTTTAGAATGTACCAGCTACGATCTTTGTCGTACTGCCACATCATTAATTATTAATATCCATTTACATCTTTATTGCAGATTTTATTGCAAATTCTTCTGCCATCTGTTCCATCCATTGCGCCACATCCTCTTCACCTGTAGCCCTTTGATAGGTATTTCCCAAAGAAACCAAAACCTGATGGATGAACATCTTCATCTGGTCTACAGGCATCTCTTTGGTCCAGAGGTCAATCCTCAAAGCTTCCATATTTTTATCATCCCAGACAGAGATCATTGTTGCTTTCGTATCTTCTTTTTCAATGCCTCCATCCTGTGCGTTCCAGTTGATATTTTCCGGGATATGGTTTTCATCCAGCTCTACCTCTATTGTAATCTGGGTTTTTCTCATTGCTTTCTACTTTTTCTAATTTATTATTTCATTTTAGGTTTATAACCTGATTCATTAAAAATGGTGTTGGCATCCAGTTTCAGGAAATCGGTCAGTTTTGTATCAGGTTTTTCTTTAAAATATTTTTTGCAGATCTGCCAGCCGGTGAAGATTCCAATCTGAGGCGAAGATTCGTTATCTATTTCCGTATAAAATTTTGAGAACGGCCCGGGAGAGATGAAACGATCCACCAGTCTCGAATCGTCACTGAAAACCAGATTGTTTTCTACAAAATAATTCCAGATATTGGCCTCGTTGGTTACGGCCCAGTCATATTGCTTCTGGGTATAGTTCATTTTCAGGTAGTCCGGATAACCGGGTAAAAAGGCATCCTGTAATATCATGATCTTCCCGTTGAGGATAAGCTGGTCTATGAATTTCTGATGCTCCGGAGATCCCGGAACCGCATCTTCGGCAAAAACCATGGAAACTTTCGGAACAATATTCTGAGGGTTCATGGATTTCTGGAAGTACATTTCCAAACCTTTGTAGCGGGCGTTGCCATCTCCCATGAAGCCCGTAATATCTATGAACAGCAAATTTCCTTTGGAATCGTAGAAAACAGGATCCTGAGCCATCTGTAATGCTGATGAAAACAGATATACCTTAGGGCTCTTAAATTTCGGGAAGTAATACTTGATGTGTGAAAACAGATCCTGAAGATCCTTACCAAGCTTCTGCTGATCAATTTTTCCTACAGCTTCCCTGTAAATCTTGATCTCTTCCGCATCCGACCTTCTTTTCACAAAGTCTTCATCGGTAACGGTTCCCTGGAACCAGGGAAATTTGGCTTTAAACCGTTCCAAAGGTATATTCTGATCATAGAATTCTTTGGAAATATCCGTTATCTCTACTTTTTCGGCCGGATTCTTCACCTCTACGTTCCATTGATTCCCGGACTCTTTTTTACAAGAATTCAAACCAAAAACTAAAATCATAGAAAGTGCAGCAATTCTAAAAATCTTCATTATTTTTACATGAAATTTAAGTACACAAAAATACAGATTTAAACATAATGTAATGATGAAAAACAAAATATTTATCTCCCTGTATTTTTTCCGTTCTTTCTATTTTTGTTTCCGGATACAGGAAATTCAAGGATAGGATATTGAAAGACGGTTGTGAACACTGAAACCCGGGATACACCATCTTACGCTCATGAATACAGGAGAAAAGAATTGAAACAGATTAAAAAATAAACGATAATGCAAACAGAAAAAGTAATAGATCATATAGTAGGCTGGTTAAAAGATTATGCGGTAAAAGCAAAGGCAAACGGCTATGTGGTAGGAGTTTCAGGAGGTGTGGATTCCGGAGTGGTCTCCACTTTAGCTGCAATGACCGGCCTGAAAACATTACTGATAGAAATGCCGATCCGTCAGAAAGCTGATCAGGTAGACCGGGCTCAGGAGCATATGAATGACCTGAAATCAAGATTTTCAAATGTGGAAATAATGACCGTAAATCTTTCCCCTGCGTTTGAAGAGCTTTATAAAACATTCGATGTAAAGGATGATATATTTCCTAATGAAAAGTTGGCTTTTGCCAATACAAGATCAAGGCTAAGAATGCTTACATTATATTATTACGGACAGATCAACGGGCTTCTGGTGTGTGGTACCGGGAATAAGGTTGAAGATTTCGGGATCGGATTTTACACGAAATACGGAGATGGCGGAGTAGATGTCTCCCCGATCGCAGATCTTTACAAAACGGAAGTTTACACATTAGCCAAAGCTTTAAATCTCTCCAAAAGCATACAGGAAGCCATTCCGACAGACGGGCTTTGGGATATCGACAGGACAGATGAGCAGCAAATCGGAGCCACTTATCCGGAGCTGGAAAAAATCCAGAAAGAATACGGGACTAAAACAGCAGATGATTATGAAGGCAGGGATAAGGAGGTCTTTTTGATTTTCGACAGGATGCACAAAGCCGCCAAACATAAAATGGAACCCATCCCCATCTGCCATATCCCTGAAGAATGGAAAAACTAATCATTTCCGACCGCTATTGTAATACCCTACCAATGACTGATATCATAAATACCTCTAATCCGGGCAATACGTTGCTGCATAATACCTTTTGCTATGAACAGTAAAACGAGAGCTCTGTTTTTCATAGGGCTGGGCCTTCTTTTCGGTATGTCTGCGATGTACTTCTATCAAAGTTTCACTGCTGATGGAAAAGGAGCCGGAACCCCTGTAAAAACAGAAAACACAGCTGCAGAGAAACAGCATGATGAAAACTCTTCGGATCAGATTTCCATTGACCGGCTGACGGAAGAAAGAACCGTTATTGAATATGTAAAAGAAAACCACAGGCTTCCGGACTATTATATTACTAAAAACGAGGCCAGAAGCCTGGGCTGGAATCCTGCCAGGGAAAATCTTTGTGAGGTATTACCCGGAAAGGCGATCGGAGGCGACAGGTTTGGAAACCGGGAAGGAAACCTCCCAAAGGGCAAAAAGTATTTCGAAGCTGATGTCAATTATCATTGTGGTGGCAGAAATGCAGACAGGATCGTATTTACCCCTGATGGTGATGTTTATCTTACCAAAGATCATTATAAGAGCTTTGAGAAACAGTAACCACATTCAGTTTGAATATCCCTGGTCTTCGTTCTTTAGAAAAGACTAAAGAAGGTTGCCCGTTCAATGATTTCAGCCTGTGAGCATTAAATTTATAACTGCCTAACAAGGCAAATCCAACAAATAAAGAAGCAGGCTTCTATAACTTTTTTTAACCGATAAAAAAACGGAAATCAATACAAAATGAAGACAATATATATAGATTTTACAGACATAGGTGACTATGAAGATTTTTATACACAACTAAAAGAAAAACTTTTGCTTCCCGGGTACTTCGGGGATAACCTCGATGCACTGTATGATGTGGTTTCAGGAAACCTGGAAATGCCTCTTCACATCGAATTTGTAAATATGACCGTGGACCAGCTTGAAACATTTGAAGACCTGCTGACCACTCTTGAAGATGCCGAAGAAGAAGTGGAAGGCTTCAGCTTCAGCTATTACCTGGAGCAGTATGAGGATGAGGAAGATTATGAGGGAGACCAAGAATAACTTTAAAGCCACCTGACCCTGCCATAGCTATTGACAACATGTAAAATACATTAATTAAAAATGGAACAATAGATCCGTTTTGTGTGTTTTTTTTTTTGTTAGCACTGTGTCTATTTAATACTTTTAAAAATCAATATTACCTCTTATGATCATCTGTGAAAGCTTGCTGTTTTCTTATGGAGCAAGACTGCAAAACTATAATCCCGGTGAAATTATCTTCCATGAAGGAAGTATGGCAAAATATTATTTGCAGATAAAGTCCGGAATTGTTAAACTGAATAACTATCATGAAAATGGAAAGGAATTTATCCACGGCATTCCATTTGAAGGGCATTCCGTTGCGGAAACCTATTCTTTTATTGATAAAAAGTACGGTATCAATGCCGTTGCCGTCACAGATTGTGAAATCATAAAACTGGAGAATAGTAAGTTTAAGGATCTCGTTTTGAAAAACCCTGAATTGTTGTTTAATCTTTATTCATATACGGCTGACCGCATGCGTTATAAGTATATTATATCCGCTCCGCTTTCTATGATGGATCCGCTCACTAAGCTGAAAAAGCTAATGAGCCACCTGAAAAACTATTTCGGTTTTGAAGAGGAGCGTTTTTCTTTTCTGGTTCCGTATACAAGACAACAACTGGCAGCACTCACGGGATTACGCATTGAGACCATTATACGGACCATCAAAAAAATGGAAAAACAAGATCTGGTGAAACTGGACAACACCAGAATTTATTACTAAAGCAATAAAAAATCCTTAACCATTCGTTAAGGATTTTATGTTTCAATCAATCAGTCAGTTTATTTTCCGATGACTTCGGTGATCGGATTTCCTATATTTCCGCTTGGAAACTGGATCTTCAGTAAAGAGGAAACCGTAGGAGCAATATCCGTCATATTATAAGGCTTATTGCTTTCTCCATGCTGAATCCCCCATCCCATAAAGATCAACGGGATATGTGAATCGTAAGAGTTCCAGACACTATGGGTAGTCCCTGTTTTAGAATAGGGAGGAAGCATGGAATCATGGGAAATCAGCTGGATGTCCCCGCTTCTCTGTCTGTTGATCCCATTAATGATTCTTTGTTTTATAGGTTCCGGGATTGTAGCTTCCTGAACTTTCTGTACAGAAACCGCATACAGCACAGTAGGGTCTTTTTCCAGCTCATGTACCGTAAAATCCACTACATCATCCAATTCTAATTTATTATCTTTTAACAATTTCCGGTCAAAATAAATCTGATAGTTGTCAACTGCATTAATCAGCCTGTCAACCCCGAATTTTTCTTTCAGTCTTTGATTGATATTCTTTTCCATTCCTTCCCCGAAAAAGCCTGTTGTAATTTTATGCTCCTGCAAAAAGCCTACGGAATGGGCTCCACCGTGGTCTGCAGAAAGGAATACAGTATATTCTCCTTTTCCTACTTTTGAATCGAGGTAATTGAAAAATTGGGCAAGATCCTGGTCAAGCCTTAAATAAACATCCTCTACTTCAATGGAATTCGGTCCGAACTTATGGCCGGCATAGTCCGTTGAAGCCAGGTTGATGGCCAGGAAATCTGTAATGTTATCGTTTCCTAATTGCTCACCGTCCACTGAAGCCTCAGCTAATTTTAACGTCAACGTATTCCCGAAAGGCGTATACCGGATATTGTCTTTTTTAGCCTGATAATCCGCTGCCAGATTGCTGTAAGGGAAAGTAGGCGTTTTTGCGCTTCCAAGCAGGCCTTCCCAGGAAGAGTTGTCCGGTGTGCTTTCCGTATACTGGCTGATGGGAAGTAATGTATTCCAGCCATTGGCAACGAGTTTATCCGGTAATTTCTGTGCATTGAACGCCTTTACCCATTGCGGTAGGTCATTCATATACCAGGTACTTGTAATGAAGTTCCCCGTGGCATCATCAAACCAGTAAGCCCCGTTCGGGGTATGGCCTGCGGGAAGAATTGAGGCCCGGTCTTTTAATGAAACCCCGATAACCTTTCCCTGGAAATTCGTCGCTAACCTCAATTCGTCCGTTACGGTTGTTGACCAAAGGTTTTTAGGTGAGTGGCTTCCTGTTTTCACATTGGTAGTACCTACAGGCTTTACGCTTTCGTCCGTAGTACAATATACATTCTGCCCCGTTTCCTTATCTGTCCAGTCATTTCCTGCTATTCCATGGATCGCCGGAACCGAACCTGTATAAATACACGTATGCCCCAGGGCGGTAACCGTAGGAACATAGTTGATATGAACATTATTCAATGAATATCCGGTATTCAGAAGCCTTTTAAAGCCATCATTACCATATTTACCGTAAAAACGATACAAATAATCCCATCTCATCTGGTCTACCACCAGGCCTACAACTAATTTTGGTCTTTCTAACTGGGAGTTTCTGTTCTTTTGTGCACTGATTGCAACTACGGACAAGAATGTAGCTGCCGCAAGCGAAAATTTCCTAACCATCTGCTAAATTTTACTGGAGACAAAGGTACGGGTTTTGATAATTTTGGTATGTGAAATTTTATTTAAATTTCGCCGTTATGTTCATTTAAATGTTGCCCCATGAAATTTGAAACCGTTTATACAATAATTCTGCTTATATTCGGCCATATTTTATATAAATAGCCTGAAACAATTCTTTAATCCTGATCATTGATATGGAAATTAAAAAGCTGGAAGAACTCACCTGTAACCCGACCCTCAACTGGGGATTAAACGGTTATGAAACCCATAAAATTTTTGTAGTTTCAGCCATCGGGATCGGAAATTCCTTTGAATTTAATCTCAGAGAGAAATATCAGTATTACAGAAAGGTCTGGGAAATAAACTCCGAGGATATTGATGACCTCAATGCTATTATCAGGCAAGGATATTCTTTCGGAGCTTTTGAAAAGGATGAACTGATAGGTTGGGTCATATGCGATTTCAGGGCCTGGAACAACAGCCTTTTTATTGAGAATATGCTCATCAATGAAAGGTACCGGAGACAGAATATCGGGAGGTTATTGATAAAAAGCATCAACCGGGAAGCGAGAATGCTGCAATGCAGAATCGTTTAACTGGAAACCCAGAATACCAATTATCCCGCCATTAAGTTTTATCAGAAGGCCGGCTTCCTTTTCACGGGGATCAATACAAAACTGTATAATGATTCCACCGAAACAGCTTTATACATGAGCTTTGAGGTTGATTGACAAAAACTATGAAGGTTATTTAAGAATTTATTTTGTACCGTTTGGTACAATTATATATCTTTGTATCATCAAAATACAATAATGGCAGGCAGACCCAAAATATTCGACGAAACCCAGGCTATAGAAAAAGCCACGGAAATCTTCAGGAGCAAAGGCTATGACACAGCCTCTGCGGATGAGCTGCTGCAAGCTATGGGAATTGGAAAAGGGAGCTTTTATCTTGCTTTCAAAGGAGGCAAACAGGAGCTATATGTTCGATCTATCAGACAATTTGCAGAAAACTTCAATCGCAGGATCGCCCAGGCAATAGAACAATCAGAAGATAAGATCGAATTTATCCGGCAATTTTTCCTGAGACTGGCTGATGCTGAGGATTGTGATATCGAAAGGGGCTGTTACCTCGGAAATGCGCTGGTACAGCTTTCTGAAAAAGATGAAAGCATAAAAAAAATTACGGCCGGGCTTTTAAAAGACCTGCAAAAGAATTTTGCCAGAGTAATTAAAAATGCCCAGCGATCAGGGCAATTGAAAAATAAGGAAAATCCTGAAATTCTGGCCTGGCACTTAACCAATCTTTGGAACGGGATCCATGTGACCAGACGTATGGAAAGCTCACCGGAAATCCTTCGGTCCCTGATTGAAATGAACCTGAAATTATTAAACTAAATTTTTTTCATCTATTTTGTACCAAATAGTACAATAAATAACAATTAAAATATTTTATTATGAACATTACAAACAACATTATTTTGATCACCGGCGGAGGCTCAGGGATCGGTTTGGAAATCGCAAAAGCATTAAGCACGGCAAATAAGATCATTATTGCAGGCAGAAACAAAGAGAAACTAGATGCCGCGGCCAAGGATCTGGAAAATGTTTTCACTATCCAGGCTGATATTACGAACGAAGCGGATATCAACAGATTGTATGAAGAGGTAAAAACAACTTTCGGAGGATTGAATATTCTGATCAACAATGCCGGCCATGCTTACGCTTATACTCTTACGGAAAATGCTGATATGCATGGTAAAGCGGTAGCAGAATTTACTACGAATTACTTTGCACCGCTCCGGCTTACCGAAAAATTTCTTCCTTTGCTAAAGCAACAAGAAGAAGCAGCCATTGTAAATGTTTCTTCCATCGTAGGCTTTGTACCCGGCTCTCATGTTCCTACCTATTCTGATTCCAAAGCAGCGCTTCATTCTCATACCAGGCTACTGAGATACGAGCTGGCAAAAGATACCCATGTAAAAGTTTTTGAACTGATGCCCCCATTGGTTGACACAGATTTTTCCGCGGAGATCGGCGGTAAGGAAAACGGAATCCCCGCATCGGATGTTGCCAGCGAGCTTGTAAAAGCGCTTCGGGAAAATATTTATGAAGTTCGTGTGGGAAATACGGGTTTATTGTATGACAATTTCTTTGCGGCTACAGAAGGGGCATTCAGTACCTTTAATAAATAAGTAATCGTAATCTATTTCCTACAAAGGGTAAGGCAGCAATATACCGGCTTAAATTTTAAGCTTCTTCATATATTTAAATTTTCATAGGCAGCCAACGCATTTATTGCGTTGGCTTTTTATTCCGGCCATCAGTATTCCTGAACTCTACAACAAACAAAAATTGGACGCTACAACAAAATCTTCTCTTCCAATAATCCACATGATCAGAAGTTTCATCCAGTCACTTGAACCTTACTATAGCGGGACCGAACAGCTGGATGATGCTTTCGCTGACATCAAGCGCGAATAGCTTCTCATGATTCTGTTAAAGGGCAATCCGGACCTGAAAAATATTTTCTTCAACTTCAATATTCCCCACAAAATTGATCTGGAATCTTTCATGAACCATAATTTTAAATTCAATATAAGCCTGGAACGGTTTGCATTTATGACAGGAAGGAGCTTGTCAACATTTAAAAGGGAGTTTAAGGCAATTTTCAATACAACTCCCGGGAAATGGCTGATGAACAAGCTTCAGGAAGCGTACTTTCTCCTGAATAAAGAACATAAAAAACCTACGGACATCTATATTGATCTGGGCTTCGAAGATCTATCCCACTTTTCATATGTTTTCAAAAAAGAATTTGGCATCTCGCCATCGAAAGCAGGAAAGCTGAAAATTTAAACATTGGCTGAGACAATTCTTTATAATATTTGTTAATTTCAAGAGAAAATATGCATATTTGAACTAAACTAATTTACTATGAAATTGCCTGTTTATTTGCTTTTAACAACCTTATCTCTTCAATTGATAAATGCCCAGACAAGGTCTTTCAAATGTGAAAGAATATACGACGCCATAAAATTAATGGACACCGGAAAGTATGATGAAAGTATAGAAATTCTTAGGGAATGTGAAAAAATTGACCCAAAGGATTATTCCTATCCTTATGAAATAGCGTATGCATTCTTTCAGAAAAAAGATTATAAGAATGCAATTTCCCAACTGGAAAAAATAAAAAATTATGAAAATATCAAAGCAGATTATTTTCAGTTACTTGGAAATGTATATGATTACGATGGCAATCCTGATAAAGCAATACATACCTACGAGGAAGGGTTAAAGAAATTCCCGAATTCAGGAAGGCTTTATTTGGAAAAAGGTGTAATGAACGAACATGATAAGCCTTTAGAGGCAATAAAAATGTATGAAAAAGGAATTGCACTGGATCCTTCCTATCCTTCAAATTATTACCGGGCCGCCAAATTATATTTAAATTCTAACGATAAATTATCTGGTTTGATTTATGGTGAAATTTTTCTCAATTTAGAACGAACAACTCCCCGTACACAGGAAATGGGTAAACTGTTGTATGAAGGATATAAAAAATCCATCATTTTTGAGTCTAAGGATAAAATAAAAATTGATTTTTGTGAAGCTGTAATTGATGTACAAAATAAAAAATATCCTTTATGTGTAGTTTTTGGAAAAAATTTTATTTCTGTAATTATAAATCAAAATGAATTTAATTTTGAAAATCTTGCGGCAATACGTAACCGGTTCGTAAAGGAGTATTTCAAAGAAGATTATAAGGATTATCCCAATATACTTTTCAGCTATTTCAAAAAGATGGAAGATAATAATGTCTTGAATGCTTACAATCATTATATTTTCCAGATGGGTGATGTACAAGCTTTTAAATTATGGCAAGCTAATAATCAGGCTGAATATGACAAATTTGCCGACTGGTATACAACCAAGGAGAATGTTATTAAAATTGATAGAGCAAATGCATTTATATCTGATCAAATAAAATAATTACCCTACTTATCAATTCAAAATACGGTTCATTCTGTTTATTCATGATATACAACCTGTTTATGGCAAAAGATATAGCATCATTGATCATACAGGATCTTTAGTTGTTGATCAGGCTTTTTGACTACGGAAAAAGTAGATCCGGCTACATCCGGCTTTCAGCTAATCCTGAACTTTGTTCCCATAAAAATCAGACATTATGAAAATTATCGTAACAGGCTCATTAGGGAACATCAGTAAGCCATTAACGGAAGAACTTATCAGTAAAGGACATGACGTAACTGTAATCAGCAGCAGTCCGGAAAGACGACCTGAAATTGAAAAACTCGGAGCTAAGGCGGCAACCGGGGCAATGGAAAACGTAGATTTCCTGACGGAAACCTTCAGAGGTGCAGATACAGTATATGCCATGGAAGCATTGAATTATGGGGTATTCTTTGATCATAATATTGATTTTATTCAGGCCAATATCAGGATCGGAAAAAATTATAAGGAAGCTATTGAAAATTCCGGTGTGAAAAAAGTGATTCACCTCAGCAGCATCGGAGCTCACCTGAAGGAAGGAAACGGAATTCTTGCCTCTCATTATGAAATTGAGAATATCCTGAACGGGCTCCCGGAAAGTGTTTCCATCAAATATATGCGTCCGGTAGGGTTCTATTATAATATGTTCGCATTCATACCGACTATAAAATCCCAGGACGCCATCATCCAAAATTATGGCGGAGATGAGAAGGAGCCCTGGGTATCTCCTTTGGATATTGCGTCGGTTATTGCTGAAGAAATCGAAAAACCTTTTCACGGAAGAGAGGTCCGCTATATCGCCAGTGAAGAAATATCTCCGAATGAAATTGCTAAAGTTTTAGGAGAAGCTATCGGCAAACCTGACCTGAAATGGCTAATCATTCCCGACAACGAGATACTGAGCAACCTCATTCAGGCAGGGATGAATCCACAAACGGCAAAAGGCTTTGTTGAAATGAATATGGCAAGACGAAGCGGGCTTTTATATGAGGATTATTATAAAAACAGACCGGTGCTAGGAAATGTAAAGGTAAAAGATTTTGCGGAAGATTTTGCCAAAGCTTATCACAATAGTTAAATTGTTCCGCGCAATTTACCGGGATGGAAATTCAGATTGGCCTGAAGAAATATTTGTGTGTTTGAATGAGGGTATGGGAGTTCAGTTTTTGGCTCCATTTATTTCAAATCAAAGAAAATAATTAATTTTATATTATGAAACCCATCAGAATAAAGACTATCAGCGAGTTCCATCAGTTCCGTAATCTGCCGAAGCCCGCACATCCGTTGATCAGCGTGGTGGATTACAGTAGCATTAAACATAAAGCTGATGTGAAGGAATTGAGCTGGATTTTTGATTTCTATTCCATTTCCATCAAGCGGACTTCCAATGCGAAAATGAAATATGGCCAGCAGGAATATGATTTTGATGAAGGAGTAATGTTTTTTATGGCTCCCGGGCAGGTTTTCAGCATTACAGTAGACCCGGAATCCACAGTGCAGCATACGGGATGGATATTACTGATCCACCCGGATTTCCTCTGGAACACCTCCCTGGCCAAAACCATAAAGCAATATGAGTATTTCGATTATGCTGTGAATGAAGCTTTATTTCTTTCTGAAAAGGAAGAAAATATCATCACCCAGATTGTTGAGAATATCCGGCAGGAATATCACTCCAATATTGATACCTTTAGCCAGAATATCATCATTTCCCAGATTGAGACCCTACTGAACTATTCGGAGCGCTTTTACCAGCGGCAGTTCATTACCCGGAAAATCTCCAACCATAAGATTCTGGACTCATTAGAGCACTTGCTCACTGCCTATTTCAACAATGGAGACCTGGCAACAAAAGGATTACCGAGCGTGCAGTCTATCGCTGACCAGCTGAATGTTTCGCCGAGCTATCTTACGGGCTTACTGAAAGTCCTGACAGGGCTCAATACTCAACAGCACATTCACGAAAAGCTGATTGAAAAAGCGAAGGAAAAACTGTCAACTACCCAGCTATCCATCAGTGAAATTGCCTATGAGCTGGGATTTGAACATCCCCAGTCTTTCAGTAAGCTGTTTAAAAGCAAGACAAATCTCTCTCCTTTAGAGTTCAGAAGGTCTTTCAACTGATAGTGGGATCAGGTAATTGAATTGGGACTCCTGGATCAGAGAATGGTTATCTGATTTATTAGAGTATAGTGACATTTGTTCACCCTGCCATGGTTCTTATAAATTGCTTCCCGCGCCCAATGGGCGCGGGAAGCAATTTATATAATGTAAATCTGATCCATTAAAACTTCAGATCCCCATTCACTTCTCTCACGGCATTTGCAGCCTCAGCGAATTTCAATTGCTCTTCAGCAGTAAGGGTAACGTTCACGATCTTTTCTACGCCATTTTTCCCGATGATAGCAGGAACACCAAGGCAGATGTCGTTTTGTCCGTATTCCCCTTCAAGCATTAATGAACAAGGGATCATTTTTTTCTGATCGCATGCAATTGCCTGAACCATTACGGAAACAGCAGCTCCCGGAGCATACCAGGCAGAGGTGCCTAATAATTTTGTCAGGGTGGCCCCTCCCACTTTAGTTTCTTCAATCACATACTTCTGCTTTTCTTCATCTAAAAACTCAGTTACAGGAACACCGTTTCTTGTCGCTTTGCTCAATAGAGGAAGCATTCCAGTATCACTGTGAGCAGCGATTACCATTCCGTCTACATCAGAGATCGGAGCTTCTAACGCTTCCGCTAATCTGTATTTGAATCTCGCAGAGTCCAATGCCCCGCCCATTCCGATGATCTTGTGTTTTGGAAGACCAGACGTTTTGTGTACAAGGTAAGCCATGGTATCCATTGGGTTAGAAACTACAATGATGATCACATCCGGAGAGTGTTTCACCAAATTTTCAGTAACTTCCTTCACGATACCTGCGTTGATACCGATAAGCTCTTCTCTGGTCATTCCAGGTTTTCTTGGGATCCCTGAAGTGATCACTGCCACATGAGAACCTGCAGTTTTGCTGTAATCTCCTGTTGTTCCGGTAATTTTGGTATCAAAACCGTTCAGCGATGCTGTCTGCATCAGATCCATTGCCTTACCTTCAGCAAAGCCTTCCTTAATATCTACTAAAACTACTTCTGAACAGAAGTTTTTCATTGCGATGTATTCTGCACAGCTTGCTCCTACAGCGCCTGCACCTACTACAGTTACTTTCATTTTGATTTATTTTTTTAAATTATTTGTTCTCGTTTAATCCAATTTTGACTCCCAAATTTAAACATTCCTGAAAAGTTGAGCAATTTTTCAGGAATTTATTCCAGATGATGAAAATCAGTTAACGTTCAGTAAAAAAGTATATAGTTTTTTGGCTCCGGACAATACCTCATCATAATTTTCCTTTTTCACCTCAGTATCCAGCACTTCCTTGAAATTTTTCCACATCAGTCCTGTATTTTCCTGATAGCAGCCAAAGAAGTTAAAGGTAATATGACTGAAGCCCTCAGTTTTGGACAGCTGTTTTACGATCACATTTCCTCCCAGAGTAGAGCCTTCGATCACATACATGGCTCCCAAAGCTTCATGCTCATTGCTAAATTCCAGATGATGGGAAGCTTCCTGGCTCTCCAAAGCCAGACTTTCAAGATCTTTTTTGATAAGGGGAAGCTTTTTTCTCTGATCCAGACGCAGCTTTTCCGCGAATTTCCCCGACAGGCTGCTGAATATCTGATCTTCGGAATGAAGAAGCATCAGATAATTCGCCCGGATAATTTTTTTATAATCCTCCAGGGAAAAAGTCTTATTAAAAATTTTTTCGGAATTAAAGAGCTTCTCGGCAGCATCGTGGTATTCAGCCGTATTTTGTTTAAGATATTCAGATACCATAATAGAGGATTTAAACTTTCCCCAAATTTAAGGCTTTTTAAACGTTAAAATGAAAGAAGTTCCCTCTTTATTACTTTCGTAGTCAACCTGTCCGCCGATCCTTTTCATAATCCTGTGAACAATAGATAATCCTACACCGTTCCCTTTAAACTTTTTCGCATTATCCAGCCTGTTGAAGATCTTAAACATCTTATGCTTTTCTTCTTCGGGGATGCCTATCCCATTATCCGTAATCCTGTATGAGACGGTTTCCCCTTCCTCGGTACCTTCAATCACCACTTTGGGTTCATCCTTATGTGACGAATATTTTACAGCGTTATTGATGATATTCAGAAACACCTGATGAAGCATGGTCTTGTCTGCCAGCACATCGGGACAGTTTTTAATGATTATTTCAGTCTTCGGGCTGTTATACGTGATTCTGGCATTTTCGGAAATCTTCCGGATTGTTTGTCCGGTGGGCAGGCTTTCCAATTGTATTTCACTGTATTTGGCACGGCTTAGCTGTAAAACGTCATGCATCATTTCCGCCATATTATCAATCTCTTCAATAATGGTATTGATCTTACTTTTACTTTTTTCCGAGCCGTCTGCAAGATTATTCAGCAACATCTGCGCATTAAGCTTCATCACTGTCAGAGGCGTTCCCAGATCATGAGAGATGGTATAGGAAAAGCTGTCCAGCTCTTCATTCACTTTTTTCAGTTCATCATGCAGCCTTTTAATGGCATTATAGTTTTTGTGGGAAGTTTCCAGAATAAGGTCTCTTATCGCATGCACGGCACTGATGTTTCTGGAATTCCATCTTTTAGAATTTCCTTTAATATTCTCTGTAAAAAGCCGGAAAGAGGTCCTTGGGGAAATAATCTGCCTTTCTTCTCCGTTCTGAGAGAATACAGTGATCTTTTTCTCCGGGTTTCCGGCCCAGTTGATATGTTCATCAAATTCTTTACGGAACCAGATCAACATTTCATTTTTACTCCTTTCAATAAAGTAAATGATTATCCCGGCCGTATTTTTATCCAGTCCCAGCTCTTCTCCATGATCCTTCAGAAAGCTCCGGCTTATATAGATATTTTCTTCTGTATTGTTCTGCGCCCACTGCACAATCCTGTCAATGGCCGCACGCTCCGGAACAATGCCTTCGATTATCACATTTTCATCTGAAACAATAGCCAGACCATCCGCCCCCGGCAATTTCCTGATTTCGGCTTTATTATGGGTCAGCGCATCGAACAGATTATTGTACTTCAGGAATTCAGACTTCAGACGGGAAGATTTATCATTCAGCTCCAGACGGTATTTCAGCTCTTTTTTGGATTTAAAAGAAGAATATGCATTCGAGGCCAAAGCCGTAAAAATCCCTGCCTGTACCCTGTCCTCAAGATCAATATGCTTAGGCTCCGGGTTCTGACAGGTGATGAGGCCCCAGAGATGATCATCGATAATTATGGAAACACTGAAACTTGATGCCACTCCCGAATTTTTAAGATACTGCCCGTGAATGGGTGACATGGCCCTTGAAGCCGTAAAAGTAAGGTCGATAGCTTCTCTTTTGCTTAAAAGTGGGACGGTTTCAGCGTATACATTACTGAAAATCCTTTTCCTTTTCTTCAGATAAAGCGCTCTGGCCTGCTTAGGAATATCCGTTTCCGGATAATGAAGACCGAGATAGCTTTCCATGTCCTCTTTTCTTTTTTCGGCAATCACTTTCCCGGAGCCATCCATCATGAATTTGTATACCATCAGACGATCATAATTCACTATGGGTAAAAGAGTGTTCAGAAGCTGGTCCCAAAGCTCCTGCTCATCATCTATAACGTAGAAATTATCATATTTGTTGGAAATACGTTTGTTAGGATTCACTACAACTTCTTCAAATTCCAGAAAGATATCTTTATTGCTTCTGAAAACGGAGAAATGATATTCTTTTCCATTGATAAAAATTTTATCAAAATAGGTTTCGTTTTCTCTTTTCGTAAACCTTTCCAAAGAGGTATAGATATCCGAACTGATGATGCTTTGAAAACTTTCAGGAAAGTCAGTGATTTTTTTATCGAAAAGCTGCTGTATGTTCTCAATAGTAAATATATCCGTAATATTTTCGCTAAAAAAAGTAATGGAATAGGACTCTGAGTCAATGCCAATCAGATATCCAAAACTTTGTATGCACCCAGGGATATGAATGGGTTCCTCATGACACTCTACAAAATTCATATAATATTTTGACCTATCAAATATAACGTTTTTTTTACATTTATCGTATTTTAATGCAGAAACAGATACCACAAAAACGCATTAGGTCTCGGTTTTGTGTACATTTAAAGGTAACGGTAATGGCAGCCTGAAGGCATCAGGTATTTTTCTTCAACGATTGCGATTATTCTTGGGGGTTTATGTCTAATTTTTTCCCCTTCATGACAAAAGCCCCCGGCACATACTGTATGGGCTTAGACAGGTCGATGATTTCTGGTGTCATGTCAGAAAATTATAATCCGTAATCTGTTATATTGCCTACGTTATGCCTCTTTATCAAAATACAGCATATAATACTTCCCTTTCTCATCCTGCCCCTGGGCAATCATTTCCCGGTTACCGTGGATGTAAATGTGGAAATTCTTATCCAGTTTGATAATGCTTTTAAAATGCCGCTGTGTTTTCTTTACAGCCGTTTGATTGATAGGAAATTCTTCAGCAATATTGATCTGCATATCCTGCTCATAGTCTGTTTTAAAATTGACAAAGCTTTCGATCACATGCTCATCACCCAAAACTTCTTTATTAAATTCATCCAGATTAAATTCTTCCTTTTCTTTGAAGAAGTTAATGGACTTATTTAAAAAATCAGCCTGGTCTGCCCTGGACACCTCAAACTCCTGGGGCAGCTGCTTGGTGATATAATCTTTATATACCATCAGAGCCTCCTGGGTATGGAAATATTCATCATCACGCTGTTTTACTTTAAGGAAATCCTCAAACCAGTAATACACATCTCCATTCTTGTTGTTATCAACCACAGACAGCACGTATCCGCTTTCCTTCCCGTTATTGTAAATCAGGGCGGCCTTATCAATTTTCGAAAGGCTGATCCCCTGATCTTTTTCCAGTTCGAAACTCTCATTCTGAGGGAATATCTTCAGAAAAGACTCCCTCTTTTCCGTTTTAAAGATCCCGATTTTATCCACTTTATCAGCACCTTCTCCCTCACCGTCAAAATATACGATAAACAGCTCGCCTCCCTGGACCCTCGGATTCTCAGCAGCTTCAAAAAGATGCTTCGCAATATTCTCAGATTCCCAAAGAAATTTTGCCTTATCATCAAAAATTTCAGAAACAGAGCTGTAAACAGGGTTATTTACAAGGTAAGAATCACTGTAAAACTGGTAAGTTTCTTCGGATTTGAAAGAACCTAGAAAGTAATTTTCCAGCAGCTCTGCCATTCCTTCGTCCAGCTGCAGTTCTTCCTGGGAAAGGATTAAAGACTCTCCGTTAATTTTATTTCCTACTCTGTGTACTATGATTTTTGAAAACATCTTTGATTTTTATGGACTGCAAAGATATTAATTATCTTATATATTCCAGAGCATTCCATTCTGATAAAAACCTTATCATTCTGACAAGGTGATAACATTTTAAATCCGCATCATAAATAAACCAAATAACTGATTTACAGATAAATACTATAAAATTAATTTCAAAGGAACACCATTGGCATCCTCACTTTAAAACATAAGTAATGGACTTAAAAACAGTAAACCGGATTGACAGGTTAAGAAGACTGAAAAGCAAAAGGCCGGCAACTCCAGAATGGTTAAAGCCTTACCACCTCTTGTTAATGGCTTTCATGACGGCTTTAATTATGGGTGCTTTTATAAAAATTATAGAACAAAATTAAATTAGTATGGATTATTTACAGGCAGTTCAGGAAATTGAAGATGTGGTTCCTGACATTCAAAAAGAATTGAAGAAATATAAGATTCAAAATTCTTACAGTGTTGTCCAGACTTTTACAGATCGGATCAAAAGGATGATCCGCCAAAATGACAGATATCTTCTGTTTAAAAGCCTGAAGAAAATGAACAGCATTTACAGGAACGGAGATACCCTGCTTAAAAGTGCAGTGGAACATACGTTCATCTACTCTCTGGACAGTTGCACCATATGCTGTAGTGAAGAATACAGGAAGGTTATCTTCAGCTATATTTCCCGGGAAATGCAGCAGATATATTCAAGACAGGTGTACAAGCACAGCATGTAAAATTTTCATTACATTTTTCAACTATTTTATTACAAAAATATGATCTTATGAAGACAAAAGTCAGAAAGTCATCAGACTGGAAACAATGGAAAAGAGCGAATTACAGGCATAATATGGAGATATTGGCGATCCATGTTGCAGTGATCATCGGGGTATTTTTACTGGCAGCCTGTTTATAGTTCGGTACAGTTTTAGCTGCAATAAAAATGTTTTTGAAAAATATTAATATGATGAACGCGCAAATGCAAACTATTAATCAAAGAATAGCTGTAGAGTATTTAAAATTTTTCTATCCAACCATCCGAAATGAGATCACACAACTGTCAACGCAAAATAATTTTGCAGGAATCATCCAGGCAACGATCAACTATCTGAAAGATCTTTTACAGGAATCCAAAATTAATATCATCGCTCATCACATCAAGTTGATGGACTGGATTTACAGAAACGGGAATTCTTATGTAAGAGATATGATCGAAAATCTTTTTGTAAGATCATTTGAAAGTTTTAAAAAGCACGCAAAAACCCAGCATTGGAAGCTTCTTTACCAGTACATGCCCATGAGTTTCCAGATGATTTACAACGAACAGCAAAGAAAGGACGAAATCTTTTTCGGTAAAAATTAGATTAGATTAAAAGAGTCAGCTCCCCGGGAATCCGGGGAGTTTTTTTTGGATTGGCGGATGAATTGTTATATTCAACCCCAAAAGCCAGCCCCATACATGTCAGGTCTTTATGAATCTGCCGTGCCGGTATGGAAAATTCAACTCCCACTGACATACCCTTGTCATAGCCTGTAGTTACCTTTGAAAAGTAATTTTTAAACAACAGCAAAATGAATTTAGTATCCATCCGTATTATCACCGCCAACATCAATGGCCTGATAGAATTTTACGAGCAGGTAACAGGAGAATCTGTTGTACAATATACTCCTGATTTTGTCGAACTAAAAACAAAGACTGCAACCTTAGCCATCGGCAGTACCAAGACATTGCAGCTTTTTGGTGGTGAGCATATTGCTCAACCAGCGGAAAACCGCAGCACCATCATAGAGTTCAGGGTTGATGATGTAGAGAAGGATTATGAAAGATTGGCAGATTTCCTGCATCCGTACCTCGTCCAGAAGCCAACAACAATGCCCTGGGGAAATAAATCTCTTTTATTCCGCGATCCAGACGGAAACCTGGTAAATTTTTTCACCCCATTAACACCGGAAGCAGTTAAGAAATTCAGTACTTAATGGATGTGCCGCAATAGCCATAAGCGGTCATGATAATGTAGTTGAGGGCGTGTATTACGATAACATTTTTTCTTTAATATTATTCCGGAAATCTCTCAATTATATTTTGTTTGTATGCTTATTATAAGTTTCTCCAGCTGTTTTGTAAAGTATAAAAAACCGCCTCTTGTGAAGGCGGTTATTATTATTATTCTTTATAAACATACCTCAAAGGTTTATTTGCGGCAATATGGTCTTCTATTAACTTCTTGAATCCTAAAGCTCCATAAATTAAACCATCTACATAAAATTCTCTTCCTTTGTGATAAAGATAGTATGTAGTTCCTTTAAATTCAAAAGGCTGGCTTCCGTATTGTTCCGGAAATTGTTGCCGCAATTCTTCTTTAAAAGGGTTAAAATCAGGATGTTTTAATAATTCTTCTATTCTTCTATCCAGAGTAGGTAGTATTTCTTGAAGTTCTGTCACATTTATTTCAAAATTTTCATTCCCACTAATTTTTTTTTCGATAGAACTCTTCAATAGCGAAGAAATAGGGAAACTCTTATATTCTTCGATAAAATATTGTTTAATTATTGGACCATAATGTAATCCTTTCTCAAATACCTTTTGTAAATATTTATTTCTATCCATTTTTAAATTTTATTTTTCTAATACTACTATTACTGATTCATCTTCCAAACGAATACTCCTTATTTGGATAAATCCTCTTTTAGACATTGTTTTATAAAAAGCTGTATTTCTAACAGCTTGCATATCATCACCTATTTCAAAATAAGTTTCCCAATACTGTTTGTATCCCAAGGATTCTCCACCTGGATAATCAGGCAATTGTTTCCATTCCACTTTTATCGTTTTTATTCTTCCTGCAAAATGGTTAAATGCTTCATCGGTAAATTTTTGCCCTAGTCCTCTTACTCCATAGGTATTAAAATCAAACTCCAACTCCCCTCCCCATACTCTCGCAGAGTTTTTCCAAACAAATCTTTCATCTGCCACTTTCCAGACTATTTCGTCTTCATATATCAATGCAAAATTTCTGTTTGAGCTTATACGATTACCACACGGGATTAACATCTCTACTATATCATGGTAGAGGCATCTGCTCCAAAGATGTAGCATTCTATACTAAGATATCGCGCCAACTCGAACATAAAATAAAACTGCTTCTAACTACTTAAAAGCAGTTGTTAATGATTTTCTAAAAATTATGTTAGAATATTATGATAGTCTATCACAAATGACTTTATATTATTTTCCTTATCAAATTTCTCTGTGATCTCCTTCATTTTTTCGTCATATTTAAAAGATTTTTCAGGGATTTTATTTTCTATGATACCTAAAGCAAAATAAGGTGGCATTTGGTGTTCAATGAAAAATACTCCGGAATCGTCTTCCAAATCATTTAATAAATTTACAAAATACTTATAAAAATCATTTTCTACGATTTCTTTTTCATAATAATCTGTAATTAATAAACATACAAATTCAAAATACTTTTCTCTAAGAAAATTTTTTTTTATTCCGTCATCAGTATCGGTAAAATAAATTGACTGTTCTTGATAGGTTTCATTTTTATAATCTTTTACTTAAATATTTAGTAAGAACTTTAGCTCCTTTTTCAATTGTTACTGCAATCTGAAACTCTTTATGTGCCTTTGTAATGTAATTCCCTCAACAAACTATAAAATACACTAACCGTTCAAAAACTGAACGGTTAGCTAAATAATTTAATTATATAATTACGAAAAGCAGAAGTAAGGATAATGTTCAAGCTTTTATAAATCTGGCATAGGACTGGCTTTAGCGCCTTCATTAATTAATCGGATTTTCATATCTTTAAAATATTTTATATCTCCAAAAGTCCCGTCTTGGAAATCTTCCTTATATAATTCACCATCTCTCATAGGATCTAATAAAAATGCAGGAAAGACTTTATCTAAATTTTTCTTATTTTCCAAAGAAATTCCCGGATCATTTTTATATAGGCTGATACTGTCTATACCAATCCAGTTATAAAGAAAACGAATGTCCTCAAAGAAAGGCCCATGATCTATTAATATTCTATAGTTTGATGGACGATTAACACTTTGAATTATATATTTCCAATCATTTAAGTTAAAATCTTTCCATATTTCTGGAATAATGATAAAAAGACTTCTTAAATCAGTATTCCACAATTCTTTTGTATTAAGCAAACTAATTATTAAATCTTTAGGATTATAAGTTAGTAATTCATTTTTCAAGAGTTTATAAGAATCCCAACCGTTTTGTTTTAATCCTTGGTGTAGTTTTTGTATAATTTCTTCCATATTTTATTATTTTAAATTTTCAATAAATATTCTTTTATTTATTCTCATACTTGTAACAAAGCCCGCATTGTTAGACTCTATAATAAAAATGTCATATCTTGCCCTTTTTATTGGTACTTCAAGTTTATTTAATATTTCTATTAACCTTTCAGCCTCTTCAAGTGTTGGCCTATAATGCCCTGATAAATTATGCAATTCCGAAATTTTCCCATTTTTAAAACGCATGCTTCCTGCTGCTAAAACTTCTTCTCGGTTACCTAATAAATGATGTTTTTCTCCTAATCTTAACAATCCATCATTTGTAATTACAAAATCATATTCTCTAGTTTTAAAAATATTCCCTGTTGTTTGCTTAAAAATCCCATTAGAATCAACAGTATAAGATAAAATAAATCCATCTTCTGGCAACCCTTCTGTAGGAAATTTATTAGTAATCTTTGGTGTTCTTTTGCAAAAAGCAGATACTCTAAGTTCTTCTAGAATTCCTCCAACTTTTCCGAAATTTGAACTTGCTCTTTGTAAATCCATTAAGGTTTTTTGATAAACCTTATCATACCTGCTTCCCTGAGCAATAATCTCTCCTTTATATACCAATGCAAACTTTCTGTTCGAGCTTATGGCTCCTATTACATCAGGATTAATTCCCTTTCCTATTTGTTCGGTAATAGCTGCTGCATCCAGTTCCATAAAGAATGCCCCATGTTGTATCAAGGCATCACATTCTGACGTTTTTGAAAAGAACTCTGCACTTGGGATTACCCCACTCTATCTGCTGAAACAAACGAAGGTTTATCCTTTGAAAAGCTCCGCTGTTCATATCTAAAGGAAGGAATGAAAAAACCGCCCATTTTTGAGCGGCTTAAATTTATAGTTATTCTTCCTTATAGATACTTAAATACAAAGGTTTTTCTTCTGCCAAACATTCTTTTATGATTTCATGAAGCTGTAATAAATCTCGTAAAGCTTTATCATTATCATTAATATCTATTGGACGAATATCAAGTTCAATAGTTTCTCCTTTATAAATTACTGTATCCGTCCCTTCTTTTATCGGAATATGAACTCTAAATGACAACCAATATTCGATCTGCTCTTCCAATGTCTTATTAAAAGCAAGTGTTTCTTCTTTGGTTAGTGATCTATCCTTAAAATTCATACTTTGTAAGTAATGTGGAATAGATTTATTTATTAACTTTAAATATTTTTCATCCGAGTACGTAAACTCTGAACCATATACATATTTGTTCTTTTTATTTTTAATAAAATCAAAATGATCTTGATTATATTTCATTGCATTACTAAATACTATTTTCATTTTATTTTGTTTTTAAAAAATTAACAATTATTTCGTCTTCTTTAATATTACCTATATCATACCTAACTTTTCCGAACCCTTTTACTTTCATTTTAGATCCAGTAAAAGTGGACAATGCAGCTTCTTCAATACTTTTCCCAGCAGCTCTAACTTCCCAAAATTTAGTCAAATTAATAGATTGCCCTCCATAATCTTCATACATCGTAGCTTTTTTCCACCAACCGATAACACCATCTAATTGTCCAAACTTTTTATTAGTCTCATAAAAAGTGATAGCATCCGAAAGTATTGAATCTCCTAATCCCGAATATTTATCTGTAATAGTTTTAGGAATATTAAAATCTCCCATCAACATTTTTTCATTATCAAAAACCGGTAACTCATTTGCTTTAGCACTTTTAGCATCCAACAGGCGGGTAAAACAATTTAGCTTCTCTGTTTTTCCTCTTATACTAAGGCTATATACCAGCTTGTCTCCTTTTTCCTGCGCTCTTATAAGTTCTCCAGCATAATTTCCAAATTCATCGATTAGTTTGAAACTCATTTTAATTCCTTTGTCCGGAGTTCTTCCGAGTTCCGCACCCTCTTCTACAGACACAATTCTTCTTCGGTTAATAATGGTTTCTAAATATTCCCCGACTTTCTCTGGGTTGTAGCTCACCTTTTTTAAATCCATCAAAGTTTTTTGATAAGCCTTATCATATCTGCTTCCCTGAGCAATAATCTCTCCTTTATATACCAATGCAAACTTTCTGTTCGAGCTTATGGCTCCTATTACATCAGGATTAATTCCCTTTCCTATTTGTTCGGTAATAGCTGCTGCATCCAGTTCCATAAAGAATGCCCCATGTTGTATCAAGGCATCACATTCTGACGTTTTTGAAAAGAACCCTGCGCTTGGAATTACCCACTCTGTCTGCTGAAATATGCGGAGATCCTTCCTTTGGAAGACTCCGCTATTCATATCCAAAAATAGGGAAAGTATAAAAATAAATAATTAGCTTAATTACTTAAGCGGTTGTTACTAATCCTACTAAAACGATGAATGAGGAATTTGCTATAAACATTGTTTAATAATGAAGACACCTTAGAAATAAAAACCGTCTGACATTACAGACGGTCCTATTTTTACATTGCTTCTATTTCTGATAATCTTATAAGATAATCCTCACTAAAATATTTATTTAATGTATAAATAATATATTCATAATGAATTTTAAAAAATCTAAAAAGTTCTTCATTGCTATAAGGAGATTCTAATAATCCTTTATAATCATATTCAGGGTGTTCTATAATCCATTCAAAAACCTTTTTATCATTTAAAACAAAGTCAATTTTTAGGTTAGTTAGGTCAATATCTTCCTGTACACCTTTGTACATGTCTTTTAAAGTATGAATCTGTTTCACAGGCCTTCTCCATACTGCTGCGTGTATTGCATCTAAAATTAATTTCTGCTCCATTGTTATTAATAATTTGATTTAAATATAATTTTTTCCTTTGTATTTTCTAAATTAAAATAATGCCTTGCTTGTAATTCTTTTAAAGTATTTATCTTCATATGTTCAAGACTAATCATATAATGACCAGTATCATTAGTTATCTCTTTAATAACACCTCTCTCTATATATATTTCACCCCCAGCTGATATAGGTTTTCCAGCTAGAAAAGAAGAGTGATGAAACTTGCCATAAGCATAGTTTTTAGACAAATACAACTTCCCGTCATCAGACATTACAAATATTGCTTTTTCTGTTATAATTGGTTGTCCATTTGGTAAAATAGAAATACTTCCATTGGTATCTACTAAGTTTCCTTCTACATCTACTATTTTGTCATATTGAACAAAAATTTCATAAGCTTCTCGTTCTTTTTCAGAGAGATACTTTACCCCTTTTTCAAATTCTTTTTTCGAGCCATTTGTATAGATTCTTTCCAAATCTTTTGTCTCATATTTTCCTCCGGATGCCGGTTCTTTATCAAAATACTGCCAAGTGTCGTCAAGCGCTTCCTCAAGCACATTTACAAGTTTTTCTTCACTGTAGCTTGCCTGTTTTACTTTTTGCATAAGATCTGCATAAGGCTTAATATATTTATTTCCTTTTGCAACAGGCAACCCTCTATAGGCAAGTATATATTCTTGTTTACTTGCCTTACCTGTTTCATTAGCAATTTCTATAAAAGCTGCGCCTACATTTCCTAATCTGGCTCCGGTAATATTATCAAAGAAACCACCACTCGGAGCTACCCATTCTGTTGTTTGCAAAAAATGTAACTGACTACGTTCAAAACGTCCCGAATTTAAATCCAAAAATAAGGAAATTGCCATTGTTTTCAAACCCTGCTGCACATTGGTTGCAGCTTTAGGCAATAATACAAATAGCCCTTTGTAAGCAGCTACAATAAGCTGTGGTCCGGCTATAATGGCTCCTCCTGTACCATAGATAAGATCCCAGTCCTGCAGAAACCTTTCTCCTCCAGGAAGCTTTGCGATTTCCTCCCGAAGAGCCTGCACCGTAAGATCTATGCCTGCTAAACTGAGATCTGCCATAGCAGCGAGTATCAGATACGGATTTCCTGTAGTGGCTAATGTAGCAATTCCGAGGGTAACCGCCAAAATATCTGCCGTAATACGGATAAATTCGTTGATCTCCGCCCAGTTTTCTGCATCCGCCCATGCTTTCACAAAGATAGCCGGAACCATCATGGTTGCCGGAGGCATTGGTTCTCCGGTTTCCGGATGGATGGTCTTTTCATCTTCATTAATAAAGTATACCATTTCTAGCGGGAAATATTGCCTACCCTCTTCCAGATCTGCCGCAACCAGTTGTGTTGCATTAGGGTCTCCCTCTTTGGGGATAATTGCAGTTCTTTGCAGCATTTCCTTCTGCTGCTGTAAAAAGAATGTTTTTTCATTGGATTGCCCGAAACCCAATAAGGGGCCTGAAAGCTCCATTACATTTGTGCTCACTTTATACCCTTTTCCCATTCTGAACGTAGGTGCCCCTGCTTCGGGCCTATTGGGTGAGAACAGACAATACTGCATCAGAATGTTAGCAAAAATGATACGGTTGGATTTCATTTGTCCTTCAAATTCACTCATCTTATCCAGATTATAGTAAATTCTGTTGCAAAGTTCCGGTTCTTTTTTAAACCGTTCCAATAAATAGGCAGGGCTTGAAAATGCCTTAAGCACATTCACCAAAGCTGAGCTTCCGTCTTTCCAGCCGCTCCAAAACCCGGTATCATCATATTGTGCAAGAGTGATAAGATGATCCATAGCCTTTTCGTCATCCAAAACCATTCTTTCAAAAACAAAATCCGGTGTATGGGAATAAAGGAAGAGAAGCTCTTCCGGGCTGCCTGCTTTCTGAAAATAAAACTGATAAATATTTGTGAAATAATTAAGGTAATCAAATGAAGAATCTTTTTCAAAATCCCCATACCCGACATACATCATCAGATTTCTAAATTCCTGGTAAGAAAAGGTTTCCAGTACAATGGCTTTTCTTCGGCGGAGATTTTCCGTATCCGCATCCCTGTGAAAATAATAGTTCAACTGAAAGCTTAGCTTTTTTTCAGCCAAATCAATATCAAATCCTATTTCACATTGTGTCTGTGACAGATCTACCAGTTCCTTATTCTTATTGAGATAGGTTTTCAGCCGTATTACATTTTCTGATGTATCTTTTACCGAAGTCTGTTCGGCATGCCAGTCATAATCATCGATATCATATTCCAATATAAAATGATTGGGAATAGTATTAGATCTCCGAAGGTTATAACACAGATACTGTTTATTAATAAAGTCATCAGTTCGCCATTCTTTGCTTACTATATCCCTGATTTCTAATGTTTCCATAATGTTTCTTTTTCAATTGAACATAAGTAAAAAGGCAGAGTTTTCAGGCTCTGCCTTATAGCATGATGTTTATGAAAGCTTATCCAGCTGGTCTTTATGGTCTTTTACAAACTGCTGCAGATAATGCGTTAAAAACTCTAAAAATCCGGTCTTATCGTTTTTCAGCAGCCAGAGTATGTACTTATAGCTCGGGACCTTCACCTTATCGGCGAGCTGGTCTTCTTGCGGCTCTCTCAAAGGAAGTTCAATGAGATTGCCGGAGTCATCAAGGAGATAGCTCCATGTTTCCTTATAGATGATCCATTCCGGAGTAGGTAAAGAGATCTTAACCTCTTCACCGGTCTCTTTATTTTTCAGCACCTGCTCATACCTGAACGAGATAAACTGCTGTTCGGATTTGGCGTCAATATCCAGCACCCTGATACTTCTGTTGAACTGGGGAAGGGTCGGGTGTGCCTGCAGTGGTAACTCTGCAAGGTTCAAAGTTGTTTCTTCAATATTCTTAATAGTTTCCCGGATATCTTCCGGTATGATTAAATGTTCGTTCATGATTAAAATGTATATTGTTCTAAAATGTTAAATGATGTTGTGGTAGCAGATGGCGAATTTCCCATCATGGCAAATAAGCTTAAAGCAATAGCCGGAGCAGACTTTGTATAAATTTGAGTTGTATTATTCATGGTAACAGCTATGGTAAAAAGTCCGTTATTACGTATGATCTGCACTTCGGCATTGTAAATTCCCCAAAGATTAACACCCTGTGATCCTAGGTCTGGGAACACTCCAATTCCTCCGCCTCTGTAGTTGATGGTTCCTCTACATTTTATGACTGACAAGTCACTAAGGCTGACAACATCAGTACTGTTACAAAGACCGATTACAAAGGGGGTATTATTATCAAATCCCGCCTGGACATTGGTAATATTCACACCTATTCTTAAGTAGAAATTGTCATCTACACCAAATAATTCACTGGATTTACCTACCGAAACAGTTGTTAAGTCGCCGCTCTGATATGCCTTATTGGCAGGATTGCTATTATAGGTAACCGAACTGTTACCTCCTATCATTGTATTAGTATCAGGGGTATATTCTGCATAAGTCCACGTTAAGGAAGGTACAAATGGTACTGTTGAAGTAACAACCTGAAGCATGGTATTAGCGCCTGTTAAATAATAGGCAACGCCATTCCATAACCTTATTTTATATTTTCCTTCCGGAATGGTTGAAAAATTAAACCAAAAAGAAAGATCAATGCCATTGTTATTTAGCTGAACTTGTGATGCCGGAATTTCAGCCACTACTACAGGGCTTACATCTGTGCTGGTTTCTGTGCACAGCTCTATTTTAAAAGTAGCAGGAGGTAAATTTAAATTAGCTCCTTTCAGTGTGATCCATGAGGGCTTATTTTTCCGGTCCACAATAGGCGGGGATATGGAAGCTACACTCATTGTAGAAGTGGTCCAGCCCCCGTTCATGGCAGTCTTCCAAGCTGTTTTTTCAGCATTTGAAAGCGTGGTTGGCAGACTTAAAAAAGGCTGCTTTCCATTGGTTTTTCCAACACGGCCGGAAGCATTCTGAGACAGGAATGTATCAAAGGTGGAATCATTGGAAACATCGTTCAATCCTGTGATCGAGTAATAAAGCCCGGAAGTATTCAGGGTCCAGTTGGCTCCTAAAGTAAGCCCCGCCCCGGCTATTGTGGTCAGGGATGAATTGGCCACATTTTTCCCCAGATCTCCCGCCGGTAGTTTGGCTGCTTCTCCGCTATCATTCAGACCGATAATTTTTGGATAATCCTGGGCATTACCGTCCGCTGAAGGAATCTCTAATTTTTGGTTTAATTTTTCTCTCGTATCGCTATTGTACATAGCCTGGGTTGAAATCCCTTCTGCAATCAGATCCAAATCCGAAATGCTTACATGATCATCCGATAATTCCACCGGGATCGATCCATCCACCACGGCATGGGTCTTTAAATCTCCATTAGCATCTACAGCATAATCCGTGTAGGTAGCAGATCCTAATGCCGCTACCTGGTAAATAACATTGGTCTCTCTTTCTCCAGCCGGAGGCAATGCATTTACCCTTATAATTTTTCCTATATTCGACATAAGTTTTGTTTTTTAATTAAAGGTTTCTTAAAGCCAGTCTCCTGTAATGATTTTTTCTTCTTCACCAGGTTCTACTCCGAGAAGATTATCATTGGACTCAAAATTGGTGTCACAGACATCTCCCAGATCATCATCAAACTTTACTCCCGGCTCACAGTGGCAAGGCAATGCTTTTTCCACTTTCAGGCCAATAGAGCCTGCCTGAAGAATCGTAAGGGAAGTCGGGATTTTTTCTCTCCATGGTTCACCCTCTTTAGTAGCTTTTTGAGCACGCAATTCATCCACAATAGATAAGAATAAAGGATCATCAATCACCGGAACTTCTCCGCCATTCCAGATCTGTCCGGTTGCCATGAAGTGTCTTACCGCTTCCTCAAATCCGGGCCTTACCGTAACAATAACCCTTGCCATTCCGGATTGCATAAATGCTCTGAAGATCGGATCATTATCGTCAAACTGATACAAATCTGCCCATGACTTCCTTTCACCCCAATAGTATGGATAGAAATGATAGCTCATGATTTCCCATTCAAAAGCCTGCTCCATAAACTTGACAAATGCAGCGTATTGATCCAGATCGTGATCAACTAAAATATCTGTATTGGTAAATGTTTCAGTAGCAGCGCTGTCATTGGTATAATATCTCTTCTTACCGAAAGTAAGTGTTGCGTTTGGATTCTGGTTCAGCATATAGGAAATACAGTTTCTTCTCAAAATCGTGTTTTCTATCTTTCTGTAGAATCCAGGGTTAGATCCCTTGATCTGAGTACCTATGGCTTTTGCGTCTGCCAGCGCAGTTTCATATTTGGCAAGTTCCGTTTCATATGCCTCAATAATTTTGTTGAAAGCTTTTTGCAGCCATCCGTTCTTGTATTCTTCCTGCAGAACACATTTAATATTTACCGTTGCATGGAAATAGTGTGCATTTGTCGTAGCAATGGTGATAGGAACTTCTCTGACAAATCTTAAAAAGCCACCCGCACTATCATTACCTCCTACAAACAGACTGGCGCCATTTCCCCATCCGTTATAGCCGGGAAAAGCATTGGCTCTCTGCACAACAAAAGATTCCGTGATATAATGTTCCGGGATGGCAATAGTATCTGATTTTGATGAGGCTTGTTTTGATTCCGTGGAAGAATAGTCTATTGCTTTTCCAACATACACTACCGGTTCCAATCTTTCGTCAACTTCTACATTATAGTATCCCAGCCAGTATTTTAGTTTTGTTGAATCCGCAAGTGCGCTCCAGTCTTTGATCTGCATGGCAGCGGCTTCCCTTGGATCGATTGGCTTTATCAGTTGATTTTCGGTATTATTGCTAACCTTCATTCCCAATGAATGCAATTTGGCAGGCTCCGGAATCATGAATTCGAACATCATACGTTTTCCATAGTTGTAGATCTGGTTTTTCACCACCTTATCCACCCAACGGTAAACGCCCACAACATGGCTGCTGCCTTTCGTATTGTCAAAACCATGCTTGTTGTTTTCTTCGTATTCTTCAAGAATTTTATCTATACGCTCTTCTTTTACTTTGGTAACGATTCTGTCCAATGCTCTTGCCGTGATTTCCTTAGCTTCGGTAACAGCCTGTCTGATGCTTTCCTCTTTAGAATTATGAGTAGCATAGTTGGCAGCCGTATTCAGCATATATTTCGGTGAGACACTGCTTCCTCCACCCCATCCGACGCTGAACCCTGCCTGGGTGGCAAAGTCTTTGGATTCCTGGAGAATTTTAGAAACTTCATTTTGCATTTCATTTCTCTCAGTAGACGTGGTATCTGTCAGCTTTTCTTTTTCGGATTCCGTAGATTTTGTAATCTGGGATTCGCTGCGTTTTAACCTTCTTGTCGATTTTTCCCTGTACTCCCTTGCCATAATGTTTTCGATATGGGAAACATCTCCTTCCACATAGCAATAAGTGCTTTGCTCTACTTTTCGGTAATCGGCAATCCCTATGTTTTTCATTCCGAATCCTGAAGGAATAAAAATATCATTCGGGTTAACCGGAGTTCCCGGATTGGCTGGCGGATTTCCTGTGCCCGGATCTGTTGGCGGGTTCCCCTTATCTTTTAAGGTAAATGTTCCCGGACCTTCAAATTTATAAGTATTGCTTGAGGTCACATTTAAGGTTGCCTGCATGATATAGACCAGCCCGTCATTAAGCGTCACTTCTCCCTCCAGCTCTATTATTTCATAATTTTCAATAATTCTTCCGGGAATACGCTGGTTATCACTAAATAGTATGCTCACATTGGGAGAATTATAATTGAATACCTCAGAAGAACTTACAATGATCTGCCCTCCACCTTTAACATGAAAGTTTCCGCTTACAATATATTTAGGCAGGCTCAGATCAGTGGAAATCATCATTAAATGATCAAATGACATTGTAATAGTAGAAGTTCTGGCGAAAAAAGGAATAATCGTATTGCCGGCTACTGAATTTGTGACCGGAACTACTACCCCTCCTACGGTTGTAGAAATTTGAGGATTCAGAACCGTATTATTTACAATGGTTTGTTGCAGTAACTGGCTATTCTGCTCAATTGCCTGAAAGATCTCCGTAAATGTGGAAATCCCGTTCAATGCCGTAGCCGGATCGGAAGCGCCAAAAATCCTGCACAAGGAAGCAAGATTATCCTGCTCTAATTTTCGGGACAATTCATCCGCCTGGATTTCCGGACGGAATTCAAATGTAAAAGCTGAAATTTCAGGAACCGGAATATATTTTAAGTTGGATAATGCCTCATGGTTTTCGGCTGCCATAAAAATTTCCTTCTGATATTCCTGCTCTTTTACCAGATTATCATATTCTGCCTGTACAGGTTTTATTTCTTCCAGATATTTTGAATATGCTTCTTTATAATTTTGATCATATTCTTTCAGATAAGCTTTTTCCAGACCTTCCAAAGCCGAAGCCAAACTCTGATTTGCTTTAAGGTGCATTGAAGCTTCCGCCATCTGCATGCTTTTTTCACTAAAACGAACTTTGGGTATGATGGTTTCATTATTTGAAGCTGTTGAATTTGAAGCGGAACTTGCTTCCATTTTGAAAAGTTCCTTGGGAAGAACTACTTTGGCTTTTATCACATCATCATACTGCTCCTGCCTGGCACCATCGTAGTTGAGCAGGATATGATTCAAATGCAGAAACTGCATTAACGTTTCCTTGGCATAAAAGTCTTTTTGGGTAACTACCTGGTAAATAAGATTATCCCAGATCTTAGAATCAATTACGATGATGGGATGCTGCAGCTGTTTGTATTCATTGATCTTGGCATCAAATTCAGCCTTCGTCACTTTGGTCTTATTTCTTGCGACCCAAACGGCCAGATCATAAAATGCAGGGTCAATTGCTTTTAAAGATTCTTCGGAAAGTATGGTCAGGGGTAAATCTTCGGGTCTTTCGCATAGTTTCTTTAGTGTTGTGGACGAATTTAATTTGGCATCAAATACACCGTTTTGAGACCTGAAATCCCTGAAAATAAATCTTCTTTCCTTGTTTTTCGGATCTGATAATTCAGCGTTACGCATGGTTGCGAACCTGAATAAAGTTTGCGAGCTATTATTTTGGTTAATGGCTTCCATTTTTGTAAATTTGGTTGGTTTTAAATAGGTTAAGATTTGAAGGCTCTTTTTAGTAGAGTAGCTTCGGATTTTAGCCTTATTTTTTTAGGTGGTTTCCGGCAAAGGATATCCACCATGACCTTTAATATCCATTTTCATTTCCCGTCTTTTTCTGGATACAAAGATCAGTACTCATAGCGACAGAACTCGTCGTTAAAATTTTTATTTAGGAAAAAATCAACCAGACATCAGGATTCAGAGAACTTCCATATGAGAATCAGAATTGCAAGCAATATATTATTGGCTTTAGGTAAAACGTGTTGGCGAAAGATATCAGGATAATTCTTCAGACCAGTTAAAATAGCAGCAGAAATAAAAGGGCATGTCTGAATCAAAAAGCTTGTTCCGGAAAGTACCGGCATAAAAAAACCGCTGTAAGCATTACACTTACAGCGGTTTTTTTATGGTTTACTCTTTATATGACTATTTACTTTACTTCCTCGAAGTCTGCATCCTGTACATCTTCACCTCCAGGGTTGTTTCCTCCGGGGTTCTGAGCACCCGCATCAGCACCCTGTGCCTGCTGACCTGCAGCGTAAAGTTCTTCTGAAGCGGCCATCCATGCTGCATCCAAAGCTTCTGTTTTAGCTTTCACATCATCAGCATTTTTAGCTTCGAAAGCAGTTTTCAATGCGGCGTGAGCATTTTCAATAGCAGTTTTTTTATCCGCAGAAAGCTTATCGCCAAATTCTTTCAACTGCTTCTCAGTCTGGAAGATCAGGCCGTCAGCTTTATTGAAGATCTCAACCTCTTCTTTTTTCTTGGCATCCGCGGAAGCATTCTCCTGAGCTTCTTTTTTCATCCTTTCGATTTCCTCTTCGGAAAGACCTGAAGAAGCCTGGATTTTAATAGACTGCTCTTTACCGGTTCCTTTATCTTTGGCAGAAACGCTCAGAATACCGTTGGCATCGATATCGAAAGTTACTTCAATCTGAGGAACTCCTCTCGGTGCAGGCGGGATATCTGTAAGATCAAATCTACCGATCTCCTTATTGTCGTTGAACATCGGTCTTTCTCCCTGTCCTACCCTGATGCTTACAGCCGGCTGATTATCAGAAGCCGTAGAGAATATTTCAGATTTTTTGGTTGGGATCGTTGTATTCGCTTCAATTAATTTAGTGAATACGGAACCCATGGTCTCGATACCTAAAGAAAGCGGAGTAACGTCAAGAAGCAATACGTCTTTTACATCTCCTGTTAATACTCCTCCCTGGATAGCCGCGCCAATGGCTACAACTTCATCAGGGTTAACACCTTTAGACGGTTTTTTACCGAAAAATTTTTCCACTTCTTCCTGGATGATCGGGATTCTTGTAGAACCACCTACCAGGATCACCTCATCAATATCGGAAGTAGATAATCCGGCATCCTGAAGAGCTTTTTTACAAGGTTCCATGGATCTTTTTACAAGATCTGCCGACAACTGTTCAAACTTAGCTTTAGTTAAGGTCTTCACCAGGTGCTTAGGACCTGTAGCCGTTGCGGTGATATAAGGTAAGTTGATCTCCGTTTGTGGTGAGGAAGACAACTCGATCTTAGCTTTTTCGGCAGCTTCTTTCAACCTTTGAAGAGCGATCGGGTCTGCTTTCAGATCCACACCTTCTTCAGATTGGAACTCCGAAGCCATCCAGTTGATGATCACATCATCAAAATCATCACCTCCCAGGTGGGTATCACCATTGGTAGACAATACTTCGAATACACCATCACCCAGATCAAGGATAGAGATATCGAAAGTACCCCCTCCAAGGTCATATACCGCAATTTTCTGGTCTTTATGGTTTTTATCCAAACCATACGCCAGGGCAGCAGCTGTAGGCTCGTTAATGATCCTTTCCACTTTAAGCCCGGCAATTTCCCCGGCTTCTTTAGTAGCTTGTCTTTGTGCGTCGTTGAAGTAGGCAGGAACAGTAATTACCGCTCTTGTCACCTCTTGTCCAAGATAATCCTCAGCTGTTTTCTTCATTTTCTGAAGAATCATCGCAGAGATTTCCTGCGGAGTATATTCTCTATCATCGATTTTTACTTTCACAGTATCATTAGGCCCGCTTACCACTTCATAAGGTACCCTTGCAATCTCACTTCCGTCATCTTTAAAATGAGTACCAATAAACCTTTTAATAGAATATACTGTTTTCTTTGGATTCGTTACAGCCTGTCTTTTTGCAGGATCACCAACTTTTCTTTCCCCGTCCTCTGTAAACGCCACGATAGAAGGAGTGGTTCTTTTCCCTTCCGCGTTAGGAATAACAACAGGGTCCTTACCCTCCATTACAGCAACACAAGAGTTGGTTGTTCCTAAGTCAATTCCAATTATTTTACTCATAATATTTTATATTTTTCTAATTTTAAGTTCGTTTTACATTCTGAATTTCTCAATATTTATACCATCTGCCATTTTGTGACAAATTGACACACATACCTTTCGTGCATTCATTATTCATCTCAACATTATGTTAAATCATGCTATTCAAGACACATTGCGCATCTGCAATGCTTAAAATTTAATCTAAGTTTAACTTCTAAAATGACCGGGAAAGCCTACTTATTATTATTTTTGATAAAATATAAACCAAAGAATGTCATTACATTTTAATCCAAGAGATATTACATGGCTTGCCTTTAATGAAAGGGTTTTACAGGAAGCTATGGATGACAAGGTCCCTTTGCATCTTAGAATCCGCTTTCTGGGAATTTTTTCCAACAATCTGGACGAATTTTTCAGGGTTCGTGTCGCGGGTTTGAAGCGTGCCATGGATTTTAAAGAAAAAGTTATTGCAGAATCTTTTTTCCAGCCTCCTTCCAAAATTCTGCAGAAGATCAACGAGATCGTCATCAGGCAACAGCAAAACTTTGATAAAACCTGGAAAAAAATCCAGGATGAGATGGCAGATCATAAGGTTTTTATTAAAACTCCAAAAAATCTGACCTCCAGGCAAAAGGAATTTGTAAGAACCTATTTTGATGAAGTGGTAGAATCCAATGTGATCCCCATTCTGCTTCATGAGAATACTCCAATGCCTTACTTAAGGGATAAAAGTCTTTATCTGGGTGTCGCCATGAGGAAAAAGGACTGGCAATATTCCAGCAACTATGCCATTATTGAAATTCCGTCCCGTTTTGTGGGAAGGTTTGTACTGCTTCCTACGGAAGATCCGGAAGAAAAAAATGTAATGCTGCTGGAAGATGTGATCACCTTCAACTTACCCCATATTTTTTCTTATTTCGGATATGACGAATTTGCAGCCAATGCGTTTAAGGTTACCAAAGATGCCGAACTGGATCTGGATAATGATATCAGGACCAATTTTGCAGAGAAAATAGAAAAAGGTCTCAAAAACAGGCGAAAGGGCAAACCCACCAGATTTGTGTTTGATAAGGATATGGATAAAGCCCTGCTTGAGCTGCTTATCCGGAAACTGAACTTAACCAAAAGAGACAGCATCATCCCCGGAGGCAAAATCCATAATTTTAAACACTTCATGGATTTTCCCGAGGTCTTTGAAGCTTATGAAAGACCTGTGGAAAGAACTTCTTTTTCACATCCCGCTTTTGAGCATGGGGAAAGGATAACGGATGTCATTTTAAAAAAGGACGTTCTCCTTACTTTTCCCTATCATAAGTACAACCCGGTAATCGACCTTCTCCGGGAAGCGGCAATGGATCCGGATGTGAAATCTATCCAGATCACGGCCTACCGTTTAGCCAGCAACTCAAAAATCATCAATGCCCTGATTTATGCGGCAAGGAACGGGAAAGAGGTAACGGTAATGCTTGAGCTCCAGGCCCGTTTCGACGAGGAGTCCAACCTTGAATGGAAAGAAATTCTTGAACCGGAAGGTGTAACAGTGCTGATAGGAATTCCTGATAAAAAAGTACATGCCAAGCTCTGCGTTATCAAGAAAAGAGCACATAACAAGACCATCCAGTATGGCTTTATAAGCACCGGAAACTTTAATGAGAAGACAGCCAGGATCTACGGAGACCACCTGCTGATGACGGCAGACCGCGGCATTATGGCAGATATCAATAAAGTATTCAATGTGCTGAAAAAACCCAAAGAAGATTATCTGCCGGTTTTGAAAACCTGTAAAAACTTGTTGGTCTGTCCTCAGTTTATGCGGGACAGGATCATACATCATATTGAAAAGGAAATAGAAGAGGCCAAAGCGGGAAGAAGAGCTGAAATGATCATTAAGGTCAACTCCCTGAGTGACCGTGAACTGATTACCAAATTATATGATGCTGCCAAGGCAGGAGTTATCATCAGAATGATTGTGAGAGGAATATACTGTGCTGTCAACCAGAAAGACTTTAAAGAAAAAATTAAAGCCATAAGCATTGTTGACGAATACCTGGAACACGCCAGGGTAATGTATTTTTATAATAAAGGCTCCGAAGACATCTACATCTCTTCCGCAGACTGGATGACAAGGAATATGGACTACAGAATTGAAGCTGCAGTAAAGATTACCGATAATGACCTTAAAAATGAATTGAAAGATATTCTGGACATTCAGTTGAAAGATAATGTAAAAGCTCGTATTTTAGACAAAAAATTGAGAAACGAATACGTACGGAATGATAAAGACGAGTGTCGTTCTCAGATTGAAACGTATAAATACTTAAAAGCCAAAACAAACAAGAAATGAAGATTGCAGCCATAGACATCGGGAGTAATGCAGCCAGACTTTTGATCAATGAAGTTAAGATCAATAATAAACAACCGGAATTTATTAAGCTTAACCTTCTGAGAGTCCCGCTGAGATTGGGAATGGATGTTTTTACTCTTGGAAAGATTGGTGCGGAAAGAGAAAAAATGGTAATTGATTCTATGAAAATTTTCAGTGATCTGATGAAAATTTATAAAGTAGATCATTACAGGGCCTGTGCCACCAGTGCCATGCGTGATGCGGCGAATGGCAAGGATATCATTGAAGAGGTAAAGAAAACATCCGGCATAGACATTGAGATCATTTCCGGGGATGAAGAAGCTACCCTGGTATATGAAAACCATATTGCCGAAGGCTTGGACAAAGAATTTGCATATCTGTACGTAGATGTGGGAGGCGGTTCTACGGAACTTACCTTTTATGAAAACGGGAAAATGAAATATGAAAAATCTTTCAACATCGGAACCATACGGTTACTGAACAATCTGGTTACCCTGGATAACTGGAAAGAAATGAAAGAAGAAGTCAAAACCTATATTGTCAGCAAGAAGCCTATCGTGGCTATCGGTTCGGGCGGAAATATCAACAAGGTCTTCTCAATGAGCAAGACCAAGGACGGCAGACCGATGTCCCTGGCACATCTCAAAAAGGTATATAAGGAATTTGACAGTCTTTCTGTGGATGAAAGAATGACCCGATACAATATGAGGGAAGACCGGGCTGATGTTTTGGTCCATGCACTGAAAATCTATAATAATATAATGTCCTGGGCTGATATCAAAAGAATTTTTGTTCCTAAAATATCCGTGGCAGACGGGCTTATACATAATATTTACAGCCAGCTGCAGGATAAAAAGTAGAAAAGCTAAGATTCATATATCCAGATCCGGCCAGTTATGGCCGGATTTTTTATTCCTGCTTTTGAGGCTCAGGGATTTATCTATACCGGCAATTTATGATAGAGTTAAGATCATCCCAAAATTTTTTATCTTAGGTAAAGTAAAAGCATATTGTAAACCGTCAACAGAATATCGATATTAAAAAAATGAACTCAATTAAAATAATTCTTACGGGAGCTACGGGAATGGTAGGAGAAGGTGTTTTAATGGAATGCCTTGAAAATCCCGCCGTTTCCGAAATACTCAGCGTAAGCAGAAAGCCTTCGGGAAAAATACATGCCAAATTAAAGGAATACCTCGTCCCCGACTTCTTGAAAATAGACTTAAATGATGAAAACCTGAAAGGCTATGATGCATGTTTCTTCTGTGCAGGGATCAGCAGTATAGGCATGAATGAAGAAGATTATACCCGGATCACTTATGATACCACTTTACATTTTGCAAGAGCTGTCCTGAACCAGAATCCAAACATGGTTTTCAATTACATTTCAGGAGCTCACACGGACAGTACGGAAAACGGAAGGCTTATGTGGGCAAGGGTAAAAGGAAGAACCGAAAACGCTTTGAAAAAGATGAAATTCAGGGATGTTTATAATTTCCGGCCCGGATTTATGAAGCCCGTGAAGGGTCAGGTAAATGTAAAATGGTTCTTTAAACCATTTATTTGGTTTTTTCCTGTTTTTTTACCGTCAAAATCATTAATTTTACACGAAGTCGGGAAAGCAATGGTGCATGCGGTGCAGAAAGGATATCCAATATCAACTTTAGAAATCAAGGACATTAAAAATTTAGCGATATGAAAGAGATGATTAAAAGAATTTTTCTGGTTGCATTTATTTTATTGGTTCTGACTGCTATTTCGGGATATTTTTATATGCAAAAGCATCCTTTGGAAGGAACGAAAACCACAGGTAAGCATCTAAATATCTCGGCAAAAAAGACAAGATAGACACCGGTTTACTCCATTCATTTCTATCAGGGATATGGCTATTTACTTTGCTTTATTTTTTACATCAACAATTGATATAATTACAATATTGTTAAACATTTATTAAAGTTCCCTTAAAATATTTACAGGGTATAAAGTTCATTTTTGCATAAACTAATTTATGTAAAATGGCGAATAATTACCTTTTAAAAGGATCTGTCATAGCTGCGTTCTTTCTTCAGGGCGGGCTTTTCGGGCAGACCCTTATTCATTACTGGAATTTCAATAATAATGCGTCTGCAGCCTCCATCACCACTCCTGCATCTACTTTACTTAACGGCTCTCTTACGGCCATTGCCGGCGGAGCAAGCGAAATAGATTTCGCAGGTGGAACCGGACAAAACTTTAATGTGGAAAATCTGAATGCGAGAAATGGCGATCCGGCCGGAACACATTTAAGATTCAACAATCCTATAGGCGGTGCCCTGCAGTTCTCCCTGCCTACAACCGGATATGATAATGTAGTGGTAAAATTCACAACAAGAAGATCAGGCTCCGGAGCAGGAACCCAGACCTGGTCTTATTCAACTGACGGAATTACTTTCCAGCCTTATCAGACCGTATCTCCACAGGATGCTAACCCCCAGCTGATCACCTTTGATTTTTCAGCCGTTCCGGGAGTCTCAAACAATCCGGATTTTAAATTAAAAGTTGAATTTTCAACCGGATCAGGAGGAAATGTCGGAAACAACCGATTTGATAATTTTACTGTGGATGCAACAGCTGCTGGAGGGGCAGACACTACTCCGCCGGCAGTGACCTATCTTCCTGCGAACAATGCAAACAATGCTTCTACCACGGTACATCCTACCATTTCTTTTAATGAAAATGTAAGGCTGATCGATAATTCAGCAATTACCGGTTCCAATGCTCAGAACCTCATTGAGTTCCGTATCGGAAATTCCACCGGTACACAGGTTCCTTTTACCACTACATTCAGTAACAATACGATCACGGTAATCCCCACTGCCGGCCTGGTTCCAAACCAGACGTACTATCTCGCTTTAAAGCCCGACACCATTGAAGATTTCAGTGACAACGCAGTGGCCGCATCTACTTCAAGCACTTTCACAACCGGCGGCACAACCGTCTCACTAGATAAAAATTTCATTAAGGTAAATGAAAATTCCGGGAACTTAGCCTTCAAAATTAATGTTAACAATCCTTCAAATTCAACGGTTAACCTGGTTGTAAAGCCCGCTCCGTACAGTACCGCCGATCAGAATGATTTCACATTGAGCAACCAGACGATCACTATTTCTCCTTCTATCACCAGCTATACTGTAAATATCCCGATCATTGATGATACTTTACAGGAACAGGAAGCTGAGTATTTTGTGGTAAGTCTGGAAGATCCTGTGGGCGCCACCATTACAGGGGATCATTCCGCAACCGTATATATCATTGATAATGATAAGCCGGCCCCCGCTCCATCCCATCAGATCCAGCTAAACTATATCGGAAGTTTTGATCCTTCCGGAAACAATAGCAGTTCCACTGAAATTGTCGTTCACGATCCGGCTACCCAAAGATTATTCACCATAAGCTCCGTAACGGATGTTTTTGATATCATCGACTTCAGCAATCCTGACACTCCGTCTGTTATTCAAACGGTGAATATGGCTCCTTATGGCGGAATTACAAGTATTGCAGTTAAAAACGGAATCCTGGCTGTAGCGTCTCCAAATGCTGATCCCCAGCAGAACGGCTCGGTTATTTTCTTTGATATCAACGGAAACTTCCTGAAACAGGTTACCGTAGGAGCCTTACCGGACATGATTACTTTCACTCCTGACGGAACCAAAGTCATCACCGCTAATGAGGGCGAACCAAACGATGCTTATACGGTAGATCCTGAAGGCTCTGTCAGCATTATTGATATTTCGGGAGGAATCAGCAGTTTAACCCAAAACAATGTTACTACCCTTAACTTCAATAACTTTGATTCCCAGCTAGCCGCACTAACAGCAACCGGACTAAGAAAGGTAAGAACCAACAATAGCCTTTCACAAGACCTGGAGCCTGAATATGTAACCGTAAGTGCAGATAGCCAGAAGGCCTGGGTAACGCTTCAGGAAAATAATGCCATTGCCGAAGTGGATCTTTCCACAAAAACAATAACAGCCATCTGGGGATTGGGTAAAAAAGACATGAGCCTGCCAGGAAACGGCTTCGACGCTTCTGACAATAATAATGAAATCCTGATCGCCAACTGGCCTGTAAAGGCGTATTACATTCCTGATGCCATACAAAATTACAAAGTGGGAAATACCAACTATATTGTAACGGCCAATGAGGGTGACGAAAAAGATCTGTCAGGCTTTAGTGAAAGAACTACGGTAGGCGCAAACAGCTACACATTGGATCCGGCTCTTTTCCCGAATTCCTCGGTTTTAAAAGCTTCTTATAATCTGGGCAGGTTCAGGGTGACCAATGCTACCGGAAATACTGATAATGACACTGATTTTGAAGAAATATCGGCTCTGGGAGCCCGTTCTTTTTCAATTTTCAATGCGGATACCCAACAGATTGTTTATGACAGCGGTGACAGGTTCGAAAGGTATATTGAAGCTCATCACCCTTTGATTTTCAATGCTGATAATGAAAGTAACGGTGCCAAAAACAGAAGCCGCGCCAAAGGGCCTGAACCGGAAGGGGTGACGCTGGCTACCATCAACGGACAGACGTATGCTTTCATTACTTTAGAAAGGACAGGAGGAGTGATGGTATACAATATCACCGATCCCAATAATCCTACCTTTACAGACTACAAGCATTCCCGGATGACATCGGCTTACGGAGGTGATAACGGACCGGAAGGAATTATTTATATCGCTCCTGAAAATACAACAACCGGAAAAGGATATGTTATAATTGCCAATGAGATTAGTGGTACATTATCAATGTATGAAATTGCCGGTTCAACACTGGCTGTAGGGGAAACAAAAGCGGAGAAGGCAACATTCAATGTGTTCCCGAACCCGGTGACTAAAGGAAATATCCTCTATTTCAACAGGGCACAGGATTATGAACTGTACGATATGTCCGGAAAATTAGCCGGAAAACAGAAAAATGCTCTGACCGTAGACACTTCCGGGCTTTCCGCAGGAGTTTACCTGATAAAAACATCGGAAGGGCATATCAGGAGAGTTATTGTAAAATAGAATAAAATATCTGGTTGACCAAGCCTCAGGAAAAATCCTGAGGCATTTCTATATATCAGTGTAAATCCCGCTTTGGGCCTTAATGGTTCGCAGCATAATAAAAAAGACAGGCCTTGACCTGTCTTAAAAAATATATCCGTTATTTTTATTCTACGCTTATCACCTTTTCTATTTCCGGAGCATGCTGCTTTATGGTATTTTCCACTCCTAATTTCAAAGTCGAAAAATTCAGTGAGCATCCGGAGCAGTTTCCTAAAAGTTTTACAAAAACCTGATTATCTTTCACATCAATAAGCTCAATATCTCCTCCGTCCCTGTTCAGGAACGGCCGGATACTTTCCAGAGCTTCCATTACTCTTGTTACCGTATCTTCGTGTGTTATATTTGTTTCCATATTTTTTAATTCAGCTCATTCGGTTTTTAATCAATCAGAATGAAGTTATTTTGCTTTTGGTGAGCATCCCGCCATGGTTGTAATTTTTACAGCTTCCGTCGGAGGAAGGTTTTTATTTCTTTCTACCAGGCTTTCCACCATTTTTTGTGCAGTTTCCGTATAGATATCCGCAATTTTGGAATTTTCCTGTAATGCAGCTGGTCTTCCCACATCTCCCGCCTCTCTGATACTCTGGATCAGAGGAATCTCTCCTAATACCGGGATTCCAAGATCTTCAGCCAGATATTGGGCTCCCTGGTTGCCAAAAATATAATATTTATTATCCGGCAATTCTTCCGGTGTAAAATACGCCATATTTTCGATTAATCCAAGAACCGGAATGTTAATACTTTCCATCTGGAACATAGCAATCCCTTTTCTTACGTCTGCCAGGGCCACATGCTGAGGTGTACTCACGATGACGGCACCCGTTACCGGAACTTCCTGGATAATCGATAAATGAATGTCACCGGTACCCGGAGGCAGATCTATCAATAAAAAGTCCAGTTCTCCCCAGGCAGCATCCCTGATCATCTGGTTCAATGCTTTTGAAGCCATCGGCCCTCTCCATACCACAGCCTGGTTAGCCCCTGAAAAATATCCTATAGAAAGCATTTTCACTCCATAGTTTTCAATAGGCTTCATCATGCTTTTTCCGTTTACTTCTACGGAAATCGGTTTTTCTCCTTCTGTATCAAACATAGTGGGAACAGACGGGCCATAAATATCCGCGTCCAGTAATCCTACTTTGAAGCCCATTTTGGCCAGTGTTACTGCCATATTTGCAGCCACTGTAGATTTCCCTACCCCTCCTTTTCCGGAAGCAATGGCAATAATATTCTGGATTCCCGGGATCTGCTTTCCTTTGATCTGGCTTTTCTGGATCTCACCAGGCTCCGGAGAAACTATCTTAAGTTTTAAATGAATGTTTTCCCCAAACTCGCTTGCAAAAGCCTGCTTCATGGCTGCTTCCAACTTCTTTTTTTCGTGCATGGCAGGAGAATGGGCGGTCATATCTATATATACATCATCACCCATGATCTGAAGGTTATTCACCAAATCATCAACCTCTATCTCTTTAAGGAAATTCTGAACCTTTTCTTTCGTCAACATAAACTAAATAAATTGTCTACAAAGTTAAGGAAATTTTATCTATTTAGAATCAATAAACATTGTGATAGATAAATTCTTTTGCACATCGGAATTTTGTAGTATTTTTAAGGAATTTTAATTCAAAAAATGAAAAAGATATTCATTGTTCTTTTAGGAATTATTTCTCATTATTTATTTTCACAAAATTTTTCACAATATGTAAATCCTTTCATCGGGACGGGTGGCCATGGACACACATTCCCCGGGGCCATTGTACCTTTCGGAATGGTACAGCTTTCTCCGGATACCAGGATAGACGGGAGCTGGGACGGCTGCAGCGGATATCATTATTCAGATTCTGTAATTTACGGATTCTCCCATACCCATCTCAACGGAACCGGAGTTTCAGACTATGGGGATATCATGCTAATGCCCACTATGGGAAGCCCCAGCCTGAACAATAAGGAGTATGCATCAAAATTCACGCATAAAAATGAAAAAGCAACTGCCGGATTTTATTCCGTGAAGTTGGATAAAAACAATATCGATGTCCGGCTGACAACCACCAAAAGGGTTGGCTATCATGAGTATACTTTTAACAATGCCGGCAATGCCAATATCATTCTTGACCTGAATCACAGGGATAAACTTCTGGAAGGTGAAGTCAGGGTGATTGATGACAGAACCATTGAGGTTTTCAGAAGAAGTGAGGCCTGGGCTACCAACCAGTATATTTATGCACGGATTGAATTTTCAAAATCCATGAAAATTTCAAAGAAAGAGGTAAACGGAAAGCAGGACAATAATCTGTACACAGGGACCAGATTAGCGCTGGCTTTTTCAACACAGGTAAAAAAAGGTGAAAAAATAAGGGTAAAGGTAGCTCTTTCACCTACCGGCTATGAAGGAGCAGGAAAAAACATGCTGGCTGAAGGCAGGTCTGATGATTTTGAAAGGATTAAAAAGCAGGCAGCTGATGAATGGAACAGGGAGCTTTCTAAAATAGAAGTAAAATCGGACGATAAAAATAAGCTGACCGTTTTCTACACCGCATTATACCATGTTTTTACCCAGCCCAACATCAATATGGATGTTGACGGAAAATACAGGGGGAGGGATAATAAATTCTATACCGCAAACGGCTTCGATTATTATACGGTTTTTTCCCTTTGGGACACTTTCAGGGGAGCTCATCCTTTGATGACTTTAATTGACAGGAAAAGAACAGCTGATTTCATCAATACCTTTATTAAGCAATATGAGCAGGGGGGAAAACTCCCTGTCTGGGAACTGGCATCCAATGAAACGGAATGCATGATTGGCTACCATGCCGTTTCTGTTATCGCAGACGCAATGGCGAAAGGCATCCAGGGGTTTGATTATGAAAAAGCGTTTGAAGCTTCCAAACATTCGGCAATGCTGGATATTTTCGGGCTTAATGCCTACAAGCAGAATAACTATATCAGTATTGATGACGAACACGAAAGCGTTTCCAAAACGGTGGAATATGCCTATGACGACTGGTGCATTGCGCAGATGGCTAAAATATTAGGGAAAAAGGAAGATTACAGGTACTTTATGAAACGGTCTCAGAACTGGAAAAACCTTTATAATCCTAAAAACGGTTTTATGCAGCCAAGAAAGAACGGAAACTGGTATGAGCCATTCGACCCTAGGGAAGTCAATAATAATTATACGGAAGGAAATTCATGGCACTATTCTTATTCTGTGCAACAGGATATTCCGGGGCTGATTGCAGCTCATGGCGGGAAAGAAAAGTTTGAGCAGTTTATTGATGCCATCTTCTCGGCACCAGACAAAACTACCGGCAGGGATCAGGCGGATATTACAGGTTTAATAGGGCAATATGCCCAGGGAAATGAGCCGAGCCATCATATCGCCTATCTATACAACTTTGTGGATAAACCTCAGAAAACGGATGACAAAATAAAATATATCCTGGATAATTTCTACAAAAATGCTCCTGACGGACTGATAGGAAATGAAGACTGCGGACAGATGAGCGCATGGTATGTGCTAAGTGCTATGGGAATTTATTCTGTAACTCCCGGAAAGCCCGAGTGGGAAACAACAAGGCCATATTTCGATGAGGTGAATATCCGCCTGGAAGACGGCACAACAAGAACCATCACTCCTAATATTTCCAGGGCAGAGCTTAAAAAACTCGGCTTTGAAAATCTGACTCCCGTAAAGGATTTTAAGTACGATGAGCTGACAACATCTCCGGTGATTTCCGCAAACAGGCTTTTTGATTTTTCCACTAAAGTTGAGATCACCCCTTTGAATCCTCAGGATAAGGTATACTATATGACCATGGATAACGGTGATGCCCAGGTGAGAAAAACCTTCAAGGTCTATAAAGAGCCGTTTACCATCGACAAAACCACCCAGGTCCTGGCCTATGCCGAAAGGAACGGAGAAAAGAGCTCCGTTACTGTTGCCAGCTTTAATAAAAGACCCAATTATTGGAATATTACCGTAAATTCAACCGTCAACCCTCAATATACGGCAGGCGGAAAGCTTGCTCTTATTGATGGCATTAACGGAGCTGTCAACTGGCGAAAAGGCGAATGGCAGGGCTATCAGGGGCAGAACTTTGAAGCTATTATAGATTTCAACTCGCCTCAGGATATTACAAAGCTGTCTTCAACCTATCTTCAGGACAGCAGGGCATGGATTCTAATGCCTAAAAAAGTAGAATATTATGCATCCATGAACGGCAAGGATTTCATTCTTTTAAAAACGGTGGACAATGCTGTGGATCCGAAAGATGAAACGGTTCAGATCAAAGAATTTGCCGCTGATATCTTGCCTACACAGGTCCGTTATATAAAAGTAAAAGCTTTTTATTTCGGAAAGCTTCCGGAATGGCATCAGGGGGCAGGCGGAGAAGCCTATATCTTTATTGATGAAATTTCAGCAAAATAATCAAACGGTGGCCATATATGGCCACCGTTTGATTATTTTATTATTTTTTGTGCCTATTTTCCGCCTGTAACGTTGATGAAGGTCCCGGTACAGAAAGAAGCTTCATCAGAAAGAAGCCATAAAATGGAATGGGCAACCTCTTCAGGGCTTCCTCCCCGAAGCATAGGGATGGTATTCTTTAATCTTTCCACCCTATCCGGTTCGCCGCCATCTGAATGAATATCCGTATAGATAAATCCCGGCCTTACTCCGTTTACCCTGATGTTTTCTGCCGCCACTTCTTTTGCCAGACCTATGGTAAGGCTGTCCACAGCTCCTTTGGATGCGGCATAATCCACATATTCATTGGGTGACCCGGTCTGAGAGGCAACAGAAGATACATTCACAATGCTTCCACCGTTATTTCCGGACATGAGCTTTATAGCTTCCCGGCAGCATAAAAAGCAGCTCAGCACATTAGCCTGAAAAATACGTTGCCATCTGTCTGCGCTGATATCAGCCAATCTGCTTTGCTTTTCCAGTATCCCGGCATTATTCACCAGCATATCTACTTTTCCGAAAGCGTCTACGGCTGCCGCAAATAATCTTTTCACATCCTTTTCTTCAGAAACATCCGCCTTCACTACTATAGCCTTCCCTCCTGCCCGCCGGATCTCATCAGCCACAGTTTCTGCCGCATCCCGATTTTTCAGGTAATTCACCACTACATTATAGCCTTTTTTCCCGGCAAGTATAGCCGTTGCGGCACCAATCCCCCTGCTTGCTCCCGTGATGACAATAGTCTTTGGTATTTTATATTCATACATGGAAAAATAATGTTTATATTAATTCATCCTTTCGGACCAATTCAGATTTTCCGGGAGCTCCATATCAGAGAACTCAATATGGATTACTCTTCGTCTTTTACCATTGGTGGTCCTGTTTGATCCATGGAAAATCAATGGTTCATAATCATTATCCCGCCTTTTTCCACATTGCAGATTTTTTCGGCTTCAATAGTCCCCGGATCTGTACCATCCACTCTGATGATTCCTTTAGAATGGCTCTTCGGGATAACTTTAAGGGCGCCGTTGTTTTCATCGGTATCATCCAGATGAATCCTGATCGTGTAAATGTTTTCAAGAATATCAGGCGGAGGCTGAACAGCAAATTGATTTTGTTTGCCTGTCCAGGGACCGAACCCGGAAATATCTGTTTTTTTTGTCTACGGAGATGGTCAGATCCTGATGATAAGCAACATACCAGTTGGATATTTCAGGCTTATCAAAATATATACTCTTGACAACAAAATATCTGTTTCCGAAGACCTCTCTGATGATCTTCTGTATATTCACATTAAAGATCACCTCCCTGACCTCCGGAACTTCCTTTAAAAACTGTCTTATTGCAAACAGATCTCCAGACTTCCTGAAGGTTTCTCTTGAATGATCCGCATTCCGGATAATATCGGTAATCTTTTCAATTTCCTGATCAGAAAAGACATTGCTGATGACCGTAAAGCCATTTTCAAGAATGAGATCCTTATGGCCTTCCAAATTTTGTTCCGTCATTGATAATTTTATATTTTACCGTCGTGGCCCTCCAGCTGCCCTTCCCATTTAGAAACCGCTGAAGTGGCCAATGCATTACCCAGCACATTGGTCATACTTCTTCCCATATCACAGAAATGATCTATCGGTAATATCAGGGCAATACCCTCTGGTGGGATTCCGAACATGGAACAAGTGGCAACAATAATTACCAGGGAAGCTCTCGGAACACCGGCAATTCCTTTTGAGGTAAGCATCAGGACCAGGAGCATGGTTATCTGCTGTCCCAGAGTCATCTCTATTCCGTAGATCTGGGCAATGAAAATAGAAGCAAATGTCATATACATCATACTTCCGTCCAGGTTGAATGAGTACCCCAGTGGCAGGATAAATGAAACCACCCTGCTGTTGCATCCGAATCTTTCGAGCTCTTCTACGAGCTTCGGAAAAACAGCTTCGGAACTTGTTGTTGAGAAAGCGATCAGCAAAGGTTCCTTGATTCTTCTCATCAATTCGAAGAGACGGTTACCGAGAATAAAATATCCGATCAGTAAGAGGACAAGCCAAAGGATACCTAAGGCAAAGAAAAAATCTCTGAGATATATTGCATATACTTTAAAGATTTCAAAACCATTGGTAGCCACCACTGCTGCAATAGCCCCTAAAACTCCCAGCGGAGCGAACCACATAATATAGCTTACCATTTTAAGGATCCCATGGGCTACAATATCAAACAGCTTAATCACCGGCCCGGCATATTCTTCCCCCATATTGGCCAATGCAATCCCGAACATGATTGAAAAGACCACGATCTGCAATACTTCATTTTCAGCGAAAGCTTCAAATATGCTTTTCGGAATAACGTGCTTTACAAAATCCTCTAGGGAAAAGCCCTTACTGCTTTTCAACAGTTCTTCCGCAGAGGCAGCATCCTGGATCGGCAGTTTGGTAATATGCCCCGGCTCCAGCCAGTTAACCAGTATCAATCCTATAAAAAGTGAAACCAGGGAAGCAGAAATAAACCAAAGCATTGCTTTTGTTCCCACTCTGCCAATCATTTTAATATCGCTCATCTTGGCAATACCTACCACCAGCGTAGTGAAAACCAAAGGCGCGATAATCATCTGCACGAGCCTGATGAAAATGGTTCCCAGAAGTTTTATATTCCTGGAAAACGGTTCCGCGCTTTCCGGATACTGCAAATGTACCAGCCCACCGATTCCTACACCCAGAACAAGTGCGATAATGATTGCTATAAACAGTTTATTTTGTCCTTTCATATACAGATTTCAAATTGCACAAATATAACGTTTTTTATCATTGGCACGGGACGGAAGCACCTGGGATTAAATTTATGTTACATTTTCAATACATTGAAATCAATTATGTTGAAAATGAAAATATTGTAAAAAAATTAAGAAATATTTATTTAACTTTTATTCTTTTGGTACAAATTTTATTATTACATTTGATTGTATTAACATTATTAAAATATACAATTATGAAAAAAACTATCGCGATGGCTGCATTGGCTGTAGCTGTATCCTTCGGAGCGGTTTCTTGCAAAAAGAAAGTTTCTGATGCCGATCTTCAGACCCAGGCTACCACTGTAGTAACGTCTAACCCTAATGCTTCTGTAGAGGTAAAGGACGGTGTTGCTCACCTGAGTGGTACTTTTACAGATCAGGCATCCAAGGATGCCATGATTACCCAGTTAAAAGCTATCAATGGTATAAAAGACGTGATGGATATGTCTACGATTGCTCCGGCGGCGGCTCCTGCACCGGTTGAGACTCAATCTGCTGTAGATCCTGCTGTTCAGCAAAAAGTTAAGGATGCTGTTAAAGATTTCCCTTCGGTAAAAGTAGAAGTGATAAACGGAGAATTAACGCTTACCGGAAACGTTTCTGCTCAACAGGCCAGAAAAATCAAAGAATCTGTGGATGCTTTGAAGATCGGAAAATATAACAATAATCTAGTCGTAAAATAATTATTAAAATGAGCACATTACAGGATAAATATTCAGGAGTAATCTCGGCTGCCCAGTCTGCAGGGATTTCAAATCTTCAGGTACAGGAACAGGATGGTATTTTATATGTTTCCGGCCAGGCTTCTAACACAGCAGCTAAAGACGCTGTTTGGAATGCTTTGGGAGCTATTGACTCTTCTTATTCCGCTTCAGATATCAATATTGATGTTCAGGTAGCAGGTCTTGCTGCAGGCTCGGCTCTTACCGTTGCTACAGAAGAATCCAATCTGAATATCAGACAGGAGCCTTCTACGGAAGCGGCTGTGGTAGGAAAAGCTGCAAAAGGTTCTTCAGTGACCTTAATTGAGCAGACGTCTGACGACTGGTGGAAAGTAAAAACAGCTGACGGCCAGGAAGGATACGCCTATTCAAGATATTTAAGAGCATAACAGACAAAATAATATATGAAGATCCCCCGGAGTTTCCGGGGGATTTTTATTTAACATAATCATATTTATTTATATTTTAGCTTCAAATTAAGTTTATGAAGGTACATTTCTCAATCTTTTTTATTGTCTTCTTTGTTTTTGTGAAATCACAAAACACCCAGGCTGATACTTTTGTCAGGGACAACTTTACAAAAAAAGAATTTTATATTCCGATGCGTGACGGGGTCAGGCTTTTCACTGCCGTTTATATCCCCAAAGATATTTCAGGGAAAAACAAATATCCGTTCTTAATGCAAAGAACCTGCTACAGTATTGCTCCTTATGGGGAAAGTGAATATAAAACAAAGCTCGGCCCGAACCCGTACCTTATGAAGGATAAATATATCTTTGTTTACCAGGATGTACGGGGAAGATACATGAGCGAAGGCACTTTCACCAATATGACTCCTCAGGTGGAACGCAAAACCAAAAAAGATGTTGACGAAAGTACAGATACCTATGACACGATTGAGTGGCTGTTGAAAAATATCAAAAACAACAACGGGAAGGTAGGTCAGTTCGGAATTTCATATCCCGGTTTTTACACTGCTGCCGGAATATTGGCAGATCATCCGGCTCTGGTGGCTTCATCTCCACAGGCACCCATTTCAGATTTCTGGAACGATGATTTCCTTCATAACGGAAGGTTTATGCTCGGATATTTCAGAACATTCCCTGTATTCGGGGTTCAGAAAACCAAAGCGGAAAAAGAAAATTGGTTTATGGATTCTTTTATAAAGCAAACTTCCGAAGACGGGCTGAAATTCTACAGAGAACTGGGGACCCTGAAGGATGCTTATGAGAAATACTATAAGGACAACTTCTTTATGACGGAAATTATGAATCATCCGAACTATGATGAATTCTGGCAAAAAAGAAGCCTTTTACCTCATCTGAAAAACGTTAACCATGCGGTAATGACTGTCGGTGGCTGGTTTGATGCGGAAGATCTTTCCGGACCCTTAAATATTTATAAAACCATAGAGAAGACAAGCCCAAAAGCAAAAAACACCATTGTGATGGGACCATTTTCCCATGGCGGCTGGTCCCAGGAGCAGGGAAAACATTTTCATAATGACATTTATTTCGGTGACAGCCTTGCCACCTATTATCAGAAAAACATCGAGACCCGTTTTTTCAGTCATTATCTGAAAGGTAATTCCAAAGAAGATGCAGGGCTTCCGGAAGCGCTCATGTATGACACAGGTGCCAAGGAATGGAAAGAATTTGCTACCTATCCGCCTGAAAATACACAGAAAATCAATTTTTATCTGACCAAAGGAGCTTTAAAAAATACTGCCGGACAAGGCTTTTCAGAATATTACAGCGATCCCAATAATCCTGTCCTAAGCTCTGCCAGCCTGAAAGACTTCAACGGATTCACACCCAGAAACTACATGTCTGAAGACCAGAGATTCGCAGTCGGCAGGCCTGATGTCCTGAACTTCACTACAGATCCCCTTACAGAGGATATTACTTTTGCGGGGGAAATCATGGCTAAGCTGAATATTGCTTCCACTTCCACCGATGCTGATTTTGCTGTAAAGCTCATCGATATTTATCCTGAGGATTATCAGCCGGCAGAAAAGAAAGACGGTGTTATTTACGGCAATTATCACCAAATGGTAAGAAGTGAAATCATGCCGGCGAGATTCAGAAATTCAAGGGTAAAACCGGAAGCTTTGGTTCCTGATCAGAAAACTGCCGTTAATTTCAGACTTCAGGATGTGGTCCATACTTTCAAAAAAGGCCATAAAATACAGATACAGATCAGCAGTACATGGTTCCCTCTTTTTGCTGTCAATCCTCAAAAGTTTATGAACAATCCAAATTTTGCGACAAAAGAAGATTATACCAAGGCTTTTATAAAAGTTTATGAAGACAGCGCAATAGAAGCTGAGATTCTTAAATAGAAAAAAACGCTGTATCTGAATACAGCGTTTTTCATTTGGATCGGGATAATATTTATTCTTCAATGGTCCGGAAAGTGAGATTCACTCTCGGATGCTTTACTTTTACCGAAGGTGGAAGCCGGTGCAGCCAGTGGTCCTGAGTTGTTCCCTTCATCACCAATAAACTTCCGTGTTCCAGGAATATTTCGATCCTTTCTTTGGTTTGTTTATGCTTGAACAGGAATTTCCTCTCCGCCCCAAAAGTTAATGAGGCGATTGCCCCATGTTTTTTGAGGTCTTTTTCACCATCGCTGTGATAAGCCATCCCTTCGCTGCCATCGTGATACAGGTTCAGAAGACATGAGTTATAGGTGTCCCCTGAAATTTCCTCACATTTCTGTTTCAATGCCAATAATTCCGGGGTCCATGGTTTTGCATATTTGGTCCGTTTTGAATAAGTATATTCAAAAGCCTTTTCCCCGAACCAGGTCACTTTTCTCTTGGTCAATATCAGTTTTCCGAAAATTACCGCCTCATCATTTTCCCAGGGAATCCGGTTCAGGAGGTAATCATAATAAAAATCTGATTTTTCTTTGGAATAAATTTTCCCGTAGTAATGAGCAGTGCCGTCTTTCGGAAGGATATTGAGCGGAAAGTCTGTTATTTCTTCAAATAGATCCATAGGTTATTTTTTTACCGCCCTGATACACATAAAGGCGGGGAAATGATTCAATTCTTTATAATGCTTCGGATCATACTGTTCAAATTCCTTTACAGGTTTCGGTTCCACCAGCCTGTCAATATAAAAGCCGTTATCCGTAAACGGAGACAGACACTCGCTTAAAGGTCGCCTGAAGCTGCTGATTTCCACGGGATCTCCAAATCCTTCCCAGATGCAGCTCACATGCTCAATCTCAAAATATTGACCAGAATTAAAACAGGTATACTCAAAAAACGGATGTTCAATGGAAATTACCAGTACACCTCCGGGCTTTAAAACTCTTGAAAATTCCTGAGCCGGCACCGTCCAATCCCGGATATAATGAAGGGCCAGTGTACATATGACAATATCAAATGTCTCATCGCTGAACATTTCCAGCGGTAATGACAGGTCATGGACAAAGAAATCTTCTTTGTTATTATTTCTTATCCGTGCAAGGTCCACCATTTTTCCACTGATGTCAAAACCTTTCACCTTCGCACCCTGAGACAGCAATATTTCCGCATATTTTCCGGGACCGCAGGCTGCATCCAGAATCGTTTTTTCCTTCACATCAGGGATCAGCTCCAGCGTGTTTGGCCGGTCATAATAGGCATTATGGGGCTTATGGTCGATCAGCTCGTTGTATTTTTCAGCAATTTTTTCATAAGCGGATATGATTTTCTCTTTGATCATGAATTTGTTTACTTTTCTGGTGATTCATAATTGGCTGCTCGCGAACTTTCCCAGCCTACCATAAGCTTTTTTCTGGCACTTCCCCATCGGTACCCTCCTATATTTCCGGAAGACTGGATTACCCGGTGACAAGGGATCAGGAAAGCTACGGGATTGCTTCCTATTGCCGTTCCCACCGCCCTGGAGGCTTTGGGATTCCCGATCTTATGCGCCATACTGCCGTAGGTGGATAACCTTCCCATAGGAATGGTCAGCAGACTTTCCCAAACTTTGAGCTGGAAATCTGTTCCTTTAAGGTGTAATTTTATTGTGCTAAGCTTCGTCCAGTCCTTACTGAATATAGATAATGCATTTTTCTGAAGCTCATCCTGTTTTTCAAAAAAAGCAGCATTGGGAAATCTGTGTTTCAGGTTCCCTAATGCCACTTCATTATCATTTTCAAAAGCCATATGACAGATTCCCTTTTCTGTAGACGCCGTAATAACGTTACCAAAAGGGCTCTCAAAAAAGCTGTAATTGATGTTCAGGTTTTTTCCGCCGTTTTTATATTCTGCCGGTGACATTCCCTCTATTTTCACAAACATGTCATGAAGCCTGCTTGTACTGGAGAGCCCTGTTTCATAGGCCGCATCAAAAAGGCTTGCCTTTTCTTCCTTCAATAGATTTTTTGCATGTTCAATACTGATGAACTGTAAAAATTTCTTAGGACTTGTCCCTGCCCAATCCGTGAATATTTTCTGAAAATGGGCAGGGCTCAGGTGCACTTTTTCCGCCACCTCATCCAGGCTCGGCTGAAGCCTGAAATTGCCCTGGATATATTCTATCGCTTTGGCAATCCTGTTGTAATCTATTTGATCTTGTGTAGACATATCATTTTATTTTACCTCACAAATTTCCAAAGAATAGGCGGCAGAAAAAATCCGGTTCTTGCGGAATTTTAATTATTATTGATGTGATAGTAGGCAAGCATCTTATAATACAGCTTAGCCGCCAGGAATGCCGTTGGCTTGGCCATCGGAGAATCCATGAGTTCTACAATATCAAAGGCCACCACATTACATTTCTCAAATACCCTTCTCAGTAACTCCAATGTAGGATACCATTGCAGCCCGCCCGGTTCCGGCGTTCCTGTAGACGGTGCTATGGAAGGGTCAAAAGCATCAAGATCTATTGTAATATATACATTTCCCGAAACTTTTTCCAGCACATCGTTGACCCAGTTCTCATTATTGGCAATCTCATGGGCAAAGAACACTCTTCCTTCCGGCAGATACTCATTTTCTTCAATATCCATGGAACGGATTCCCACCTGTACAAGATTATGCTTCTGATTAGCTTCAAAAACCGCACAGGCATGATTGGAGGTAGAGCCATGGAATTCGTGGCGCAGATCGGTATGAGCATCCAGCTGAAGAACGGTCAGATTATCATATTTTTCACCTACGGCGCGGATAGATCCGATAGATACGGAGTGCTCTCCTCCGAAAAGTGTAAATAATTTACCCTCGTGGTTCAAAAGCTCTTTGGTTTTCTGGTAAACCGCTTCCGTCATTGCTTCTGGTGAGGAGTTTTCAGTGACCTCTCCTGCCAGGTAAACTCCGTGAAGATAGGGTTCAGTTCCTGTTTCAATATCATAAAGCTCCATATTTTCAGAAGCATCCAGAAATAATTCCGGGCCTTTATCAGCCCCTTTCCCCCATGTTGAAGTTCCGTCATAGGGTACGGTTACCAGCATTACTTTTGAGCTCTCAAGCTTTGCGTTCTCTTCAGGAATTCCTGCGTATGTTCTCATGTTCTATTTAAAATTTAAATGATCGAATAAAATTGTTACTGCAAAGATACAAAACTAGATGAGTTAATAGTGCGGGTTATTGCCTACGCTGGACTAAAGGCTGATACTGCTGCTCTCACCCAAAACATCCAATTCAAAACTTTATACTCCAGACCCAAATGCTTATCTTTGCTAAAATTTTTCAATATGCCTTTAAAAGCTGTTCTTTTCGATATGGATGGAGTGATTGTAGATACAGAGCCATTGCACAGAAAAGCTTATTTTAAGATGTTCAGTGACCTGGATATTCAGGTTTCTGAAAATTTATATGCCTCCTTTACCGGTGCCTCAACCAAAAAGGTATGCGAAACCTTAATACGGGAGTTTGGCCTTAACCACAGCCATGAGGATCTTGCAGAGATCAAAAGAAATTATTTTAAAGATTATTTTTACCATGATGATGATTTTGATCTGATCCCGGGTGTGAAACAATTAATAGAGCATTATCATGAAAACGGGCTGAAACTGGTCCTGGCTTCTTCAGCTACCATGACCACCATTAATATGGTTTTTGAAAAGTTCGGTCTTGAAAGATATTTTAGCGGAAAGATCAGCGGCGCGGATTTGAAGGAATCAAAGCCTCACCCTGAAATTTTCCTTCTGGCAGCCCAGATTGCCGAAGAACCGGCCGAAAGCTGTATGGTAATTGAAGATTCTACCAACGGGATCATAGCGTCCCATAAAGCGAATATTTTCTGTTCCGCCTACAGAAGCCAGCATTCAAAAAATCAGGATTATACTTTAGCCAATATCGTTGTCTCCGATTATGCCGAACTGGAGCTGGATAAAATTTCAAAATATTTTTAAGATAAGAAGCTCCCTGCGGGAGCTTCTTTATTATATCATTTCTTACGTTCTGCTTATTGCTTATATCCGAGAAGCTTCAGAATATCTTCAGGTTCCTGTTTCTCACGGAAAATTTCATACTGAAACTCACCGTTTTCGTCTTTCTGGATAAGGATATGTCTCGGCTGTGGCATCAGGCAGTGGTGAACACCTCCATAACCACTGATCGTTTCCTGATAAGCTCCTGTATGGAAGAAGCCGATATATAAAGGCTTTGTATCGCTGAATACCGGAAGGTAGATGGCATTGGTATGCTGTTCTGAATTATAATAGTCGTCAGAATCACAGGTAAGCCCACCTAAGAATACCCTTTCGTAAGTATCTTCCCAGCGGTTAAGCGGAAGCATGATAAAATGTCTTGAAATGGCCCAGGTATCAGGAAGTGTTGTCATGAAGGAAGAGTCGATCATATTCCATTTCTCCCGGTCATTCTGACGTTTCTGGGAAATCACCTTATACAGGTTAGCCCCGCTCTCTCCAACGGTGAAGCTTCCGAATTCCGTATAGATATTCGGTTCTTCCACACCTTCTTCTTCACAGAACTTTTTGATCTGGGAAACAATTTCCTCCACCATATACTGATAATCGTAATCAAAATTCAGGGAAGTTTTAATAGGAAAACCTCCACCGATGTTCAGGGAATCCACTTCAGGAGCAATTTTCTTCAAACGGGCGTATACACGGAGGCACTTATACAATTCGTTCCAGTAATATGCCGTATCCTTGATGCCGGTATTGATGAAAAAATGGAGCATCTTCAGCCTTGCGTTCGGATGTTCCGCTATTTTCTGGCTATAATACGGGATGATATCTTTATACCCTATCCCCAGTCTTGATGTATAAAACTCAAATTTAGGCTCTTCTTCGGAGGCAATCCTGATCCCTATGTCGAAAGTGGTATCAATGCTTTCCGTAAGCTTATCCAGCTCGCGGTAATTATCCAGAATCGGGGTTATATTTTCAAAACCGCTGTTGATCATATCTGAAATCTTTGCCAGATAATCATCCGTTTTAAATCCGTTACAGATTACTTCAATATTTTTGTCTACTTTACCTTTTTCATACAAAGATTTTACGATATCCATATCATAGGCTGCGGATGTTTCAATAGAAATATCATTTTTCAACGCTTCCTCGATCACAAAATTAAAGTGGCTGGATTTTGTACAGTAGCAATAAGTATAGTTCTTTTTATAGTCGGTTTTCTCAAAAGCTTCTTTAAACCAGCCTTTCGCCTTTTGAATATTTTGAGAAATTCTCGGCAGATAGCTAATTTTTAGCGGAGTACCAAATTTTTCAACAACATCCATCAACGGAATATCGTGAAACAACAAATTGTTTTCAGAAACATTAAATTCTTCGGTGGGAAAATATAATGTCTGATCAATTAGTTCCGAGTATTTTATTTTCATTTCTAGACAAGTGAATTAAGAATGCAAAATTGCTAAAAAAGTTTGATTTAAGGATTAAAATTATTATAAATTTTAAAGTGATTTTCAATGAAAAAACGTACCTGTTTTTCAGTAAGTGAACTTATGGATATATTCTTTTCTTTTTTTATCAGAAATTCCTAAAACCTGTTGAATATAAGCGTCCTCAGATCCATATTTTTTATTGATTTCATCAAAGGCCGCATCCAGATAGCTTCTTTCAACCCAGCTGAGCTTTTCTAAAACTTCCGGGTCCATTTTAGGGTATAAAAAATGCAGGTTATGGGCGAGGCTCAGCCTTTTGTCTATAACCTTTTGTCTGAAGTTATTGGATAATAGGTACTCGTTATAAATGGTCTTTTTATCAAACTTCAGAATGGTCAGGATCAGGGCGGTAATTATTCCGGTCCTGTCTTTTCCGGCTGTGCAATGGTAGAGAACCGGCTTATCCGATTCCAGCGTTTCAGTTATGATCTTCCTTATTATCTCAGGATTTTCCGTAACATATTCACGGTAAAACTCCACCATTCTTTTTTCTGCGTCAGTGGCATTCACCTTACCCTTCAGCACCAGCTTTTTGGCCTGATCCAGCTGGTCGCCTTCATCTTCAAATGCCGAATAATTACGGTACCTTACAAATTGCGGAAGATGGTCCGGTTTTTTTGCAATTTCATTCCCGTTCCTGAGATCTATGATTTCTTCAATTTTCAGCCCGCGGATCTCGTCAAAAGATCTTTTGCTCAGTTTATGAAGTTGGGCGCTTCTGTATAACATTCCATCTTTCAGGGTTCTTCCTTCTGTATTCCGGATACCTCCTAAAGTACGGAAATTGGTCACTTTTTTAATTCCGAAAGATCTTTCTGCTTTAATCTCACCGTATTCGGGTGCAGAGAAATGCTGCACTTTACAGGAAAAAATGCAGAACAGCAAAATAAGCAGAAACGATATTTTTATAAGCTTTTTCAACAGTTTATAGCTTCCGGTTTTGCTGATGGCTCAGATTACAGATAATTTCCGCCAATAAAGATCAGGAGATCTCCTTTTTCATATTCAATTGTTACTTCATCTTCAACGGCGAAATTCCGGGTTCCGATTCTGGAAGTAATGTTCAGGTTTTCATTGGTCAGGGGCCAGTTGAGGCCTCTCGTCGTAATGTTCTCAATACAAGGGAACGGATACAGGGAGACCATTTTATCCTTTACTCCTTTCAGGACAAAGTTTTTGGGTACAAAGTAATATTCTGAAAATTTATCATAGAACCTGATGCTCATATTATTTTTAAAAGTATAGGCAACCGTGAGATTTCCTAAAAAATGATCCTGTTCTCCTCCGCTACCCCCTAAAACATCAACATTTTTAATGCCTTTTTCCTGAATAATCTCCAGGGCCTTGTGAAAATCCGTTTTATCCTGATCCGGTGTAGGGATGAATTTCTCTTCATAGATATTCTCATCAGCTCCGGAATGGGAATCAAAATCACCGGATATAAAATCCAGCCTGTCCAGCGGAAATCCTAATCTTTTCAGATAATGGAAGGCTCCATCTGTACAGGCTATCAGACTATAGTTTTCCAGAGCGGGAAAGCTCCCGGGGGCATCTCCGTTGATGAAAAGTAATGCTTTATCATCTTTCATTCGGATTCCAGTATTCTTCCGGTTCATTATTCAGCTTTGAAATGTATCTGGCCAGAACGAAGAGATAATCTGAAAGCCGGTTTAAATATTTGATAAGCTCGGGGCGAACTTCTTCTAATTCATTCAGAAAGACCAAAGAACGTTCTGCACGTCTGCATATAGTTCTTGCGGCATGTAAAAAGGTAGCAGGTCTTCCTCCACCCGGAAGGATAAAGTATTGCAGAGGTTCCAGCTTCTCATCAAAGGCATCCATCCAATGTTCAAGCTCTTCAATCTCCGATTCGGAGATGGTTAGTGGCAGACGTGACTTCCCGTTCGCAAGCATCAGCTTATCGACCGGGGTAGCCGCCTCCGAGCCTACCGTAAAAAGGTCAAACTGGATTTTCTTTAATTGTCTTAAAACTTCTTCATCTTCAATATGGCTTTTGGCAATACCGATAAATGAATTCAGTTCATCTATATTCCCGTAGCTTTCCACTCTGGCACTGGCTTTGGAAACTCTTGTACCCCCGTACAAGGCAGTCTGCCCTTTGTCGCCCGTTTTCGTATAAATTTTCATAACACTAAGATACTTTTTTCAAAGCAAGCGGACAATAATGTTTTAACATTTTATCATGCAACCCACTTACCTGATTTTTTCATATATCTTATCAGGAAATAATAGCCTGCAAAGATCAGGATAAAAATAGTGGCCAGGATATTCCTGAAACTGTCATCGCTGTTGGTAAGCTGCGGATATTTAAACAGAAGAATGAGCACTATACCGCAAAGCCATACAAACTGGGTGTTGTATTCTTTGATCAGCCATCTTTTCCATTTGAATTCCATCGAAGAAAAAGTTTTGCGCAATCCTGAAACCTTAGGGATCCACCGGTGGACCTTCCGGGTATAGGCATCAAAATCCTCACCGAATTTACTTCTCAGAAAATTTTCTTCGGCCAGAACGATGCACTGATAAATAAAAAGGAAAACCGGCATCACAATAAAGGTATAGATCAGTGAGTTGGCCAGGATCCCGACGCCCAGGAGCATCAGAATGTTTCCCACATACAGGGGATTCCTGACATGGCTGAAAATTCCTTCCGTAACCAGCCCTTCAGCATATACTTTTTTATCTTTCCCGCCTCTTACAATATAGGCAAGGCCGATGGTGCCTCCCCTGATCAGCTGCCCCAGAACAGTGATGATCAATCCTGATATAATGGCTATCCAGTAATGATCCGCCCCAAACCGGTCTTCTCCGAACAATGGCGGAGATGGAATGAATAACAATAAATATAGAACAATGAACAGGAGATTCCTGTACTTAAAGAAAAAGTTACCGATCTGTATCATAATTTTTTTGCAATAATACCTGTAAAGTTATACCATCTGAAAAATACTTCCACCTCATCAAATCCGGCTTCATGCAGCATATTGATGTTTTCACTTGTCTTATAAGGGATCAGAACGTTTTCCAGAGCTTCTCTCTTCTGCGAGATCTCAAGCTCACTGTAATTGTTTCTGCGTTTAAAGTCATAGTAATAATCTATGTATTCGCGGTTGAAGGATTTTTCTTCCGTCAGGATTTTCTCAATAAGGATAAAAACACCGTTCGGGGTCATGCCATCATAGATCTTTTTTACAATATTTAGCCGGTTGATAGGGCGGATAAACTGCAAAACCAGAACCATACTCACTACGGAAGCATTCTCTACAGGAACATGCTGGGTAACATCTGCAACCTGAAGCTCAATATCCCGGCTCAGCTTAAAATTATTAAGCTTTTCCCTGCATTTAATTATCATTTCTTCCGAATCATCAATACCGATAAACCTGATACCTTCCTGAACGGTTTTATCCATGAGCAGCATCGTAGTTCCTGTAGAGCAGCCCAGGTCATAAACATTGGTTCCTGCTTGTGCGTGGTTTCCGGCAAGCTCACTTGTCATTCTTTGCAATTCATCATAGAAAGGTACAGAACGGCTTACCATATCATCAAAAACACCGGCAACTTTAGTGTTAAATTCGAAGTCGGAAAGGTTTTCAAGCTTTTCCTTAAAAACTTCATCTGAATTAATAGGTAGTGACATAAGATTTAATTTTTCAAAAATATTAAACCCTATTTGAATTGAGTATTAATTTTACCGGCCGCATTTTTAATATCCTGTAATACGGTCTTCAAATAAAAACTCAATACATATAGTGTATTTTCATAATCAATTATAAAATTAATAAAAAAATATCTTCAATATTCCAAAAAAATTCATTGGTTATCTTAAATATTTGTTAATAAAAGATTTTATATTTTTTTCCCCGGATAAAATCCTGCTGACAAACTGTTGTCATTACCCTGTCTTACCTTTGTCTCAACAATAACAAACTAAACCTAAAAATTATGACAACTACGGTAACAACACAACAATTCATGACATCGCAACAACTATTAGAGCACTGGCAAGGACACAGAAATCTGACAAGAAGGGTGATAGAAGCATTTCCTGAAAAAGAATTATTTGAGTTTTCAGTAGCAGGCATGAGACCCTTTGCCAAACTGGCTGTAGAACTGATCAGCATCGGTGGACCGGCCCTAAGGGGTATTGTAGAAAAGAATATGGAAGCCTACAGCGAGGAAGCTTTTCAGCCGAAAACAAAAGAGGATATTCTTAAGAAGTGGGATCAGGAAACGGAAGTGATCAACCATTATTTTAATCGGATCACTGAAGAAAGATTCCAGGAAACCTTCAATTTATTCGGCCAGTATGAGTTTCCGGTTTATCAGAACATCCTTTATTTCATTGATAATGAGATCCATCATCGTGGACAGGGATATGTTTATCTGAGAGCTTTAGGCATTGAACCCCCTTTTTTTTGGGAGAGATTTTAGCACCTTTGATGCCCTTACTGAAGCTGAAAGTATTGATCCGGCTGAATGCCGACCTGCTCAAACATTCCACAGGATACGAAAAGCCTATGTAGATTGGGCCAATAACCTTACCGGCAGATCCTATTTTAGCTTAAGCTATCTTCTATCAATTAAATTAATATTGCCTGGCCTCAACAAGTAATTTGTTGAGGCTTATTGCTGATGCTTCTTCGAGATCGCCCTGAGCAAATGGCTGAGCTTGGTTTTCAGGCTTTCAGGTTCCAGGATCGTCGCATAGTCTGCAAAAGTGATCAGCCAACGGGGAAATCCTTCATTGATCCACTCTGTTTCAAAAGTCAGTTCAATGCCCTGATCTGTCTCTACCTCTTCTGTCAGTCCGTAGTATTTTTTTGAATTCACCAGATGCCCCATAATCTTTTTATCGACAAGGAGTCTGACCTTTGTCTTCTCACCTTCCGAGTTTCTCCTGTAGTCATTAAGCTGGCCATATTCCTGCAAAAACGGATTCTGTGTTTTGGAGATCTGAAGAATCCTGTCTACCCGGAATTGCCTGAAATCTTTTCTCAGAGTGCAGAAAGCCATGATATACCAATAATTAAATTCAAAAAATACTCCGACGGCTTCTATGATCCTGTCCGAAATTCTGGAATCAACCGTTTTATATTTTATAGACAGCTGCTTTTTTTCAGCAATGCTTTCCATAATTATGGGAATGACATTCTTAATTGAATCCCCGGGCTGTACGTGATAATTATAAACGCCTATCTGGCTCTCGATATTCTGAATCAGGTCTTTATCCGAATATCTTAATACGGAGCGGACTTTTTCCATAGCTGTCTGGTAATGGATCCCCAGACTCTGATGGGAAAATTTCTGCATCAGTTTTTCCGCAGTGATAAAGCTCAGCACCTCTTCCTTGGTAAACATTACCGGGGGAAGTTTATAGCCTTCCATCAGGGAATAGCCGCTTCCCGCTTCCCCCACGATAGGAATCCCCGCATTCTCCAGTGTTTTTACGTCCCGGTAAATGGTCCTGATGCTCACTTCAAATTTCTCAGCTAAGTCCTGTGCCCTTACCAGAGGTTTCGATTGCAGCTGGGTAAGTATGGCAGTTACCCGGTCGAGCTTTTTAAGATAATGGTCGTTCATTTTTGTCTGGCGAATCTAAATCCTTCTGATGTATGCTGGTAAATTTAGCAACTTTTTATTGTATTTTGAATAAGATGGTAACTGACTATCCTAATTCCGGCTTTATGTCAGCTTTCCTTGTAGGTATTCACCAGCTTATCCAGATTAAGACTTCTGGCCGATGCGTCAAAAATCTCACGGTAGGTCCCGTTAATTTGTACCAACTCATCATGCGTTCCGCTTTCCACCACCTTTCCTTTCTTCATCACATAAATTTTATCGGAATCAAGGATCTGCGATAGTGAATGAGAAATAATGATAACCGTTCTGCCTTCTTTTATCGCATCCAGGGAATTTTTGATCTGTTCCGTCGCAATGGCATCCAGGCTGGCTGTAGGCTCATCGAGGAAGATGATCGGCGGATCTTTTAAAAACAGCCTTGCGATAGCAATCCTTTGTTGCTGTCCTCCGGAAAGCTGTGTGGCATCATGCTGATATCCATCCGGAAGGTCAAGGATCTGGTCATGCAAATATGCTTTTTTTGCAGCTTCCCGGATCTGATCAAAAGTGGCATTCATGTTTCCGTAACGGATATTATCTTCAATGCTTCCCTGGAAAATATGATTTTTCTGAAGTACCAATCCCAGATCGTCTCTGAGGAAAGTATTATCATAGTTGTTCAGATCAATACCATCCAGTAAAATCTCCCCTGAATCCGGAAGGTAGAACTTGCACAGGAGATTGATAATGGTAGATTTCCCGGCTCCACTCAATCCTACCAGGGCGGTAGTTTTCCCATTTTCGATCGTCATTGAAACATTATGCAAAGCCTGTGTACCGTTTGGATAGGTAAAATTTACATTTTTCAGTTCAAACTTTCCTTTTATTTCTTTCTCTACGAAGGTTCCGTTAGGCTCTTTCTCATGATCGGCGTTTAAAATATCAAAATAGCCTTCCGCATAGATCATGGCGTCATTCATGTCATCATAAATCCGGTGAAGCTGACGGATTGGTGCCGAAACGTTATTGAAAAGCATGATATGGAGCATAATGGCCCCTATGGTCATCTGCTGGTCCAGCACCAGATAAACTGTTAAAAGTATGATCAAAACGACTCCAAACTGCTCAATAAAGGTTTTTAACCCGTCGTAAATAAAATTGGTCTTCCTGGTAAACATCTGGCTTTCCATCAACTGCATCTGAAGGTCATATTGCTTTTTGCCTTCAAATTTTTCCCTGACAAAGCTTTTAATTACCATAATGGAATTGATGAGATTCAGAAGCCCTGAAGTTTTCTGTTCACGCTGATTCCTCAATTGCCTGCGTACACCCCCAAGCTTTTTGGCCTGTAAGGAGCTAATGTAAAAATATATGGGGACAATCACGGTGGATACCGCGCCTACATATACATTCTGCATGTACATAATGACCAAAGCAATAATGGCATTGGAAAAAAGCGGTAAAATATCGATAAAGAAGTTCTGTACCAGTCTCGTGAGGCTTTCGATCCCACGGTCAATACGGATCTGCAGCTTCCCTGACTCATGGTTTTCATCATTGAAGTAGGCAACCCTGTACGTGAGGATCTTATCAATGGCAGATTGGGCCAGTACCGAGCTTACATTGATTCTTATTTTCTCACCGTAGAACTTCTGCCCGAAATTGATAAAGATATTCAACAGTTCTTTTCCCAGTAAAATAACGGATATCAATACCAATATGTGGATGCCTTCAGACATGGGATGCGGAAGATGGGTAAGCTTGGTAACTTCATCCACTGTATATTTCAAAACCAATGGATTCACCTGCGCTGCGAGTGCTCCCAGAAAGGTAAGAAACAGAGTCCCGTAGATCATCAGCCGGTAAGGCCTTATAAACGGGATAAGCTGCTTGTAGATTCCAAATAACGTAACTGTTCTTGTAAAAGGTTTTGCCATGGAAATATAAAATAAACGTACTGTTTAGAGAGAAAAGGTACGAATTATAATTGATTTAACCGGCTGTCTGAATCTATTCTGCCATAAAATTTTCAATCCCGTTGACAATTGATCCCCGAACTGATGCGAATGGTCTTATAAACCGTTTCATATGACATATAAGACTACATATGTTCATTACCGGGAATACTTAGATCCGGAAAGAAGTCCGGCTAAGTATTATCCTTCGTATACGTAAGTGGTAAGGTAATGCAGCTCCGGCTGGCTTGCCGCTTTGGAATCTGCTTCCGCCTGTTCCACGGAATATTGGGAAGTGATCTCTTTTTTCTGGAATACAAAGGAATTATTAGCTCCTTTATCAACCACGTCATTGAAAATATGTTCTATTTCAGAATTGGCCAGGGATGCAAAGCTGATATCTTCAAAGCCATACATCAGCCTGAGGTCATCAAACTGCGAAAAACGGTCATTTACAAAGTTTTGCAGCTGGGCTTTTGAATCAAAATTCCCAGCCCAGATATTGTAGATGTATTTTTTCTTTTTAGGCTTATCCAGGATGCTCTGGTAAACAAAATTCTCACCAAGATAGGCTTCCCTTACCTGGGGATCGTTGGCCAGATCTTCCGGAAGACCTTCCTTCAGGATCCTGCCTTCAAACATGATATAGGTTTTATTGGTGATTGCCAGGGTCTGCTGTACGTTATGGTCGGTGATCAGTATCCCGATATTTTTATCTACCAGGCTCCTTACAATTTTCTGGATATCTTCCACCGCAATCGGGTCTACCCCCGCAAAGGGTTCATCCAGAAGGATAAAGTTGGGGCTTGTTGCAAGGCATCTGGCAATTTCCGTTCTACGCCTTTCTCCCCCGGAAAGAAGGTCACCCCGGTTTTTACGTACGTGCTGGAGTGAAAACTCTTCGATCAGTTCATCACATTTGATCTGCTGCTCACGTTTAGATAGCTTTGTCAGCTGTAAAACCCCCATAATGTTTTCTTCCACGGAAAGCTTCCTGAAAACAGACGCTTCCTGGGCCAGATAACCGATACCCTTCTGGGCTCTCCGGTACATGGCATCACCTGTAATTTCCTGTTTGTCCAGGAAGATTTTACCTGAAGTGGGCTTAACCAAGCCTACAATCATATAAAACGAAGTGGTCTTACCGGCTCCGTTCGGACCTAGCAAACCAACAATCTCTCCCTGCTGAACCTGCACAGAAACGCCCTTTACAACTTTTTTAGGACCGTATTCCTTGATTAAGTTTTCTCCTCGTAAAATCATGGAGCAAATATATCAATTTATAAATTTATTCGTTTAGGTTTATTGAAGTTACTTGTAACTACTTTTACTTTTATCCGACATATCAGGAACAATTATTATCTCAAAATATTATAGAATGGAAAATTACGGTTATACTAAAACAGGGAACGGCGGCCAACATCAGCCAACGAATATGCCTTACCGTTCAGAAAAGAAAATCCCTGCCGCTTTATTGGGAATCCTGGTAGGCTGGCTGGCATTGAATAAATTCTATCTAGGCTATACCAAGGAAGGAATCATACAGCTGGTTTTAAACGTGGTTACCCTGGGGGGCCGCAAGTATCATTCCTTTCATTGAGGGGATTCTATATCTTTTCATGAGTGACAAGCAATTCGATGATACCTATGTATACGGAAGAAAGGGCTGGTTTTAATATTTAACATATTATCTGTGAAATTCTGTTTTATTTCCATAATTTTATAACACCAATCAGCAATATAAAATTAATATGGAAAATAATAAAGACCTAACCGAGCTCCTGGCCCTGGATCTGGGCATTAATATCGTAGACCGCAGACCTTATGCCAAGGAAGTTTTTAAATGGCAGGATATGGATTTGCTCCCGCATTCTTCCACTGATACCCTGCTGTGCGAGATCTTTGAATGGAACGGCAGAAACTGGAGAACAACGGGAAATAATCTTATAGGATATTTGTATTCAGGGAAAAACCTGAACTACATTAAAAACAAACTGATCAATGTCCCGAAAAACCCTGCCCTGATCCCTGACTTTGAGTTTACCAAAGACAGCATGATCGAATATGGGCTTTCTCTTCCCTCACTGTTCAATATCGGAGTAAACGGGAATATCAAAAACGCAAAAAGCTTTTCGGTAAGAGTAAACGGAGTAACGAAATCCCGAATCACCAATATTGATTCTCCGGGAATTGAGATTTTACGGAATTATTCCATATTTACCCAATCTAAATCAAAAACATACAGGAAGAACATCAAATTCAATTACCTGAGCACTTCATTATTCTATGCCGAAAGTGTGGAGATTTACCTGGAAAAAGATTCCGGGGTCGGACTGGAGGTAAGCTTCCAGACCGAAAATGTAGAGGTGGAAGCCAAGGTTGATACGGATACAAAAAAACATTTTGTCTTAAAGTATTCCGGAAACCAGGCGCCTTTCGCCGCTAAATTTACAAAGGGAAAAGATTTTGATATCATGTAAAGGGTTATGAATTATGAGTTAAGAGTTATGGCTAGTATTTATTTTAAAGATTAAGCAGCAACTTATAACTCATAATTCATAACTCATAACTTCTTTTTACCTGTTCAGGAGCATGGCTGCTTCTTTTGCGAAGTAAGTAAAGATCATGTCGGCTCCGGCTCTTTTAAAGCAGGTCAGGCTTTCAATGATCGTTTTGTCATTATCCAGCCAGCCGTTTTGGGCTGCCGCTTTTACCATGGCATATTCTCCGCTTACATTATAAACCGCAATCGGAAGGTCTATTGCCTCCCGCACCCTTGAAACAATATCCAGATAAGGAAGTCCCGGTTTTATCATGATGATATCCGCACCTTCTTCAATGTCCTTGAATACTTCATTCAGCGCTTCGCGGGAGTTATGAAAATCCATCTGGTAAGTTTTTTTGTCTTTGGGAATTTCCATATTATCTTTAGGAGCACTGTCTAAAGCGCTTCTGAAAGGTCCGTAAAAAGAGCTCGCATATTTTGCGGAATAGCTTAGGATCCCTACATCAGTGTATCCATTCTCTTCCAATGCTTCACGGATCGCCTGTACCCTTCCGTCCATCATATCGCTTGGGGCCACCACATCGGCTCCTGCCTCAGCGTGGGAGACAGACATTCTTGCCAATGCGTCTACAGTAGCATCATTCACAACCTTTCCGTTTTCAATGATTCCATCATGTCCATAGATGGAATACGGATCCAAAGCCACATCCGGCATGACGATCATTTCAGGAACGGCATCCTTGATAGCCCTTATGGTATTCTGCATCAGCCCGTTCTTATTCCATGCTTCTTTTCCTGTATTATCTTTTAAATGATCGGAAACCTTCATATACAGGTTAACAGATTTTACTCCTAAAGAAAATAATTCTTTACATTCTTTTACCGTCAGATCTATACTTCTTCTGAAAATCCCCGGCATTGACGGGATGGGTTCCTGCTTATTCTCCCCCTCCATTACAAAGATCGGCATTACAAAATCACTGGTGGTAAGGGTGCATTCCCTTACCAGACTTCTCATGGATTCATTCACTCTCAGCCTTCTGTTTCTTGAATATATCATTTTGGAATACTTTTTGAATATTTTTATACAAATTTACTACAAGTTCTTATAAAAACTATTGCAAAGAATTGTGGATTTTTTTATTTTTGTAGTTGATATTCGAGAAATTATAATTTGATGAAAAAATTTTTACTTTTATTTCTATTTTTAGTGGCTTTTGTTGGTTTTTCCAACAATGTAAAAGCTCAGCTGCGGGAGCCAGGTTCCATCTCTCAGAGATCTGATGATGGAGTGCTTGTAGCATACCCTAATCCGGCGAAAGACTTTTTAATTGTAAAGGCTAAAGATCCGGCCTTAAAAATTAAAAGTGTTACCTTTTATTCCATATTAGGTACACAGGTCGCCAATTATTCTGTAAATATGAATTCCGGAGAGATTAATATTGAAAAATTAAAACCCGGAAAATATCTGATCCGCTATATATTAAGCGATAATACCCAAAAGGTTACCCAGATAGTAAAACAATAATAATCAAATCCTGATAATCATCAGGATTTTTTCTTTTCAGCTAATTCTGTTTTAATAATTCCGTAACTTTCGGAACATTTTTATACTAATTACAGAAAAAGAATTTAATGCTAAAAGCTGAACATATTACGAAAACCTACAATGCAGGTAAAAAGGTAGCATTGGATGATTTCAGTATACATGTCCCGAAAGGAAGTATTTACGGTCTTTTAGGGCCGAATGGAGCCGGAAAGACCTCATTTATCCGTATCATTAATCAAATTACACAGGCAGATTCCGGGGAGGTGTATATCAACGGGGAAAAGCTTAATCCTCTTCATATTAAAAATATCGGCTATATGCCTGAGGAACGGGGACTGTATAAAAATATGAGCGTAGGTGATCAGATCCTTTATTTTGGAGAATTGAAAGGCATGAGCAAAAATGATGCTCTGGCTGAAGCCAAAAAGTGGTTTGAGAAGCTGAATATAGACCAATGGTGGAAAAAAAAGCTCTCTGAACTTTCAAAAGGGATGGCACAAAAAATACAGTTCGTTGTCACGGTTCTTCACAAACCCCATTTACTGATCCTTGATGAGCCTTTTTCAGGCTTTGATCCTGTGAATGCCAATCTTATCAAAGATCAGATCATTGACCTCAAAAACAACGGAACTACCATTATCCTCTCAACCCACCGAATGGAAAGTGTGGAAGAAATGTGCGATTATGTAGCATTAATCAATAATTCCAAAAAAATCATTGACGGAAAGGTTTTTGATGTGAGGGAAAAATTCAAAAAAAATATTTTCGGGATCACCCTTTCCGAAGCCGACAACACACAGCTGGAAGCTTTCAGCAATAAATACGAGATATTTAATGTTATCCATGAGAACAATCTGGTCTCCTTTGACCTGAAAAATGAAAGTGATCAAAATGCCATTCTTCTGGATCTTGTACGGGTGGGGAAAGTACGGTCGTTCGACGAAAGGATTCCTAGTATGAATGAAGTGTTTATTAATGCCGTAAGTAATCATTCTTAATTTATGAACAACATTTTTTTAATTACAAAAAGGGAATTTCTTACTCAGGTTAAGAAAAGATCCTTCATTATATTAACTTTACTGGCCCCTGTCATGCTTATTGCTTTCGGGGCAATTATAGGCCTGATGTTTAAGGCTAACCAATCGCACAGCGTTATCCAGGTTGTTGACAAAAGTGGTTTATTTAAGAATCAGCTAAAATCAGATGATCAGCTTAATTATGTCTTTGTTCCGGCTTCCGACGAAGAAGCAAAGATCAACAGCTTGAAGAGCAACGAATCATTGGATGGAATTTTAATTCTGCCCGAACTGAAAAATCATGATTTTGACGGCCTGGAAGCTAATACAAGACTGGTCATCAATAATAAAATAGGTTTTGACACCAAGCAGAGAATCGTTTCTGATATTGCCAATGTTATAAAAAAAGAAAAGATCAGGGAACTGGGCATTGCTGAAAGCCAACTCAACAATCTTGATAAAAGCTTCACCTTGAAGACCATCAATGTCTCTGAGGACAATAAAGAAGATTCTGATCTTGCCTTCGGGGTCAAGACGGGGCTAAGCATGCTTCTGATGTATGTAACCTTCATGTTCATCATCATTTACGGTGTGAGGGTAATGAGAAGTGTTCTGGAAGAGAAGAACAACCGCGTGGTTGAAATCATCATTTCTTCGGTAAAGCCTTTTGAACTGATGATGGGAAAAATCCTGGGGGTAACCCTGGTTGCTTTAACGCAATTTATCATATGGATCAGTATGTCCGTTATCGGCGCTCTTATTTTGAATACGGGCTTCTCATCGATACAGAAAAATATACCCGGAGGCAGTGAAGAAATGATGAATAAGCTGGATATTGCGCAGATTGCCACACAGATTTCCCATAGTTTACTGGAGCTGAATTTCCCATTGATCATATTTGTATTCATTGTCTTTTTTCTATTGGGATATGTTTTTTACAGCTCTATTTATGCCGCTATCGGCTCTGCCGTGGATAATGAGACCGAGACCCAGCAATTCACATTATTTGCCATATTACCTCTAACTTTGGGAATGTACGGAAGCTTTTCGTTAATGAATAATCCGGATGGCCCGCTTGGATTCTGGCTGTCCATTATTCCGTTCACTTCTCCTGTTGCAATGATTGCAAGAATCCCGTTCGGGGTTCCGGCATGGCAGATCGCTTTATCCATTGCATTATTACTGGGGACAACCATTTTTATGATCTTCCTGGCCGGCAAAATCTACCGTGTAGGTATACTGATGTACGGGAACAAAGCTACTTTGAAAGAGCTTTGGAAATGGATCAGAGGATAGAGAGTTATTTAAATATATGTATATGAAAAAAATCCCGGAAATGTTCCGGGATTTTTATTGATCATTGATCGGATAAAATCAATTAATTCTATTTGAAGATATAGCTTAAGCCTATGCTGAACACCTGTTCAGATTTGCTTTTTCCGGTATCTCCGGATTTGGTCCAGCTTTCAACAAGGTCCGGATAAGTATCGGAAATACCGAGATCATATCTTATCGTTAGTTCCAGTTGTCTTTTATAGCTGTATCCTAATCCCAACCCTATACCGAAGTTGAATCCGTTAGCCTTTCCACTGATCTCGGGATGGCTGGGATCTGTAACATCGGGATCATAATAAGGCCTTTTAACCGGTACATTCTTAGTATTCTGACTTAACAGGAAGTTAAATCTGGGACCTACCATTCCGAAAAACTCCGATTCCGCTTCAGAGAAATATCCTTTGAAATAAATCGGAACACTCAGATAGTTATTGGCATAGACAGCATCATAACCGTCTACTCCTTTAACATCCTTGTCTTTCCCTGTCTCTCCCGCACCGTAGTATACCACTTCCGGCTGAAGGAAAAACTGGTTTGATTTCCCCAAAGGAATTAGTGCCAAGGCTCCTGCCTGAAAGGTATACCTTGGTCCTGAAGGGTTGTGGGCATTTTTTACTCTGGAATAGTTTGCTCCTGCAGTGACCCCGAATCTTGTGCTACTAAAATCAATCTGTGCGAATGAGAAAGTAGAAAAAACCAAGGCAGAGGCTAATAAAAATTTTTTCATATCATTGTTTTAATTATGCTAATACTTTTGCCACAGTTGCGCCGATGTCAGCCGGAGAATCCACAACGTTGATACCGTTTTCTCTCATGATCTCCATTTTGGCCTGAGCCGTATCTTCCGCACCTCCTACGATAGCACCGGCATGCCCCATGGTTCTTCCTTTAGGAGCAGTTTGTCCTGCGATAAATCCTACAACCGGCTTGGCAGATCCGCTGGCCTTATACCATCTTGCCGCTTCAGCTTCCAAACCACCGCCAATTTCACCAATCATTACTACGGCATCTGTTTCCGGATCGTTGATGAACAATTCCAAAGCTTCTTTTGTAGTTGTTCCGATGATCGGATCACCACCGATACCGATAGCGGTAGAAATACCGTAACCGGCTCTCACCACCTGATCAGCTGCTTCATAGGTAAGGGTTCCTGATTTGGAAACGATACCTACTTTTCCTTTTTTGAAAACAAAACCTGGCATAATACCAATTTTAGCTTCTTCAGAAGTAATGATTCCAGGGCAGTTCGGGCCAATCAGCCTGCAGTCTCTGTCAGCGATATAAGATTTTACTTTTACCATATCCGCTACAGGAATACCTTCAGTAATACATACGATCACTTTGATACCTGCCTCAGCAGCTTCCATAATTGCATCTGCAGCAAATGCAGGTGGTACGAAAATAATGCTCACGTTAGCTCCCGCCTTTTCAACCGCTTCAGCCACCGTATTAAATACAGGCTTCCCCAAATGCTCGCTGCCTCCTTTTCCAGGAGTAACCCCTCCTACTACGTTTGTTCCGTATTCAATCATCTGGCTTGCATGGAAAGTACCTTCGTTCCCTGTAAATCCTTGTACAATTACTTTAGAATCTTTGTTTACTAAAATTGACATTTTATTGTTGTTTAAATTTATTTTTTTATTTATTAATGCTCACAAATTTACTTATTTTTCTTGATTATAGATCAATGAAAATGATTTGTTTTATTCGAGGTTTCTTAATTTCACTTCTTTTTTGAGGTAGGTTCTGAAATCTTCGGCAATAGGACCAAAATAGGTTCCTTTTGCCAGGTCTCTGTTCACTCCTACCTGTGCAAGAAGTACGGTTCCTTTTTCAAGCCTTATCCCGGAAGCTACCCCGGCCTGCCCCCAGATCGTCACCTCGTCCTCCAGGATGCAGCAGCCTGCAATTCCCACCTGAGAAGCGATAAGACATTTTTTACCTATCACCGTATCATGCCCGATCTGGATCAGATTATCCAAAACGGAGCCCTCCCCGATCACTGTAGAATCCGTAACACCTCTGTCAATGGTACAATTGTTTCCGATTTCCACATTATTTTCAATAACAACATTTCCTACAGAGATCAAACGATCAAAATTTCCGTCCAGTTTACGGTAATAGAAAGCATCGCCACCGATAACAGTTCCCGACTGGATGATCACATTATCACCGATGACCGTTCTGTCCCCGATGACCACATTAGGGAAAATCAGGGTATTTTTCCCGATCTTCACATTATTTCCAATGACCGCCGAAGAATGGATTTTTGTTCCTTCACCGATCTCAACATCATTAAGCTCTTCCGTGAAGTTATATATTCTTGTAAAATGAGTATTGATTCTGTTAAAGTCCCTGAAAGGATCATCAGAGATCAGGAGTGCTTTTCCCTCCGGGCATTCCACTTCCTTATCAATCAGGATGACGGTTGCTGCCGAATGCAGGGCTTTATCATAGTATTTAGGATGGTTAACAAAAACTATTTCCCCGGGCTTTACCATGTGGATCTCATTAGTTCCCAGAACCTCAAAGTCTTCAGGCCCAACAAATTTTGCACCTATTAAACCGGCTATAGTTTTAAGCTTTTGTGGAGAATGGAATCTCATAGGATTAATTTTCTTATAAAACAAAATTCGGACTGCAATTGCAAACCGAATTTATATAATTTTTATTATTATTCTTTTACTCTTTCCAGGTAAGACCCGTCTTCTGTATTCACCTTGATCTTGTCTCCCGGCTCAATGAACAAAGGAACCATAACTCTTGCCCCTGTTTCCACGATGGCATTTTTAAGAGCATTTGTAGCTGTATTTCCTTTTACACCCGGATCTGCTTCAATAACGTCCAGATAAACGGATTGCGGAAGCTCTGCAGAAAGCGGGGTTTCATCTGCCTCTTTCAGAATAATGGTCACTTCTTCGCCCGGTTTCATAAACTGGGAGTTCTCAATCATGTCCTTATTGATGTATAGCTGAGAGAAGTCTTCGTTATTCATAAAGTGGAACCCGTTGTCATCATCATACAGATACTGGTATTTTCTTGTGATCACCTTTACCTCATCAATTTTATGACCTGCTGAGAAAGTGTTATCAATCACCTTACCGTTGGTTACTGATTTTAATTTTGTTCTTACGAAAGCAGGTCCTTTTCCTGGTTTTACGTGAAGAAACTCGATTACTTTATAAATATCGTTGTTGTACTCGATGCAAAGTCCCTTTCTGATATCGTTACTTGTTGCCATTAATTTTTTATATTATCTTTTTGTTATTGCTATGCTTATACGAAAATAATTTCAAATCAGATTTCGTTATTTAATTTTCTTTCCCTGTTCCGTACCCTTTCACGATACCTCTTGGTGAATTTTGAATAAACTGAAGGATCTCATCCCTTTCAGCAGTCGGAAGCATTTCTTTTTCAATGTAAGAAATGGCCTGGGAAACATTCATTTTCATCTGGAATATCGATCTGTAGATCTTCTGGATCTCAAAGATTTTCTCGTTGGTAAATCCTCTTCTTCTTAACCCTACTGAATTGATCCCCGCATAGGACATTGGCTCCCTTGCTACTTTGATGTAAGGTGGGATGTCTTTTCTTACCAAAGTTCCTCCTGAAATCATTACATGCTTGCCGATCTTTCCGAACTGGTGAACCGCGCTAAGGCCACCCATTACGGTATAATCGCCAATTTCCACATGCCCGGCGATACCACAGCCGTTTACAATGATAACGTGATCTCCTATGACGCAATCATGAGCGATATGGGAAGTTGCCATAATAAGGCAGTTTTTTCCGATCTTGGTATATCCCAGGGCTTTTGTTCCTCTGTTTACCGTTACGCTTTCCCGGATGGTAGTATCATCGCCAATAATTACCTGGGTATCTTCTCCATCAAATTTTAAGTCCTGAGGGATCGCCGAAATCACAGTTCCCGGGAAAATCTTACAGTTTTTACCGATTCTTGCTCCATCCATAATGGTAACATTAGGACCGATCCAGGTTCCTTCTCCTATTTCCACGTCCCCTGCAATTGTAGTAAAAGGTTCTACAATAACGTTTTTGCTGATTTTTGCACGTTTATCTACGGCTGCTAATTGATGAATCATTTAATCAACTTTATTTTTTGCAACTTGAGCCATTAATTCCGCTTCCACTGCTATGGAATCTCCCACATACCCGTACCCCTGCATGTGAACAATGCCTCTTCTGATAGGCTCGATCAATTCTATCTTGAAAATGAGCGTATCTCCGGGAACTACTTTTCTTTTGAATTTTACTTTATCAATTTTGATAAAATAGGTAGAGTAATTTTCAGGGTCAGGAACGCCTGCCAGTACCAGGATACCTCCTGTCTGTGCAAGAGCCTCTACCTGAAGGACTCCGGGCATTACAGGTTCTTTCGGGAAGTGTCCTACAAAGAAAGGCTCATTCATTGTGACATTTTTCAGACCTACAACGTGAGAATCTGACAATTCAAGAACTTTATCGATCAGCAAAAACGGAGGCCTGTGCGGCATGAGACGCATAATTCCGTTGATATCGAAAACAGGTTCTTTAGTAAGGTCAAAATCGGGAACGTTTTTCTTTTTTTGTAATTTCCACTGCCGGTTCAGTCTTTTTGCGAACTGGGTGTTTACATAGTGCCCCGGCTTATTTGCTATCACTTTTCCTTTTATTTTCACCCCTGCCAAAGCCAAATCACCGATCACATCCAGCAATTTATGCCTTGCCGCTTCATTAGGGTAGTTTAAGGTAAGATTGTCCAGAATGCCATTAGGTCTGATAGAAACATTGTCTTTTCCGAAGGCTTTTTTCAGCTTTTCCGTAGTATCAGGGGTCAGATCCTTATCTACGTAAACAATAGCGTTGGAAATATCTCCCCCTTTTATCAATCCGTGGTCCAAAAGCATTTCCAGCTCATGCAGGAAGCTAAATGTTCTTGCGGATGAAATTTCATCTTTAAATTCTGAAATATGTTTGAGGGTGGCATTCTGGGTACCCAATACTTTGGTCCCGAAATCCACCATGGTTGTAATTTCGTAGGTATCTGAAGGAATAATGGTGATCTCTGATCCGGTAGCAGGATCTGTATAGTTCAGAACTTCTTTAATAACCAGATATTCCCTGGCCACGTTCTGTTCTACCACTCCCACACTTTCAATAGCCTCCACAAAATATTTTGAAGATCCGTCCATAATCGGAGGCTCTGAGGCATCCATCTCCAAAATGGCATTGTCTACGTCACATCCCACTAAAGCAGCTAAGAGATGTTCACAGGTAGTAATTTTTACACCTAATTTTTCTAATGTTGTTCCTCTTTCGGTTGCTACTACATAATTAACATCTGCTTCTACCTGAGGGTGCCCCTCCAAATCCGTTCTTACAAAAACAAAACCTGTATTTTCTTTGGCAGGTCTGATGGTCAGTTTTACTTCTTTACCAGTATGAAGGCCTATTCCGGAAAGCGTTACTGCTTCCCGAAGCGTTTTTTGCATATCACTCATTAGTTTTATCTTTTGAGTTATTCTCAAGATTATTTATTCTGCTTACAATTTCAGTAAAGTTTCTGAAGTGGACATAGTTTCTGCGGAAGTCTGATGCGGAGATTGCAGGTGATCCATATAAAACCTCGCCGTCTTCCACATTATTGTTTACGCCGCTTTGAGCCTGGATTTTAACCTGGTTGCCAATGTTGATATGTCCCACAACCCCGACCTGTCCTCCGATCTGATTCCAGTTGCCGATAGTAGTAGAGCCTGCAATTCCGGCCTGGGCTGCAATTACGTTATTCTGCCCTATCTTAACATTGTGAGCAATCTGTATAAGATTATCTATTTTAGTTCCTTTTCCGATAATGGTAGAGCCAATGGTAGCCCTGTCTATACTGCAGTTAGAGCCGATCTCAACATCATCTTCGATAATTACATTTCCCAGCTGGGGAATTTTCTTGAATCCTTCCGCAGTAGGCTGGAAACCAAAACCATCACCTCCGATAACGGTATTGGAATGGATAACGCAATTATCACCAATGATACAGTAATCATAGATTCTCGCTCCGCTATCGATCTTGCAGTTTTTTCCTATCCTGACTCCTTTTCCTATATAAACATGAGGATAGATCTGGGATCCTTCCCCGATCTTCACCTTTTCAGAAACATAGGTAAACGCTCCTATATACACCTTATCCCCGATCCTAGCGGTATCATGAATGGAAGAACCGTCTTCAACACCTTCTTTTCTGCCCTGCATTTCCTGGTAAAGGTTCATAAGGACCTGAAAAGACAAATAGGCATCTTTTACAGAAATAATCGTAGAATCATAGGTTTCTTTTGTCAGAAGCTTTTCAGAAACAATAAGTACGGAACATTTAGTGGTATCCAGATAATGGGAAAACCGATCTTGTGCTATAAAAGAAAGATGCCCCGGTTCCCCATTTTCAATTGGTGAAACTCCTGTAATAAGTGCATTTTCATCACCTATTATTTTTCCGTCAATAAAACTTGCAATTTGCGAAGCTGTAAATTCCATATTCTGCAAAGATAAGAAATTCTATAATTCGCAAACATTTTTTGGTTTTCGGATGTTGAATTTTAATATTCTTTAAGAATTCATTGCCCCCAATATCCTTGGGAAAGTCAGGATATACCTGGTGGTTTTGTTCATCATCAGTCCCGATAAAAGCTGGTCTTCCGACTCATCCAGGCGGATTTTCCGTCCATCTTTCTGTAGCAGGAAGATGGGCTGTTTCTCCGTATTATAAGGCAGAAGTTTGCGCTTGATCTCCTGTACCAATTCTGTTCCATTATCAATTCCGAAAAATTCATTGGTATTCTTTATCTTTTCCTCAATAAATTTTTCTTCGAACGGATGTGATGAAATAATGGTTTTCGGGAGGTTTCTCTGAATAACGGATTTACACCAGTAAGATAAAACAAAATCATCGGAATTCTGCCATGATTTCATGGCCTGGATCACATCATTATCATCAAGCTTTGTAAACCTTTCAATATCCTCATCCGTTGCAGAGCTTTTGCCACGATACAGAAAGTACTTCAGATTATCTGTTGCAGGAAGATCAATATTTTGGGAAATCAGATATTTGGCCCTTTCAAGAATTTTAACCAAAATAAATTCTGCCAGGGCTGATGTTTTATGATAATATACCTGCCAGTACATGAACATTCTTGCCGTTAAAAAGTTTTCAATGGAATAAATACCTTTCGCATCAATCACCAGTTCACCTTTGTCACAAACATTCATCATGGAAATGATCCGTTGGGTATTGATATTCCCTTCCGAAACTCCTGTGAAGAAGCTGTCCCTCTTCAGATAATCCAGTCTATCAACATCCAGCTGGGATGAGATAAGCTGATTAAAGAATTTTCTGTGATATTTTCCCTGAAACATCTCAATTGCCATTGCCAGCTGACCATTGAATTCATCATTCAACCTGCTCATCAGCAATAACGAAAGATTCTCGTGGTGCCAGTCATCCATCAGCATGCTTTCCAGCGCATGGGAAAAAGGTCCGTGTCCGATATCATGCATCAGGATCGCCAGCATGGCTCCTTTTTCTTCTTCTTTGGAGATTTGGATTCCTTTCAGTTTTAAAGTTTCCAAAGCAGTAAACATCAGATGCATGGCTCCCAAGGCATGATGGAACCTGGTATGCGTGGCGCCCGGAAAAATAAGATTCAAAAGACCGGTCTGACCAATTCTTCTTAATCTCTGAAAGTAGGGATGTTCAATAATATCAAATAAAATTTCGTGTGGAATTTTGATAAACCCGTGGACAGGATCGTTGATGATTTTTAGCTTATTCTGCATTGAAACTTCAATATTAGTAAACAAAGTTAGGAATTTTAAATTTGAGGAATGATTAAATTACCATTAACCATGCTAATACTGTTCATTATAGCCGGCTATTTTCAGAACATTCAGGCTGTAATGACCTGCCACTTTTAATTATTCACACGTCAGTTATCCTATAATTATTTTTGTTATCTTTAATTTTTAAATTAAAACACAATTGATTATGACAACAAAACTAAACCCTATTTTACTTTTCGTAATAATAGTAGCATCATTGTATAACTGCCAGGGCAAAGATCAAAATACTTCACACGGGAATCATTCATGTTCAAATTATTCAATCGAGCAGAATAAAAAAATCGTTATTGATTTTTACCAACAAATGTTTGGAGATAAAGACATCAGTGCCGTTGATAAATATATTGCCCCTGATTATATTCAGCACAACCCTAATGTGGCAGATGGTGCAGAGGCGTTTAAAAAAACTGCAGCCAAATGGTTTGAAGGCAAACCAAAAACGAAGGTTGATATTCAGCATATTGCAGCAGAAGGAGATCTTGTTTTTATTCATATTAAAATATCAGACCTGATGGGGGATTGAAATCAACAATAGATATTTTTAGATTGAAGGATGGAAAAATAGTTGAACACTGGGATGTACATGAGGACGTTCCTCAACAATCCGCAAACAGCCATCCAATGCTTTGATTTAACGATATAAAAGAAAATACAATAGCTTTAATGAGAAATATTTTGGTCTTTCTAAGTTTTAAACTTTCCGAACAAATCTCTCTGAAGTAAAAAAAGTTCAATAAGATCAATAAAGTTTTTCGGAAATCAATTTTTTGAGTAAATTTTATAGCTGAAAAAACCGTATCGGAAAAATAAAAAACGGGATTACAGGCCGGACAGCCAAGGTCAATGGATATTAACTAATATTTAACTTATTTGCCTGTTTTTTTTCAGAATTTTATAAAGATTTGGTCAACATTTTGATACAATAACCATGTAAAAAATAAATTATGTCGGAAAAGATATTATGGATTGATGATGAAATAGATTTACTTAAACCTCACATCGTATTTTTAGAAAAAAAGGGTTACCAGGTAACCCCTGTTAATAACGTCAATGAAGCATTGGAACTGATGGATTCAGAGAAGTTTGCCCTGACGCTGATTGATGAGAACATGCCCGGAATTTCAGGCCTGGAAGCTATTCCTATGATCAAGGAAAAGGATAATTCTTTGAAAATAGTGATGGTAACAAAAAGTGAAGAGGAGCATATCATGGAAGAAGCTATCGGCTCCCAGATTGCTGATTACATTTTAAAACCTGTAAATCCCAATCAGATTCTTTTATCCTTAAAGAAAAACCTTCAGCAGGATAATCTTGTTGAACAAAAAACCATTCTGCAATATCAACAGGAGTTCAGAAATCTTTCTATGGAGCTTTCTTACCTGCGAACCTACCACGACTGGGCAGAATATTATAAAAAGATCCTGAACTGGGAAATCAAGTTTGATAAGGTAACGGATAATGAGTTTGCAGATCTATTGTTGACCCAAAAGGAAGAAGCCAATATCCAGTTTGCGAAATTCATCGAAAATAATTACCAGGACTGGCTGCATGATTCAGATAAGCCGATTATGAGCCATACTCTTTTTAAGGAAAAGATAAAACCGGAGGTTGAAAAAGATAAAGTTCTTCTATTGATGATTGACAATCTTCGCTATGACCAGTGGAAAGTGATTGAACCTTTGTTCACGAAATATTACAATAAGGTTTCTGAAGATTATTATTACAGCATCCTTCCTACAGCCACACAATATGCAAGAAATTCTTTCTTTGCAGGCCTTATGCCTTCTGAAATTGAAAAGCGTTTTCCGGACAAATGGTTCAATGATAATGAAGAAGGAAATAAAAATGAGTATGAGCGTGATTTTCTGGAAGATCAGATGAAAAGAATTGGTCTGGGCTCTAAGTCTATGAAATACCTGAAAGTGCTGAATGCAGATTTTGAAAGAAAGATCTATGATGATTTTAACCAGCATAAAAATAATGACCTTCTGGTCATCGTATATAATTTCATCGATATCCTTTCTCATGCTAAAACGGATAACCATATCGTGGACCAGCTGATCCGTGATGATAAAACTTTCAGATCGCTTACTCTTAACTGGTTTGAAAATTCTTCATTAATGAAGATCATCAAAGTAGCTGCTGAAAATGGCTATAAGCTTGTAATAACCACAGATCACGGAACTGTATATGTAAAAAAGCCCAGCAGGGTTGTTGGAGACAGAGAGACCTCTACAAACATCCGGTATAAGACCGGAAAGAGCCTTACCTATGATGACAATGACGTATGGGCTATTACCAATCCGGAAAAACTGTTTTTACCAAAAGGAAATCTGAGCTCCAAATATATTTTTGCCAAAAACAATATTTTCCTGGCTTATCCTAAAAATTATAATCATTTTGTAAACTACTATAAAGAAACTTATCAGCATGGCGGGATCTCACTGGAAGAGTGTATTATTCCCATCAGTATTTTAGAACCCAAGTAGTTTTTTTTCATAGTTTATTAATTGGGTTTGGGCGGAAAAAATCAGCTGATTTTTTCCGCCTGTTTTTATTACTCTGAAAAGAGTTCATATATTCGTAAAAAAATTAATGTTGATTATTTCGCTTACTTATAAAGCACCACTTTCAGAGGTAGAAAGGCTCATTCCTGAGCATAATGATTTTCTTGAAAAATATTACCGCCAGGGAAAGTTTATTGCTTCGGAAAAAAAAGAACCCAGAACAGGAGAAATAATACTGGCCAACGCGGACAGCAGGGATCAGGTCATGAACATGATCACTGAGGATCCCCTTCATATTCACCGAATAGCAGATTACAACGTTACGGAATTTCTGCCCTCAAAATACAATGACAATTTTAAATTTTTTATAGAGACTGCATGAGATTAATCACTTATAATGTAAACGGAATCAGGGCTGCCTTTACCAAGGATTTTTTGGGCTGGCTGAAGTCTGTAGATCCTGATATAGTGTGTATTCAGGAAAGTAAAGCCGGAAATGATCAGATAGATATAGAGAGTTTTGAAAGGTTAGGCTATAACAGCTATTGGCATTCTGCCGTGAGAAAAGGCTATAGTGGAGTAGGGATAGCATCAAAAATACAGCCGAATCATATAGAGTATGGTTGCGGAATAGAAAGTTATGATAATGAAGGCAGGATCATCCGGGCAGATTTTGATGGTTATTCCGTTATCTCAGTATATGTGCCTTCCGCCTCCAATATCGACAGGCTGGATTTTAAGATGCAATTTTGCTATGATTTCTCAGACTATATTAAGGATTTGAAAAAGGATATTCCCAACCTTATTATTTCGGGAGATTTCAACATCTGTCACCAGGCTATAGACATCCACGATCCGGTGCGGCTTAAAAACGTTTCGGGCTTTCTCCCGATAGAAAGAGAGTGGATGACCAATTTTATAGAGGAATGTGAGCTGATAGACAGTTTCAGATTTTTTAATCAGGAGCCCGAACACTACACCTGGTGGAGTTACAGGCAAAATTCCAGGGCTAAAAATAAAGGCTGGAGATTAGATTACAATTTCGCTTCTTATTCTTTAAAAGAAAAGCTCTCCAGGGCCGTTATTCTGAAAGAGGCTGTACATTCGGACCATTGTCCTGCATTGCTGGAGTTAGATATTTGATGATATGAACAATACAGATAATAAAGCAGCCAACCTGGATCAGGTTGGCTGCTTTTACTTTAAATCATAAATTTAATCGACAATTTCATATTCAACCGGAATTGTACCATCTTCAATGTCTCCGATCGCATCGAACGCGGCTTTAGAAATATCTAATGCTCTTGATGAATGGAAAGGCCCTCTGTCATTTATTCTTACTACTACTTCTTTCCCATTGTCCAGATTGGTAACTTTAATATTAGTTCCAAAAGGAAGCGTTCTGTTTGCTGCGGTAAATTTTGAGTTATCAAAAATTTCCCCGCTTGCTGTTTTTCTACCGTTAAACTTATCGTGGTAGTACGATGCATAGCTTGTTTTTTTCGCAATGGCATTATTCTTGAAAGAATAAATACCAAAGGCTGAAATCATCATTATGATTACGAGAATGAATCTTTTCATCACTTTGAACTTTATTGGTTATGACGCAGCAAATGTATCATGATTCCACCAAAGTCCCTACTTTAAATGTTAAAAAATGTTAATAAAAAACAAATATTTTGTTAATAATTACTGTAACTCCCTATAAATAGGGATTCTTACCCCTATTGTTAAAAAACGTTAAAAAACACATTGAAAAGTTAATAGATTTAACTAATAAAACAATCTACAAAATAAATAATAGGAAAACATAGTATTACAGAACAAAAAAAACCAATGAAATTTTCATTGGTTTTTATTATAATATTAATAGGATATTATTTCAAATATTCTAAAACGTAATCATAGGTATCTGCCGGATAAACTACGGACATGTTTGGTGATCCTGTAATAGCCGCACCGGTAGTAGAGTCATAAGAATATAAATTTCTTGCGTACACTACTTTATTACCTGTACCTGTTGTTTTAAAGATTGTGATACCGTATAAAGAGGTTATACCTGCCGGAGGAGTTATTGTAACTGCTGTAGAAGTACCGGTAGTTGTAAACTGACCTCTAATAGCGTACACCTGAGCTCCGTCCACCAATGTATTGGTAGCTGTACCAGCCGGATCATTAGTTACATTAAATTTAGGATCAGCACCTCCACCCAAAGGTCTCCAAGTACCTCCTGTATTGGTTGTAGATTTATTATCATAATACCAGAATCCAGGGCTCAGGGTACCTTGAGTAGAACCAACTCCCGCTACTCCACCTGTTGCGGTGTTATAAACGATCATACCGTCAAAACGAGATGGATAGTTATTTGGTATACCTGACGTACCTGAAAGGCCGAAAGCGGCAAAAGTTGATAAGTCAGTTCTAGGGAATAACAGACCTTTACCTATATTTGTAGTAGAGTTTGTTGCAGTATTAGAAGATGCATCGATAAATGCCGAGCTACCAGGAGCTGCAGGGTTTGTACTACTGTTAACGATTCTTACCTGAGCAAAAGAGAAGCTTACACCAGCTGCCATTAATATAACAGCTAAAAATTTATTTGTAAATTTTTTCATAACTTAATTTTTAAAATGTTATATTATTAGAAACCTGTTAAGTAAGACCAAGAACCAGCGCCAGTACCTCCTAAGTAAATCAGGATAGCAGCCTGTTGCGGCTGAATAGCTGTATTGGCAGTTTCTCTAGGAGCAGGAACAATATCTACCTGCTGAGAACCTCTGTTTGTAACATATAATTTTTTTCCAACAGTAACCCCGGTAGTAGGTAAGGTAATAGATTGTCCTGTTACATTTACATTTAATAAGATTATATCTTCTGTTGCAGGAACGGTGTAACTTGTAGTTTGTTCAGCAGATACAACTAATGCCGTGTTTACAGCTGATCCACTTCCTACTGCTTTCCAAACATTGTTTGGAGCATCATAGTAGTAAAACCCTGTGGCTGTTACATTAACCGTTTTGGCAGTAGTAGTGCCATCAACAGCATTTACAAATACAAAAGCTCCGTTTTGCGCTGTATTATAAGCTGCATTTTTAGCAGCCAGCTGATCTTCTGACATTCGAGGGACCAAAAGCGCATCAGGCCTAGCATTATCGGTAGTGTTAGCCACAATGTCTAAAGTAGCCGATGGTGTGGCTGTATTGATACCTACACGACCTTGCTGAGCTTTAGAAAGCGCTGAGATGCAAACAAGCATAGTTGTTGTTAATAAAAATTTTTTCATAAGTTTTTAAAGATTTAAATTATATTTTCACCGGTAATTTTTTTTCAAACTGTGTCTATATTAATTAAGTTAAAAATTAAGAAATATTAAAATAATTTCTATCTCAACCTAATCCTTTAGTATTCAACAATTAGCATTGATAAAAACTATCTATATTGCAAAGTTAAGATATAATTTTTAATATCTATACTATCTTGTTAAAAAAAATCAATAATTTTTAATTTGACAAATACAACGATTTATAAATCAATGATTTAAGCACAAAATAAAGCATAGACAAAAACATTAATTTTTATTAATATACAAGAAATTAATGATTTATCTATTAAAAATATTCTAAAATCTGCTAATTTTTTATAATTCTTTTAATTAATTCCCCATATAAATCAAATTCCTCGGCAGAGGTAATTTTCACTTCTGCAAATTCACCGATCGAGATGTAATTCCCTTCCGCAGAAACCAAAACCGTATTGTCCACATCCGGGGAATCATATTCAGTCCTACCGATGAAATAATTTCCTTCTTTTCTGTCGAATATGCACTTAAACACTTTTCCGATCTTCTCCTGGTTTTTTTCCCAGGAAATCTGAGATTGTATCTCCATGATCTCTTCTACTCTTGCTTCCTTTACTTCCTGAGGAATGTCATCTTCAAGCGCATAAGCTGTTGTATTTTCTTCATGGGAATAAGTAAAACATCCCAGCCTGTCGAATTTTTGTTCTTTTACCCATTCTTTAAGCTCCTGAAATCTTTCTTCAGTTTCACCAGGATAGCCCACGATTAAAGTGGTCCTGATTGCCATATCAGGTACTTTTTCCCTGAATTTGGCTAGAAGCGCATCAGTTTTTTCATGGGTAGTTCCTCTTTTCATGGATTTTAACAAATCCGAGTTGATATGCTGGAGAGGGATATCGATGTAGTTACACACCTTTGGCTCTTCCCGGATGATATCCAGAACATCTTCAGGAAAACCGCTGGGAAAGGCATAATGAAGACGAATCCAATGAATGCCCTCCACTTTCACAAGCTCTTTCAATAAATCCCCAAGTGCCCGCTTTTTATATAGATCCAAACCATAATAGGTAAGATCCTGAGCAATCAGAATCAGCTCCTTGGTTCCCGATCTGGCTAATTTCTGAGCTTCTGTCACCAGCTTTTCTATAGGTGTCGAAACATGGCCGCCTCTCATCAGCGGAATGGCACAAAAAGAGCAGGGTCTGTCACAACCTTCAGAAATTTTGAGGTATGCATAATGCTTTGGAGTGGTTGTAAGTCTTTCTCCAACCAACTCATGCTTATAGTCAGCCCCGAGATGCTTTAGCAGAACCGGCAGGTCTCTGGTCCCAAAATATTGGTCCACATCCGGGATTTCTTTTACCAGATCCGGTTTGTATCTTTCCGAAAGGCATCCCGTCACAAAAACTTTCTCTACTTCTCCCCTGTTCTTAGCCTCTACATAATCCAGAATGGTATTGATCGACTCTTCTTTGGCATTGTCAATAAACCCACAGGTATTAATCACCACAATATCCCCTCTGTCTTCATGTACAACATCTTTTCCGTTAGCTTTTAGCTGGCTCATCAAAACCTCGGAGTCATAGACATTTTTAGAGCAACCAAGAGTAACAATATTTATTTTTTTCTTCCCTACAGATTTTGTACGCATCTTTTTGATTTTGAGTTGGCAAAGATACAAATTATTAGGCAGTCAGATTAAAAAAATAAACCACTGTATTAAAGTGGTTTCAGTAATATCTGTGTTAAAAGTTTTTTTTCCTGAAGCCAGGAGCATTCTTATCTTTATCAGAAAGAATCGCCCGCGTTTCATCTATCTTCCAGTCTATCCCAAGATCAGGATCATTGAATTTCACACTTCCCTCCGATTCTTTATTATAATAATTATCGCATTTGTAAGAAAATATGGCCGTTTCACTTAATACGGAAAATCCATGCCCAAATCCTCTCGGTACATACAATTGCAGTTTATTTTCTGCGGTAAGCTCTATTCCGAACCATTTTCCAAAAGTAGGCGAATCCTCTCTCAGGTCTACTGCGACATCCCAAACTCTTCCTTCCAAACAGGAGACCAGTTTTGCCTGCGCATGCTTCCCTTTCTGAAGATGAATTCCCCGAAGTACGCCATAAGAGGATTTTGAAATATTGTCCTGGACAAAATGGCCGTTCATCCCGGTAAGTTCTTCAAATTTTTTTTCATTGTATTTTTCAAAAAAATAGCCTCTATCATCCTCAAAAATGGTAGGCTCGATGATATAGCAATCCTTAAGAGGGGTGTTTTTTATTATCATAGTTGCAGTATTATTTCTTATAAGTAAATATAAGTACATCTCCGGGTAAAATCGTATCACTATGCCTTCTTTTTGTTAAAAGAGATATAGTTTTACCTGTATCATTATTTACTTTTCTAAGTGATAATTTTAATTTGTATGAAAAATATAAATTCTGATGTAAAGATTTATTTTGGATAATGATAAATTCATTATTTCCATTGGACATGTATGATATCAACGCTTCTCCACCTTTGGTAGAAAAGGAGGAAAAGGAATTAGGAATAGAAAATAATCTTTTAGTACCTTGAGGTATCCTATCTCCTGTATGGAAGATTGCATTGGATTTGGCACCAAGGAAAACCCATGCCAAACGCTGAATTTCTTCATTTACTGTTTTTACGACGCTATAAGTGGGAGTAGGATTTCCTTTATCATCTACTATTGAATATCCATATTTTTCTTTCCTCCAATTATATTCATACGTCAAAGTCCAGTAAGCAAAGTATTGCAACCCTTGAGCCCCATACAAGAGGTTACTAAACTGCTGAAGTCTTATGCCTTCAATAGTGGGTTGTAAATAATTATAATGAATTGTAGAGTTGGCAAACGCCCAAAAATTGATTTTATTTTTAAGGCAGATATCCCTTACTGTTTCAAGATTCTGATACCAATCCCCTCTCACTTCATTATTAACGATAGGATAATGATCAAATGACAGGAATTCAACAGGTACTTTTTGCAAAAAGAGATCCAGATACTCACGGTAGCTGTACCCATCGATTACATCTTTGCCCACATAATTTGGGAATAAATTTATATAAGTGATATGGTTTGAATCATATTTCCTGATCTCACGTACAATTTTAGCCAATTCATCAAATTTACTTGGTGGGGGTTCATCTAAGAGACAGTACCCATATAATGCTGGATGGTTTTTTAAAAGTTTAACTGTTCGTTCCGTATCAGAAAATAAAGTTTCCACTTTAATAACTAATTTTACTCCTGCTTCTTGTGCTGCATCAAGCGCACGTAAGACCTCTTCATTATTGTTAAATAATGTGTAGCATATATCGATACCTGCTTTTTTCATGGTTGTGAACTGGTCTTTTGTGGAATATTGCCCGGGAGGAACTCCATGAAACGCAAAAACAGGTAACTTTTCCTTTTTTTGAGAGAATAAATGGACACATATAAATAGGAAAATGATAAGTATTAATCTTTTAAACATTTTTTTTAATATATCGTTTATAAAGATAGAAATTATAATAAAGCTAGTTACTATTTAGAGTGAATATTACCTGAATTGTTTTTAATAAAATCTTAATATCCAACATCGGAGAATAGTTTTTAATATAATATAAATCATACTCCAATTTTTTCAGATTATCTTTGGGCGTTGCTTTTGGTAAATTTACTTGAGCCCAGCCGGTAATTCCTGGTTTTACCAAATGTCTCAAATCAAAATATGAATTTTCAGCAACAGATTCCTCAACATATTTTTGTTGTTCTGGCCTGGGGCCTATAAGGCTCATATTCCCGTTTAAAACATTAAAGAGCTGAGGAAGTTCATCTATTTTGGTCATTCTAAGGAATTTACCAACCGCCAATAACCTGTCATCATTATCTTTAGTATAATCCCCACTATGATTTTTTTTCATAGTTCTCAGCTTATATATTTTGAATTTTTTTGAATTTTTTCCTACTCTTTCCTGCGCAAAAAAAACTTTTCCAGGTGAGTTAAAAAAAACTAATACAGATCCAAAAAGAATGATTGGTAAAGCTATAGGTAATAATATTATGGATATTGTTAAATCAATAATTCTTTTTAGAAAGAAATCATTTTTTTCCAGACCAATAGAAAAAATGTCATCAGCCAAATATTTATTATCATTTAATTTTACAAGAGGAATTCTTCCACAAATTCTCTCGTAAAACTCATGAACTTCGAACACTTGTATACTTTGAAGCTTAGCTTCAATAATATCGTTCGTTATTTTTTCGGGAAGGCGGTTAAGGTCTGACGTTTCTATAACTATAGTTTTTATATTTAATTTTTGTATATATTCAAAGATACTTTTATCATTGTTCTCTGAATTAAAAAATACAGATTTCCGAGATTTTTTAAAATTTTCATCTTTTAAAATCTTTTTAGTAATATTACTTATATTAATAAAAAGATACCTCTCACCATAATTAGAAAGACTTAAATATTTTTTCATACTTTTTATAAAGTTCTCAAAAATCTATTTGCCCAGCATCCTGGAAATACAAATATATAATTTATATATTCTGTATATTACTAAAATTGATCAAAAATATTGAAAAATTTTAGAGATCCATCTTTTATAGGGATAATAGAAAGGAACCCTTATATTGTGTTTTATAAATGCGTTTAAAATTTCTGATTTTCCTTTTTTTATGTTTGAAAAACTTCTATTAGACTCCCCTCCCAACCTCATTTTTAGAATAAAGTCTGCAAGGTAAAAGGAAGACACTTGCGACTTTTCTAAAAACCTTAACATAATTTCAAAATCGGCAGCAATTTTATATTTTAGGTCAAAAAAACCAAATCTATCATAAACTGTTTTTTTTACAAAAAAAGTAGGATGTGCCGGGTGCCATCCACTAATAAAGGGTTTTCTTTTTCCTGTTTTCCATTTTCGGACGATTTTATCTGTATCATCTTCTTTTACATAATACAGATCTGCATAAACAGAATCCACATTATTTTTTTGAAAGCAATGCACTATTTTCTGTAGAATAGTTTCTGAAATATAAAAATCATCAGAATTAAGAAGTCCTATAATATCTCCCGTACACATTTTAATGCCTTTATTCATTGCATCATAAATTCCATTATCTTTCTCACTGAGCCAACGCAGTTTACCTTCAAACAATGGCTCATAAGATCTAATTATATCAAGTGTTCTATCAGTAGATGCTCCGTCTATAATAATATATTCAAAATCTTTATGCGTTTGATTTAAAACAGATTCTATAGCGGTTTTCAAATATTTTTCACTATTCCAGCAAACTGTAACAATACTTACTTTCATCTTTAGCTATATTATACAGAATGTACTACCGCATTTTTCTGAACCTGTTCAGAAATCCATTGATACGTTTTCTCCATTCCGACCCTTAACGGCTGGGAAACCTCCCATCCTATTTTTTCTTTATATAACCTATTATGGGAATTTCTACCTTTTACACCCAAAGGGCATTTGAATCCATATTTATCGAAAAATGCCTGACCTTCCAAATTATTAATCGTTAAATCTTTCTCGGAAATATCAATAGCCATTTGAGCTAACTCATTGATCGAAACCATCTCTTCACTTCCTATATTCACAGGCCCTGAAAAATCTGACGCCATCAATCTTAATACGGCCTCTATACATTCGTCAATATATAGAAATGATCTTGTTTGTTTACCATTACCCCAAACTTCTATTTGGCCTCCGTCCGTCATCTCTGCCACTTTTCTGCACATAGCGGCTGGTGACTTTTCTTTTCCCCCTGTCCAAGTTCCTTGTGGTCCAAAAATATTATGAAACCTTGCTATTCTTACATTTAAATCATAATTTCTATTGTATGCTAGATATAATCTCTCAGAGAATAATTTTTCCCAGCCATACTCAGAATCAGGATTTGCCGGATAGGCTGAACTTTCTTCACAGTTAGGATTATCCGGATCTAACTGATTATGCTCAGGATACATGCAAGCTGATGAAGAATAAAAAACTTTCCCAACTTTTTTTATAACACACTCTCTGGCAACATTCAGATTAATTAATGCTGAATTATGCATCACATCTGCATCATGTTCACCTGTAAAAATATACAATGCTCCTCCCATATCAGCAGCAAGCTGATATACCTCATCGACATTCTCTTCAATGACAAGTTTTACAACTCCGGGGTCCGTAAGATCTCCAACGATAAATTCATCACAAATTTCAGAATGATCAAAGTATTCATGTTTTTTTATATCACAAATCCTAACGTGGTGTCCTTCTTTTTTTAATCTTTTTCCAAGATGGCCTCCGATAAAACCTCCGCCACCTAAAATCACGACCTTTTTCATAGTTTTCAACTATTGTTAATTAATTTTATCCTTTTCAATATAAGCAGAATATTTTTACAAAAATAATATCTTGCCTTTAGTTTTTGAACAATATTTCTCTTCTTTAAACTTTCGTTATTATAATGTACTCTATAAATAAGAGTGTCATCTTCAAGATGGTAAATAGATTTTAGGATATTTGCGCTTATTGCCATCCACAAATCATGGGCCTCAATATAAGCCGGAAATGGAAAAATGTATTCTAAGAACCTACGTTGCATTATCATTGTACAACCATAATAAGCGGATTTGCCTTTAAAAATCCTGTGAATATTTTCAGAAAATCTGTTTGAATTTTCATTTTTAAGCCTTAGGAATTCTATTCTATTATTTGACTCATTATTAATATGAAAATTGGATGCAACTAATAATACATTTTGTTTTTTGATTGTATTATACAATTTTTCTAATCGGCCGGGGAGCCAAATATCATCCTGGTCACTAAAACAAATATAGTTTTTACTAGCTAAGCCTAAGGCTCTCTCAAAAGTTCTGACATGTCCAATATTCTTTTCATTACTGAAAAGTTTAATATAATGGCTTTGAAAGCTTTTTATAATATCTATTGTATTATCTGTTGAGCAATCATCTATAATAATCAGTTCATCTCCTGGTATTAGTTGAACCAGAATAGAATCTATTTGTTCAGATATATAGCAACCGCCATTGTATGAAGCCATACAAACAGAAATATTTTCTCTCATCATTTTTGTAATCTTATTCTAATAAATCTTAAGGTCTTATATTGCCATGTCAGCCTTATTAGATGTGGCAAATCTATAAAAAAAAACATACGTATGCTGCTATTATTGATTTTTTTAAAAGAAAAAAGATCTCTCAAAAAAATTCTGTATCTGAACACAGCTTTATCCAATGAATTCACCTCTGTTGAAAAAGATTGTTTCAAAATAACAGGAAGTATAGTAATTTTATCTGTATGTTTTGAAACTCTTCGAATAAACTCATGGTCACAAAAGTCCACCCGTAAGCTGTTATTATAACCACCTACTTTAAAAAAAAAGGAAGTTTCGACTAATAATCCTGAATTAATACATGTGTGAGTTTTTGCATTGATTTGAGAATCATTTAAAGTATGAAGATTTATTGAACGATAATTTTTATACTTTGAAGGGGAAAATATAAGATTTCCATTCATAATGACAGGTACTGCTATTGATACATTATTCTGAGTAACAAAATTGTAATACTGATCATAAAAATCTATCGGCAAATGTGTATCCTGATCTAAAAATATAATATATTGATATCCGTTTTTTTTAGCATATATTGCTATTTCGTTATAGGCATATGATATTCCCGGGTTTTTCGGATCATGAAAATAATATGAGAAAACTCCATCAGTATTCCTCTCAAAGGATACACACCAATCATTTGAATCTGTATTATCAAAAACAAATAAGTTAAGTTTTTTATTTGGATTATTACTATACTTATAAGAATTCTTTAAATCAATAAAAGTAATTGATTTATTGTATTTTTCTCTAAAACATACTAACCCAAATAAAATCATTCGCTAATCTTTTTCATTTATAACCAAGAATTATATTCTTTAAAGATATCAGCCACTTCTACTAAATAATAAACCTGTATACAAGAAAAAATTAGAATTATTATCCAGCCAACAATTTTTAATTTTGCAGGAAAAATGTGTATTAACATAGGATAAAGTATAATCTGTATTACAGAATACATTTCAAACGTTCTTGTAGAAAAAACCTGTGCACCAGACACACTCAATATTAAAAATAAAGAAACCGAAATGATATGTATCTTAAATAACAAATCAAAAAACCTGATATTCTTCATTTTTGTGTAAAATATTGAAAATACACCCAGCATAAATATACCAAATAGCATCTTAAAATTAAATATATTAACGCTATCTTCCTTCATCCATTCCATCATCTCCATATATAGTTTAATTCTTGGGAATATACGGTCCAGCATTAATACTGTGAGAAGATTAATATTGAATACAAGTAAAAAAATAGATATAGCCACCAGAATGTAATAATATTTAATATTTACATTTAGGGTAAATAAAAGCCATGGAAGAAGAAATAGTATACTTGAGGAATGGAAGAAGAAACATAATAATAATTTCACAAAAAACGGTACATATTCTCTGTCCTCAATATTTTTAATTGATAATAAAAAAATGCCCGCTGCCACACCTGCCCGTATAGTAGTCATTTCCTGCATAAGATATAAGTTACCTATATACAGCAGGACACTTAAAAAAATAAATTCAGAATATTTTGCAATTGCTGTAATTTTAAAAGAAACCCCTAGTGTGGCAAATAATAAAAAAGACGCTTTAGCAACTTCAATATTATTATTGAAAAATAATTTAAAAAAATGTGGTATAACAAACATACACCATTCTAAGGGCACTTCTCTTCCAGCAAAATCGGGAATATCACGCTCAATATATCTCATTGATTTAAGATACATATAATAATCACTATCAATACCAAACCGGGTTCCTGCAAAAATGGAAAGCCCAATTGCAAGTACTATACATAATGCTTTTTTATACTTAAAATCTGCTATAAAAGACAATACTCCCGAAAAAACAAAAACAATATAGTATGCCATTAAAGTATCTATTGATGCTGATTATTTCTTAAAAAAGTGCCACCATTTCTTTTCTTCATTTGAATAACCATACTGATTACCATAAGCAAAGTTTGTTTTCTTTATATCATTCACTACAAATACAGGATTTTTCAGGTTTTTATTTTCTGCATTTTTATTAGCGAACTCCACATAACTCTTTAGGGATATTTCAGATCTTACGACATATACTGTGGCATCTGCAAGATGTGCAATTAAGAAGGAATCTGTTACAGGCATTAAAGGAGCTGTATCCAATATAACATAATCATACTTATTTTTAACTTCATTAAGCAAAGCTTCATATCTGTCATTTTGTAAAAGATCAGTGGGATTAGGAGGAATTGCTCCCGAATAAATAAAGTCAGTGCCTGAAATAAAACCACTTGGGTGAATAATTTCATCTACATTTTTAATATCTGAATTTAAAAACTCTGTTAATCCCTGTGCCACCTTCATTGAGGGATTGTACCTTTGTAACTGTGGATTTCTAATATCACTTCCTATGACTAAAACCTTTTTATTAGGGGTTGTTAATGCTAAAGCTAAATTTACAGAAACAAATGTCTTCCCTTCTCCTTTCATAGAAGACGTTACCATAATGATTTTGGCATTCTGATTTTTACGTAATACAAAACGTAGATTTGTGACCAGAATTCTAAACGATTCTGCCAATGGAGACAAATCATTACTTTTTAAAAGTTGCTCTGATTTTTTTAATGTTCTAGGAATTTCAGCAATAACAGGAATACCTGATAATTTTTCAACATCATTCTTTATAACAATTTTATCATTTAATAATTCCCTGATTAATATATATATTGCTGGCAATAAAAAACCAATTAAAAGACCTCCCGCAAGAATAAATATTTTCTTAGGTGCAACAGGTTTTTTTAAGGCATAGGCAGAATCAATAACTCTTGCTTTATTAGATGTAATAGCCATTGATATTGCTGCTTCTTCCCTTTTTTGTAACAGAATAAGAAAAAGGTTTTCTTTTATTTGTTGTTGTCTTTCAATATCTCTAAAAACACGTTCTTTCTCCGGAATCGTAGCTATGGAATTACTGGATTTTACCTTCTGTCCTAAAATATTATTACGGCTTATCTGTAATGCTCCTTTATCCTTTAACAAACTTTCTTTTATGTTATGCCGAAGACTTGATATTTGGACATCCAAATCTTTTATAAGAGGGTTTGAAGGGGTTGCATTATCCAATAATCGGTTCCTTTCCTGAACCAATTTGTTATAATTATTGATACTGGCTACAGCAACTGGATTCTGCAATCCAACATTAGCCGGAATTAGCTGATTCGAGGAATAGTTATTCAAATAGTTTGACAACATATTATTGAGTTCAATTTGAGTGTCTAGTTCAAGCATTTTCTTTTTCGCTTCCTCATTAATTTCAAGATTAATCCTTGCATCACTTTGAACATCAACTATCTGGTTCCGAACTTTAAAATTTTGTTTTTCAGATTCTACATTTCCCAATTCTTTAGAAATAATAGCAATCCTTTCATCAATAAAATTTTTTGTCTTTTCTGACTCTGTGTTTTTATCATTGATCGCATAATAATTATATTTTTTTACCAGTGTATTTAGAATCTCTACTGCCTTATCTTTATTAATATCAATTATATTAATTCCAATCACCGTAGCATCTTTATCCAATAGATCTACAGAAATTGCCTTTTGATATTCTTCAACTGCATCATCAAATTCCACATATCTGAAATAAATATCATCAAGTTTGATCTTATTTGCTTTCCTTTTATTGAAATTGTTATTTTTAGTAATAATAATATCAGCATAAGGTAACCTGATTAATCGATTATAGCTTGCCTTTATGTCTTTCTCCAATTCTTCTGAAGACAAAACAATTCCATCAGTTTCAATTTCAATATGAATTGGTTCTTTAGGTTTTTCAGCATATGGATCTTCTCTCACCAAAGCTATATTAACCGGATTTGTATCTTTATATAATTCTATATCATAAAAACTCTGTTTTGCATATACAGGAGTCTGAAGCCTCAAATCTTTTACAACGTCTTCCACAATTGTCTTGGACTGTAAAATTTCCAATTCATTTTCTATACTATTAGTTCCCATTCCACCAAAACCAGGGACTCCTTGCATAATGCTCATATCCCCAACATCTGAAGACATCTTTTTTGCATCTTTTATCAAAATAGAAGTCTGCACTTTATAAACAGGTGTTTTAGATTTTATATATATAAAAGAAATAACAAGCATAATAAAGATGCTAATTAAAAAAATTGGCCATTTTTTTAAATAAGGGTTTATTATTTCATTCAGATTTAAATCTTTATTATTTATTTTCATATTGTTATTGTAGAAATATTTATTGGATAAAACACTTAAATTCCGCAAATATATTATAATTTAGAAGACTACATCAAGAATAATTATAATTTAAAAACAAAGCTGTCATTTTTCTTTGAAATAGGTTATCATTTTTAATGAAATTTTATTCCATTCAAAAACCTTTACATCTTCATATGCTTTTTCTATTTTTTGTTGTGTATCTCCGTTCATGATTTCAATTACTTTATCCGAAATTGCCATTGAATCTTTTATGGGAACTAGCCATGCATTTGAAGAAGAAGAAGGTAAATAGCCCGTAGTAATTACAGGGATCTTACATGCCATAGCCTCTATTACAGGATAATGTACAGCTTCCAGTTGAATGGTTCCTGCACAAATGTAAATGTTTAAAGATTGATAAAATTTAGCAAGATTCTGATCCCCGTCTGGCCTTAAAACTTTTATCCCCTCTTCCTTTTCTAAATTTATATCTCCAAAAGCAATATGCAACTCTATTTTATTTCCCAGTTTTTTCCTAAGGATCCTAAAAGCTTCAATAACATATTTTGTTCCTTTATATTCTTCAGATCTTCCGATTGTTCCTAAAATAAAAACAGTCTTAGCACTTACCTGGTGACTTGGACAATAATTCTGCATATCAAGTCCCGGAAACACAAACATATCAGTTTTAATTTCTCTATAATTCAAATACATTGGAGCATTTACAATCATATTAAGTCCTAAGGTATAAGATTTCTTGCTTAACCATTTAAAATACCGGGTCTTCAAATCTCTTTTAATATAAAAATCAGGCTCGTAAGCTTGTATATAATAGAACTTTTTGGCCTTAATACTTGATTTTTTAACCGGATATGCCGAAAAACTGTGATTAGCTAAAACAATATCAGCCTGAAGCTTGTTCAACGCTTTAGTTAATGCTGAAATTAATCTTATAGGTCCCAGTAAAGGCGAGATAGCATCTAGATTATGATTTGTTTCAATATTTCCTGAAAGATTATAATAAAGAATATCTGCTTTTGTAGGGAAATAAGGTGCCTTAGATTTTTCATAGACTAAAAACTGAACTTCATGTCCTTCTTTCATCCAGTAGTTTGCCAATTTCGATAGAACTCTCCAACCTCCTGACTTCCCAAAAACGCCTACTATGGGAATCAATATTTTCATATCACTTTTTGAATAAAATATTTTTAAATAATATAATCATCGTCCAAAAGTAAATAAAATAATTTACAAAATAGGCTTGCACAGCCCCGGTAAGCCCATAGTGATCAACAAAATAATAGGTCAATAAAATTTGTAAAACCGAAAATGAAATTTCCGTAAAAATGTAAATTTTACTCATTGATTTAGCAACCATTACAAAGGCCAGGATCCAACTCATTATCTTAAAAAAATCTCCCAAAAGTTGCCAAAAGAATAATTTCTTAATGGGGGCAAAGTTCGGAGTAAATAAAACAGAAACGACCAGATCTTTCAGAAAGAATATAGCCATAAGGCTTATCAATAAAACCGGAGTGAAGATTTTATATGTTTTGAATATTTCACTTTTCAGGCTCAGCTGGTCTTTTATTTCTGAAAGTTTTGGCAGATAGTATACACTAAATGTAGAAGTGAACAGCATCAGATAAAGCCCAGATATCTTATTCATAGACTCCCAGTAACCAGCATCAGTCATCGAATATTCATGAATAAGAAATCTCCTGATCACAAACTGTGTTAATGGAACAGCAATTGCAGAAACAATAGCCATAAGAGAATAATATGCATACTTTTTAACAATCTTTTTATCCCAAGATGCCCATAAATAAGGTCTTCTAAACCATTCCAACTTTTTGATGTAAAAAACCGTAAAAAAAACTATTACAGACTGATAGGTTACCATAGCAATCAAAGCCCCGCTGATATTGAGGAGAATTACCAGGCTTATTGTAAAAATAAGTCCGATAATACTTGTAATGATATTCACAGTGACAAATTTCCTGAATTCCTGATAACCATTCAGCACCGAAACAAAAAAATTGTTAATTGAAAGAAAGAAAAGACTGATCCCAAACAGAATAAAGATATAGGAATACTGTTCGTCCAAAAGTATGATTTTACTTAAAAAGCCGGATAAAAGTATGATTATGAATCCTATGGCAAGAGATAAACAGGCGGTTATTCTAAACCCATTGCCCAGAATTTTTGATAATATACTACGGTCTTCTTTGTATTCTGCTACATATTTTACAACTCCGTTATTAATTCCACCTGCACCCAAAGTGGTAAGAACTGTAGTAAAGTTTTGCAGCTGCCCGATAAGAGCAATACCGGCCGGCCCTACAATAGTTGCCAATACTTTTACAGTTATATAACTTGTAATGATCTTTATCAATGTAGAAATGCCCGTTAACGAAAAAACTCTTAACAGATTACTAGATTTCAGCCTTTTAATCAGATGAATCACTAAAATAAATTAAGTTTTTCAATGACTATACCAACTTCTTCATCGTTCATTACCGGGCTTACAGGTAAACTCAAAACTTCATTGTGAGTCTGTTCCGTGATTGGATAGCTCAAATGGTTCCATTCCTTATAGGCCTCCTGCTTGTGGGAAGGAACCGGATAATGTATTAGTGTCTGAATATTATTTTCAGAAAGATATTTCTGAAGATTTTCTCGCCCCTTTGTTCTTATTACAAATAAATGCCATACGTGTTCTTTTTCATTTTCAGGATATTCGGGAAGTATGATATCCGGATGAGTTATTTCTGTAATATACCGTCTGGCAATTTCCCTTCTCCTTTGGTTTTCCCCGTCAATATATTTAAGCTTAACATCCAAAACTGCGGCTTGAATCTCATCCAATCTGGAATTCAACCCCTGATAAATATTTACATATTTTTGATTAGAGCCATAATTAGCCAATGCTCTAATGCATTTAGCCAAATCCTCATCATTAGTGGTTATTCCTCCGGCGTCTCCCAAAGCACCTAAATTTTTACCCGGATAAAAGCTAAATCCGGCTGCATCTCCTAAATTCCCTGATTTTACCGAATTCCATTCTGCTCCTATTGCCTGGGCATTGTCTTCAATAATTTTAAGATTATGTTTTGTGGCAATATTCCTCAATTCTTCGGAAAAAATTATTCTGCCGTACAGATGCACAATCAATACCCCTTTAGTTTTTGAAGTAATTTTTTCCTGAACTTTAGAAACATCAATATTATAATGATCAATATCCGGTTCTACCAATACAGGGACCAGTCCGTTGTCTGAAATAGCTAAAATAGAAGCTATATAGGTGTTGGCAGGCACAATGATTTCATCCCCTTTCCGGAAGACTCCCAACTCTATATAAGCACGAAGTATTAATCTTAAAGCATCTAATCCGTTAGCGACTCCTATTGCATGTTTAGCGCCAATATATTCTGCCAAGTTATTTTCAAAATTTTTAACCTCCTTTCCCAGGAGATACCAACCGGAACGAAAAGTATCTATGATTCTTTGTTCAATTTCCTGTTGATGAACAAGGTTTATTTTTTGTAAGTCTAAAAATTTGATCATCATTTTCTATAAATAAATAATTTTTCCCTTTTCATCGATTATTCCCTTTTGTTTTGCCGGATTTCCAAACCAGACCGTATTAGCTGGAATATCTTTGGTAACAACACTACCTGCTCCTATCAAAGAATTTTCTCCAATCGTGTTACCTGCAATAATTGTTGAATTTGCGCCTATAGAGGCCCCTTTTTTTATTGTGGTTTTTGCAAAAGTTTCAGGATATTTTTTAGAACGGGGAATTAGATCGTTTGTAAAGGTAACATTAGGCCCAATAAAAACATTGTCCTCTAATGTTACTCCATCCCAGATCTGCACTCCGGACTTTATAGTAACATTATCTCCTATTTTAACATCATTCTCAATAAAAACCTGGCAATTAATATTACAGTTATTACCAATTATTGCATCTTTTAATATAACACAATATTGCCAGATCAGGGTGTTTTCACCAATATTTTCACTCTGAACATCAGATGATGGATGAATTTTAGCCATATTTCCTGATATTTAAGTAATCTTCATAATTTCTGATATAATCTTGCTCATTATACTCATGTGAAGCCAATACCAGGCAAATTGCCCCCGAAGAAAAATTAACTTCTGAAGCCCAGATTCCCGGTGGAACGTGTAAGCCTAAGTTAGGTCTATTAAGGAACACCTGCCTTTTATATTTGCCATCATCCAGGCTTACTTCAAAACTACCGCTGGCCGCAATCAAAAACTGATGGCATTCCTTATGGGCATGGGCACCCCTGCTTTCACCACCTGCTATATCATAGAGATAAAAAACCCTTTTTACATTGAACGGAAATTCTGAATTATTTTCAACAACAGTCAGATTTCCCTCATCAAAACTGATTTTACCCAAATCAATTATTGAACAATCAAAAACCGAAAGTTTATCCATTCTTTAAAGTTTTAAATTGTTCAAAATCTCTTATATAATCAGCTTCATTATAAATACGGTCAGAAACTATCAAAGCGAGGGAATTAGTTGAAAAATTTTCCATTCTTCGCCAATACATTTTAGGAATATATAGTCCGTAATAAGAACGGTTTAATGAGAACCTGAGTTCTTCTTTGCCATCATGTAAAACAATATCAAAACTGCCTGATAACGCAACAATAAATTCCTGTTGATCTTTAAAGGCATGACTTCCCCTTACTTCTCCTCCAGGCACATCATAGATCCAATAGGTTCTGGCAATTTCAAATGGAATCTGCCCCGGGTATTCATAAAAAGATAAGTTTCCCCTTTTATCAATTATTTTGGGAAGATATATCAATTTAGGTTTAGAATTATTCATTATCAATTATTACGACGTACAAATATATCTAAATATTTTACACAATCTTTGTACTATTATTATATTATAGCATAACCAGAAATATTTTAGCTATCACAATATCAATTTATTTTATATGTTAACATTAATCCCGCCCGGGTAGGAATAATTTCTCCACTTTTGTTCCATTTTCGGGCGCCGTCATATCTTTGATCATTGTCTTTTAAGTATCCTTTATATAATGATTGGGTAAATCCTATTCCGGCAAAGGCATCCAGCCCCCATCTTTCATTAATGACGAAGTGATACCCACCGCTTATTCCCCCTACAAAGGCTAGCCCTTTCTGATACCTTTCCGTTATCCGTGGGCTTCCGTTCGGTAATATTTCCGGATTACCATTTTCATCTCTTACAACCTTTGCTTTCCAATAATCCCATTTCTGAAGATTAAAGGCAGCTGCCGAAATATAAGCTCCGACATACCATTTCTTCATTTTCTCATTGAAATAATACCTGCCTTCCAACGTTCCCATATAAATCTGAAGGTTTTTGCCGGCAAAAGATTTCCAGGGTGAAACAAAAGCTTCTGCCTGCAATGTATAATTTTTCCTCAAAGGCTTCTCAACTGCAATATGAAGAATCCCTACCGGGGCCGAAGGTGCATTCAGCTTTATTTCTGTCTGGGCATTAAGTATAAATGCCGAAAATATACAATAAACTACACTTAGTTTGGAAATCAATTTCATATATCATAAATTTTCTGTCTGCATTATACCCGCAGGATAGAAAAGGCTTTCAATAATATTTGGATATCCGTTTTGAAGGATAGATTATGATAATATTCCAAATTCATCCTCACCTTATCCGGAAAGAGCACCTGATCATTATATTGCAAAGGAGCCTCCTGCTGATTTAATATTTCTTCTTCATTACTATATTTAATGCCCGCCTCACTGATCAGTCCCGGTTTCAGTTGGAGTACAAGCCTGTCTTCCCCTTCCAGTTTGTCATAATATCCGGGAATATCGGGGCGGGGACCTATTAGGGACATATCTCCTTTAAGGATATTGAACAATTGAGGAAGCTCATCCAGTTTGGTTTTTCTCATCCAATTGCCTATCCGCGATTTCCGGAAGGTTTTCGGGTGTATTGTCCTGAATTTATAAATATCAAACAGCTCTGCGTTTCTGCCAACTCTTCTTTGTATAAAGATCCCAGGGAAGCCTGTATCATAAGAAGTTAAAATTGTCAATAAAAATAGCATAGGAAGAAGCGTAATAACGGCAACAATTGTTATGCCGTAATCCATAAGCCATTTCCATAAGGGGTATTTTCTCACCATATTGAATTGAAGGCAAAGATATAAAATATGCAGGAAAACCCGTTTTGAAAAAATGATCCTGTGAAATTAAATTTTAAAAATTACTTTTAAATATATCGTATCCATATAAAAAATGGATGCCATATTCCATGCATCCATTTTTATTTTAATTTTTTTTCCGGTTTATTTTGAAAAAAGACCCGTAATGGCTTTTGCAATCCTGCTCCTGTCGTCGTCTGTAAGGTTAGATCCTGAAGGCAGACATAATCCGTTTGCAAAAAGAGTCTCTGCTACTTGTTCACCATAATAAGGAGCTTCTGCAAAAACAGGCTGCATATGCATAGGTTTCCAAAGTGGCCTGGATTCTATATTCTCTTCAAGAAGCGCCAAACGCAGATCTTCCCGTGTTTTACCTGTGATTTTATCATCAACTGTAATAGCAGACAGCCAGTGATTGGAATAAAAATCGGCATCAGGCTCAGAAAAAACTTCTACTCCTTCGATATTTCCAAAGAGATCTACATAAAAGCTATGCATATTTCTACGGGCTTCTATTCTGTCACTCAGGACCTCCATCTGCCCCCGGCCGATTCCTGCCGTAATATTGCTCATCCTGTAGTTATAGCCAATATGCGAATGTTGATAATGCGGTGCATTATCCCTGGCCTGGGTTGAAAGGAATACAGCTTTTTCCTTGTCCTCCTGCGTATGGCAGACCAGCGCTCCTCCTCCGGAAGTAGTAATGATCTTATTTCCGTTGAAGGATAATATACCAAACCGCCCGAAAGTTCCACAAACTTTTCCTTTATAGGTTGAACCCAAAGCCTCAGCGGCATCTTCAAGCAACGGGATTTCATATTTTCCGGCGATTGACATGATTTCATCCATTTTAGCAGGCATACCGTAGAGATGGACCACAATAATAGCTTTTGGCTTTTTACCTTTTGAAATTCTGTCTTCTATAGCCTTTTCCAATGTTGCGGGGCAAATATTCCAGGTATCTTTGTCTGAATCTACAAAGACCGGAACCGCCCCCTGATAAGCAATAGGATTGGCAGAGGCTGAGAAGGTCATAGACTGACAGATGACCTCATCGCCATGGCCTACCCCACATTCTACCAATGCCAGATGTAGCGCAGCAGTTCCTGATGAAAGGGCAGCCACTTTTACGTCTGCGTTTAAATAGTTTTCAATATCTTTCTCAAAACCGTCAACATTCGGGCCCAGAGGAGCAACCCAATTGGCATCAAAAGCTTCATGGATATATTTCAATTCGTTGCCTCCCATATGAGGCGAGGAAAGCCATATTTTCGAATTCATATAACTGTTTATTTTTTATTATCAATAAGTAATTTTATTATTTTACCCGGATTTCCTACTACGGTTGCACCATCAGGAACGTCTCTTATAATAACCGCTCCCGCACCTACAGTACACCATTTCCCGATTTTTATTCCCTGTATAACACAGGCTCCTATCCCAATATGGGTGCCCTCTCCTATATACACGTCTCCGGCCAAAGATGCATTAGGGGAAATATGTACGAAATCTTCCACTGTACAATCATGATCCACAGATGCATTCGTATTGATAATGCAATGTCTGCCTATTGATGATTCCGAATTTATAGTAACCCCCGGCATTACGACTGTTCCTTCCGATACTCTCGCCCTTTTGGAGACTACTGCTTTGGGATGAACAAGTGTTCTATAATTGAATTGTTTATTTTCTTCAACAATTTTTTTTCTGATCTCGTTATTCCCAATGGAAATAATAACGTCTATATCATCTTTGGGAATTTCGTGAATGACAGGATAATCCAGCAGCTGTTTTTTAGACAGATCTAAATCAATATAAGCATCAATAGTATATCCGTTTTCTTCCGCAACTTCAATAACTACTTTGCCATGACCACTCGCTCCGTACAAATACATAATATAATTCTGTTAATTATTTCCGTTAAAAGCCTCAGCTGTTGCCTGACCGGCCTGATTAATCCCTTCACTTTTGAAAACTTTTTTAAAGGTGGTAAGGAACACTTTACAATCTGTTGCAAAGGATACATGATCTACATACCATACATCCAGTTCAAATTTTTTTGTCCAGGAAATAGCATTTCTTCCGTTCACCTGCGCCCAGCCCGTAATCCCTGGACGAACTTCATGACGGCGTCTCTGGGTTTCATTATACAAAGGTAAATATTGTGGCAATAGAGGACGCGGACCTATAATTGCCATATCTCCCTTCAAAACATTAATGAGTTGCGGTAGTTCATCCAAAGACGTCTTACGGACAAATTTTCCAATGGGTGTCAGCCGTTCTGAATCGGACAAAAGGTTTCCTTCAGCATCCTTTTTATCATTCATGGTTTTAAATTTGATAATTTTAAAAATTCTCTCATTCAAACCCGGACGTGCCTGAAAAAAGAAAGGCTTACCCTGATTGGCAAAATATAGCCCTATCATAACAACCAGAAAAACAGGGGATAATAATATTAAGCCAATCAATGCTATAATAAAATCTAATAGACGTTTAACAAATTTTCTGTACATGGCTCATCTATTCGTTACTTCAACCTTTTCGATTACCTCTACAAATTGTTTGCATAAGATAGATTTATCATAAATTGTCTCTGCTAATTTACGGGAATTATTTCCCATCTCCTGAACCAAGCCGGGATTATTCTTAAGATACAATATCTTATCCACAAGTTCCTGAGGTTTATTAGGATTCACGTAATATCCGCAGTTATATTTCTCGGCAATATCCTTGGTCCATCCTGCCGAGTTCACAATAATAGGTTTTCCTGCTGAAAGAGAATCAAATAACTTATTGGGAGAATTAGTATACAAAATGGGCAGATCTAAAAATGATATCAATGAAACATCAGAGAAATTAACAATTTCGGAAACTTCTTTCATAGGAAATCTGCCTAGGAACTTTACATTTTTCAGCTGATTGTTTTCTACTTCATCAATTAAATCTTTTTCTGTGGATCCTCCACCTACAAATAGAAACTCTACGGAATCATCTTCATTTAGTAATTTAGCGGATTCTATAATTGTATGAGCTCCGTTAGCAAGCCCAAGGGAACCAAAATGTACAACTTTAAACGAATGATTTTTCAACCCCAGCTTTTCGGCCAGCTCCGTGTTTTTCTCCCGCGGCCAGAACTCATCCATTTTTGCCATATTGGGGATCATGCTTGTTTTTTCTTTCGGCACATATTGTAATACCCCATCCCGCATACCCGGCGACAAGGCAATAATATGTGATGCATTTCTATAGATCGTTTTTTCCAGCCAACGGGTTGTTCTGATGATCCACTTATTTTTTATAGCTCCCATCTGTATCGGGACTTCCGGCCACAAATCCCGGACCTCAAAGACAAAAGGTATTTTCTTAATCCATTTCAATACAAGAGCCGGTATTCCGATGGTCAAAGGAGTGGAAGTAGCAATTACCAGATCTATATTGTTCTGTTTCAAACTTATGGCAGAAGATTTATACATGAATTTCAGGAAAGCCATTAATCTTCTTGAAACACTCATCTTCTGATCATAGTCTTCTCTGATATACACAACTTCAATACCGTCTACATTTATTTTTTTTATTTTATCCGGATATTTCGTTGATGAGGTAATCATTATTACTTTATGTCCATTTTCTACGAGTTCTTTAGCAAGCCAATAAGATCTGGTCCCACCTGGTTCCTTAGGGGTAACAAAGTATTGATGGATATATAGGATATTCATTTTAATTATATAATTGACGGTAAATTTCAGCTATTTTTTTCCAGTCATGGTTTTGAGAAAGTTCTACTATATTAAAATTATATTGATAATAATTCAAAATTAATTTTTCTATTTTATTTTGAATTTCCTCGACCGAAGTATTTTCAACTTTTTCTCCGATGGAATCATTATAAAAGCCGTCAATTCCTTCATTTTTGGTATACAGTACCGGCAATCCCTGAAGTAAGGCTTCTACATAAACCAACCCAAATGTTTCGGCCTTCGAAGGCATAGTGAATATATCACTCTGTTGGAAATGTTTTTTTAGTTCTCTTAGGTCATCTATTCTTCCTAAATAATTAAAATAAACATCATTCTTAATTAAATCAAGGGTTCTTTTTTCATCATTTCCTTTAGCTCCTATTAAAGTCAATCTTAGCTTCGGACTATTCTTATTTTGATTTATATTTTTGACTGCTTTTATCAGATTGACAATATTCTTCCCTTTATCAAATTTTCCGATGTAAAGCAGTTGAATTATATCTTTATCAGTAATTTGTTTTCTAGCAGAAACTTTATTTTGAATCCAATAAGGATCAACACCATTAGGAATAATTTCAACTTTATCTTTGATTTTGTCAATAATGGAAGATAATCGTTCATCTTCAAATATTCTGTTTTTATAAACTGCAGAAATTGTTATTATTTTACTAGCATTCAAAAAGATTTTTCTTCCATAATTTCTTTTATGAAAAAAATATTTCCAAAATAAATTCAGATCTGTGTTTCGTACCGCTACAATATAAGGTATATTATATTTTTTATGAAGTTCATATGCAGCTCCTCCATCACTGTACCATGTATGAGCATGAATAAATGTAACTTTTGTGAGATCGACTTTTGACTCTATATCACAAACTATTTTTTTTATTTTTTTCTGATAAAAAATCCGGTCTGTATATTTGGATAAGATATTACTATATATAATCTGAGAATGACTAACACTTAAGTCTATTTTATTTTTTCCATTACGCCCCGCATCTCTTATTGGATTATAAATTATCTGCTCTATACCTAGAGTATCTAATTCTCTAATTAAATTTTTATAAACTGTAGATCCTGAATAGTCATTTGTAATATGAAGAATCATCTATTGTAATATTTTTATTGTATTATCCAATTTCTGGTTAATATTGATTGTTTCTTTAGATGGTTCCCAATAAATAACCCCGCTGACTTTGTTGTTTTTGTATCTATAGTCTTTGATCAGTTTTAAATATGTGGTGTATAAACTGTCATTTATTACGCTTCCACCCGAAATCTTATTATATGGATGTACTTTGTACCAAATGAATGGTAAAACAGGTTTGTTTACTTTTGCAGCCATTTCAAAGGTAAGATCCAAATTTGAAAAAATATAATTTTTAAAATAATTGTCACTTTTTTCTAAATCAGAATACATCAAGTAAAGTGATGGGGTTAAATAATCAACAACCTGGAGCAATGGTTTCAGTTTATTATAGTCATTATAACTTTTTTGGAAATCATAATTAAAATTAAATGGAATCCCATATAATACTACTTTAGCATTAGGTCTCATTTTTTTTACAAAACGGACCATTTCTACAAGTTTGTCAATATTTGATTTATAATTTTTGTCAGAAACGCCTTTTTTCTTTATATCTTGATATATTTTGTTTTCAATATCCAGAACTATCAGATCAGAGCTTTGTTTATCTGGGATGATACTGTTAATTCCTTTTTGTAAGGAATTTAAATCTATTATGTTTTTTTTATTCCTATCAATATAATATTGTCCAAAAAAATAATAATTTTTTATACAATTCGCACATTGAGAAGTACCTCCTCTGTTCTGCGTCATGTTTTTTTGATTCTGGGTATATCTTTTATTCTGAGTGAAAATTTCTAAATCCTGGGCCTCTAATTTAGATCCTACTGACAACAGAAGGATAAGAAGAATGACATAACTTTTCATATTTAAAGGAAATGAGTGTTAAAATTAATGAATACCACAATAAATTATTTGAATATATATTATTCGAAAACATACTAAAAATAAAAAACTGACATAAAATCATGGGAATCCACCCTGTAAAATGATCTTTTTGAATAACAAATTTACCTTGTATTAAAATTGTCCGTAGAAATAATATTACAAGTATCATTCCAATGAAAAAGCCGGTTGCCATAAATCCTTCTATAAATAAATTATGAGGATATGAGCCCATATAAGGGTTGGTCTGTATAACAAAGTGTTTTCCTAAAAAAGGATGATCCATAAATTCGTTTAAGGCAACATTATATAACTTTTCTCTTTCATTATCTTTTTCAAAGGTTGACGCCAGCCTCTGAAGGAAATTACTTTTAAATAGACTGCCAAAAAAATCCATGATTTCAAAAAAGAAAGTTCCAATAAAAAAGGCTGGTATGCTCAGATAAAATACCCCTTTTGTCCCCTTTTTCATTATAAAAAAATAAATCGTTGACAATATGAGTGCTATAAAAGGGCTTCTACTTGCAGAAACAAATATAGTCAGGGTTCCTATAGCTATTCCGAGTATATATATAATTGAAAATAATTTATTTTTTCCTGTAACCAGTTTATAAATGGATAGTAAAGCCAGCATTGTTCCATATTGCCCATATACCAAAACACCAATTTCGAGATCTCCTACATTCCTTCCCGTAATATTACTATTGCTTCTGGATATCAATGATCCTAATAATAATATGTATATTGTATAGTATATTGTATTGAGTATTGTTTTAAAATTTAATTTTTTGGAATCAATAACTATCAATGCCAAACAAGGAATCAGCACTACCCCAAAAGCAAATTGTACATATTCAGAATAAGTTTTATTAGGAGCCAACTTCACTGGTGCATAATAAATATCTTTTAAAAGGAAAAACGAATAGAAGACCCAAAAAATTATGAATAGCTGATACTGGTTCAGTATTTTTAAGCTAAAACTCTTAGATGAAATATTAATTAAAAGGATGAATATACTTAAAAGCAATACCAATACACGATACAGTATATTTATTCCATTTCCTTCTATACCCAGCATAGAAGGAAGAAAGCTTGAAATAAGGAATCCTGCTAAAGAAAAGATTACATAAAAATTATAAAGCTTTTTTTTAATTTGCATTATATACTTTATTTACAAAGTTGATCCAATCCTGTTTCCATTTTGTTTCATTAAATGAGGCTTCAACTGTTTTCTTTGTATTTCCGGAAATTTCTTTCAGTTTATCCGGATTTTCAATTAAAAAACTAATCTTCTCAATAAAATTCTCACTATGAGGGTTCATAATATAGCCGTTATAACCATCCAAAATAATGTTAGTCATTCCACCAACATTAGAAACAATAGGAACGGCCCCGGCAGCCATGCCTTCCAACAATGAAAAAGAAGTTCCTTCACTACCATAAGTAGGAACCAGAGTAATATGGTGCTCGAGATTGAACTTTTCTGATTCTCCTATGCCATATTTTGTTATCAGTACATTGGGAAAATGCCCCAGTTCCTGATTTAATTTTTCTTTCAGTGGACCATCTCCACATATTGTAAATTCTACATTCTTATATCTGGAACTAATTTCTTTCACAATATCGATCAATATATACACTCCCCTCATCATTTCAAATCTTCTTGCAAACAATATTTTGATACTTTTATGAGAAATTAGATTGATGCTAACTTTTTCTGATGGTATGGCATAGTTGGGAATTACAACAGTTTTTTCTGAATAGTTACGGGGTAATATAGTCCTGATCCAATTCACAAAGTTATAGTCTACACATACAACATTTTTACATATCAAAAAGTCTTTGGCATTTCTGTAACATTGTAACCACTTATATACTGTTCCTATCCAATTTTTTTTTAAAAAAGAAGGAAATGCATTATATGAGATGTAATCGAATGATATTCCATGTTGTATAGATATCGTTTTTGAATATCCTTTCAGCTTAAAAGCTATTTTATCCGTTCCAAAAATCACTACATCATCAGGATATATCTCGTCTTTTACCTGATGAAACACTTCTTTTATCTGACCTTTTAATGATTTTTTTAGTTCATTCTTTTTTCCTATAATATTTATATCATTATATGTAGATTCAAAGTCTTTGTCCGCTCCTTGATAAATTCTCACTTCATTCCCTGCCTCTTTCAAAGCTGCTCCCAATCCTATCAGGTAATTTTGTATTCCTCCTACTGTTATATGATCTCCCTGACGATCCATCACTGCCAAATAAAAAATATGTACTTTCATCCTTGATTATAATGTTTTATAATATTCCTTTAGCTCCGAGAACATCTGATCGGACAAGTGTCTGAATTCAAGCATCTTTTGAGTAATCATATTTTTTCTATGATTATAATTTTCATTGATTAAACCAATTTTAGAATAAAGATCATCTAAGATAAACGGCCTCTCCCAGCAAAAGGAACTTTCTTTATATGTCTCAGAGATAAATTTTAATTTCTGCTCTACTTCAATAGTAATAAACGGAGTTTGTAATAAAGTGGCAAAAATAGCTCCATGGAAGCGTGCAGTAATAAAAAGATCAAATTTGGAAATTTTTTCTAAAAAGGAATCAAACGTATCCTTTTCCGGATTCCATAATATGATATTTAATTCATTTCTTTTCCCATACCAGTAGAGATCAGACTGGATATCAAATAAGATATAATTAACCTCATAACCCTCTTTTTCAAGTCTGGCTGATGCTTCCTGTAAATGTTCATAATATTCACCTCCTCCGTTCGCATAATTCCAATCCCTTACAATAATCCCGATTTTTTTTATTTCTTTTGAATCATTTTTATAATTTTCCAGAAAATGACTTCTGAATGAATAACAAATATCCGGGGACAGAACCGGTTTATCCACTCCCCATCCTTTCGCCTTTTTCATGGCAAATTCATCTCTTACTCCTACAAAATCAGATTTGGCAAATAAATTCGCTGTTTTGTTTTCAACAAAAGAGTTTTCGATATCAAAAGGACCTACTCCAACCCCTACTAATGCTATATGCTTGGCATAATCACTTATTTGAAATTTATTTTCAATATAATTATTTTTCAGAATTTTTTTTCTTATATAGCTCTTGATATGGTTAGGGCTTAATATTTTATCCTTCAATCCTTTTTTAGAAAGTCTGTTTTTTTTGAAATGATAAAATTGGGTTCCTCCTCCATATATCAATAAATTTGAATAAATAGGTTGTTTAATTTTGTGATAGTCAAATACCTTTATACCAGGCAAAATGTTACTGATATAAGATGCCGACTGACATAACAACATTATATCTTTTGAAACTGTTTCCAATTCAGTAACAATAGTATACATTAATGCATCGTCCCCAAAGTTACCAAAACCATACCCCCCTCTAATAACTATATCAGTTTTCATTCTTTAATTTTAAATAAATGTTATCCTGCTTTTTGTTTATTAAATAATCCTCAATATTGGTCCTTTCCTTAATTATCTTTGCTGGATTTCCTCCAACGATTGAAAACTTCGGTACACTTTTAACAACAACGCTTCCAGCAGCAATAATTGATCCTTCTCCAATTTCAACTCCAGGTAATATTATGACACTGTCACCTATCCAAACATTTTCTTCAATTAAAACATCTTTGATAATTAGTTCTTTATCATAAGGGATTGCCTTAATATTGTCAATATAATTATGATTGGCAGTATGAATAACCAATCTTGGTCCTATTATAGTTCCTCGTTTAATCTGAACTTTCCCAAAACTGGAAATAAAAGCATCGGGACCTACATACACATAATCTTCTATGTATATTTTTCCTATATCAGTAAATTTAAAACCTTTCGATATTCTCGATTTATTACTAATATTCTTTCCTTTTATCAATTGAATTCTATAGGCATGTATTTGTTTTTCTACAAAATTCTTTAATTTAAATAAAATTTTCCCTATCATTTTACATAAGAATTATACCATTTATAAAAAGTTAAAAGGCTTAACCCTAAAAAACATAAAGCTATGAAAATCCTGATTATTAAATTAGAACAATAAACAAATGACAAACAGGATAGTACAATAATGATGATTAAAAAGAAATGTTCTTTTGAAATTATTAAATTTTTACTGATAAGTCCTTTTTTTAAGTAAAAGGGAATAAATATTACAGTATTAATAAAATATCCTATTAAAAAACCAATCGCCCTTCCTATAGCTCCATAATCAATTAATAAATAACATGCAGAAATGGTAATAACTGCCCAGGTCATATTAGAAAATACACTGAACCACATAAAATTACCAGCAGCAAAGTTTCTAGCAATGCCTTGTCTTTGAGCAATAATAATAGTAGATAATGAAACAATTATTAATGTAAGATACATTTCACTATTCTGATATTTACCTCCATAAAGGCCTGAAAATAAATCTGGTAATACCAAGATAGGTAAAAAAAGTACGACTCCTATAACATAGGATTGATTAATATTGAAAAAATCAAATTTTTTATTATCCTTTCCAAAGTTTTTCATAGTTAATGGATACGTAACCTGTCCGATAACACCTAATAACAAAGTGGCTACCTGAGAAAAGTTAAATGTAGCATTATATATACCTAATTGATAATATCCGTGTACACTATTCTTAATCAGCATTGAATTACAGATCAACACAACAGGACTTAACATAATACTACTAATAAAGGAAGGTAATGTAAAATTGTATACCGTTTCCAAATGTTGCTTTAGCCCTCTAAAAGTGAATTTTATCTGTTTTTTATTCAATTCCTTCTGTAATAGAAAAGCTGAGCATAACCATATAGAAAAGTTAATGACTACTAGAGAAACCACAACTCCATAAATTCCGAACTTATACGCTGAAAATAATATTAATGGTAAGGAAAGAATCCCATTGACCATATTAACGAATGAAATACTTTTAAAATTCTCAAGCCCCGCTAATGCACCTGTCTGGAGCCCATTTAGAGAAGAGAAGAAAATAGCAAATGCACAAAGAAATACTTCTTTTGACATTTTTTGACTCCCGACAATATATTCTCCTACTTCCTGATTGAATATTAAAGAAAAAATAAGTATCAGAGCTGCCAACAAGAATACAGACAGTCTCGTTAATGAATAAATCTCACTCGCTTTTTTTTTATCAGTTTCTGCATATAATGCAAGATATTTTGTTGCAGTCACACCAAAACTGGCTAAGCTGAAAGTAGTGAATGTATTAATATATGATTGAAGCAATCCCAGCTTACCATAACTATCCACAGACAATATCCTCGCAACAAGAAAAAGGGCTATAAATACAAACCCTTTGGAAATCAAAGTTCCCAAAAACGACCAGAAAACACCTTTTATTATTTTTTGTTGGGTTCCTGATCCTAAAACTTTATTATATAATGCTTTTATATTCAATTTATATAACTTCCTGATAATATGAATTCTGCAATCCTTTGGCAAGCATGCCCGTCTCCATAAGGATTATGGAGCTGCCCCATAGAATTGTACCGTACCGTATCATATAATAAACTTTGTGTTTCAGCCACAATCTTATTCTTATCCGTTCCTACTAAAATTACTGTTCCTGCTTCTACAGCTTCCGGACGCTCAGTAGTATCTCTCATTACCAGAACTGGCTTTCCCAAGCTTGGGGCCTCTTCCTGTACCCCTCCTGAATCAGTTATAATCATATAGGATTGATTCATCAACCATACAAATGCAGGATATGCCAATGGCTTTATAAGTTTTACATTGTCAATATCTGACAGAATTTCATGAACAGGTCCTTTTACATTAGGGTTAAGATGAACTGGATATATAATCAAAACTTCAGGATTCAAAACTGCGATCTCTTTTAAAGCTTCACAAATATTGATGAAACCCTGCCCGTGGTTTTCTCTGCGATGGCCTGTGACCAAAATTAATTTCTTTGAAGAGTCAACAATTGTTTTTAAATAATCAATCTCTTCATTTGATAAGGTATTTACACGGTCTGCACTATCTAACAATGCATCAATTACTGTATTTCCTGTAACTAAAATATCCTTAGCATTTACATTTTCCTCAATCAGATTTTTCTGTGACTGGGAAGTAGGCGCAAAATGAAAATCTGCTATCCGGCCTGCTACCTGGCGATTAATCTCTTCAGGAAACGGAGATCTTTTATTGTGTGTTCTCAAGCCTGCCTCTACATGACATACTTTAGCCCCTGCATAAAACGCAGCTATACTTGCGGCCATTGTTGTTGTTGTATCACCGTGAACATATACAAAATCAGGCTGAAACTCTTCTAAAACAGGCTTAAGCCCGGTAATGATGTCTGCAGTCAATGTATACAAGTTCTGGTTAGGCTTCATTAAATTCAGGTCATAATCCGGTGTTATTTCAAAGAAATCCAACACCTGATCCAACATTTCTCTATGTTGTGCTGTAACACAAACTTTTGTTTCAAACTCTCCATATTTTGAAAATTCTTTGACTAAAGGAGCCATTTTTATAGCTTCAGGTCTTGTTCCAAATATGATTAAATTTTTCTTTGTCATATTAAATTTAATCTAATTTCCTATTCCTTCATAAGTAAAACCTATCTGTTGAATCACATCATGATCTAAAATATTACGCCCATCAAAAATATAAGCAGGTTTTTTCATTTGATGATAGATGGCATTATAATCATAATCTTTGAATTCATCCCATTCTGTTAAAATGGCAATAGCATGAGCATTCCTGAATATTTCAGCAGTATAATTATGCACTATAACACGCTTTCGGTTTTCTTCAGGAGAGCGGGTATTCAGATAATCAAGATCAGCATAGATCTGCTCTGCAGTTACTTTAGGGTCATATACATGAATTTCTGCATGTTCATCCACTAGCATGTCTGCAACATATATTGCAGCAGATTCTCTGGTATCGTTAGTATCTTTTTTAAACGCCCATCCTAAGAATACAATTTTCTTCTCAGCCACTGTATTGAATAACTTTCTAACAATATTTCTGGCAAATCTTTTCTTCTGATGGTCATTTTGAATTATCACCTGATGCCAGTAGTCCGCTACCTGCTCCAATCCTAAAGATCTTGCTATATAAACCAAATTCAGAACATCTTTTTGGAAACATGAGCCTCCAAATCCTACTGAAGGTTTTAAAAATTTAGATCCTATCCGGGAATCCATTCCCATAGCTTTTGCAACTTCTTCTACATTAGCTCCGGTATGTTCGCACAATTCAGAAATAGCATTAATAGAAGAAATACGCTGTGCCAAAAATGAATTTGCTGTTAGCTTGGTTAATTCGGATGACCAGACATTAGTTGTTAATATTCTCTCTTTTGGAATCCAATGAGCATAAATATCGACCAAAGCCTGTTTCGCTGCTATTCCTGTATCTGTGTTATCCCCGCCAATCAACACCCTGTCTGAATATATAAGATCTTGGATAGCAGTACCTTCAGCCAAAAATTCAGGATTAGAGAGAATTTCAAAATGATGAGGGTTTCCTGAATTCTTAAGAATATCCTTAATTACATTGGCTGTTCTTACCGGTAAAGTTGATTTTTCTACAATAATTTTATCAGAATCTGCTACTTCAGCGATCTGACGGATACAAAGCTCTACAAACTTCATTTCCGCAGCCATGCCCGCACCTTCACCATATAATTTGGTTGGAGTATTAACAGCCATAAAAATCATTTCCGATTCTTTTATAGCTTTATTTACATCTGTTGAAAAAAATAGATTTCTACCTCTAGCTTCAGCTACAACTTGATCGAGGCCAGGCTCATAAACAGGCAATTTGCTTAAATCCTCGTCGTTCCATGCTGCAATTCTATCCTGATTTAAATCAACAACAGTAACATTAATTTCCGGACAGTATTTCGCAATAACTGCCATAGTCGGTCCACCAACATAGCCTGCACCAATGCAGCATATATTATTAACTTTCATTATATCTATATTTGTAATCAATTATGGATAAGTTTGATAAATATTCTTTGATTACAGCCTTGAATCATAGTGTTTTAAAAATCCTTTTACATCGTAGATAATTCCATCTTTCTTTAAAAATTTTGATAGATCAATATCTAAAAATTCTTTATGCGACACGGTAAGCACAATAGCATCAAATTGATCTTCGATTTTGTCAATGGAATCTATAGAATATGTCCCATATTCATGAAATACTTCTTCGGGGTTAGCCCAAGGGTCATATGTTGTCACTTTTAAAGAGTAATCTTCCAAACTTTTTATAACGTCAGCAGCTTTAGTATTTCGTACATCCGGACAGTTTTCTTTGAAGGTTATTCCTAAATTCAACACTTTAGCACCATTGACATTGATTCCTTTTTTGATCATAGTTTTCACAACCTGAGAAGCTACAAATGATCCCATTGAATCATTCAATCTTCTCGCTGTAAGTATTAATTCTGAGTAGTATCCCACATCTTGGGCTTTCTGAGCCAGATAAAAGGGATCGACTCCTATACAGTGTCCTCCCACAAGCCCCGGTTTAAACGGAAGAAAGTTCCATTTCGTTCCCGCGGCTTCAAGAACCGCGTGAGTATCAATTTCCAGTAAATTAAAAATTTTTGCCAATTCATTCACAAAAGCAATATTAATATCCCGTTGCGAATTCTCTATTACTTTGGAAGCTTCGGCTACTTTAATGCTTGGAGCCAAATGTGTTCCTCCTATGATAACAGATTTATACAGATCGTCTACAAGTTTTCCTACTTCTGGCGTAGACCCTGATGTTACTTTTAGGATTTTCTCCACTGTCCGTTCTTTATCTCCAGGATTAATTCTTTCTGGTGAATAACCTGCAAAAAAATCCTGATTAAATTTTAATCCTGAAACTTTCTCTAAAACCGGCACACATTCTTCTTCTGTAACTCCGGGATAGACAGTGGATTCATAAATTACTATGTCATTTCTTTTCAAAACCTTTCCCACTGTTTCTGAAGCTTTATATAAAGGTGTTAAATCTGGGCGGTTATGTTTATCTACAGGAGTAGGTACCGTTACTATATAAATGTTTGCGTCTCTGATATCTTCAATATTTGAAGAGCAGTATAATCCCTTGGTGGTTTCTAAAACCTCAACTTCTGCAGAGACTCCTTCTTTTTGATAATGAAAGGGATTTTCTTTTATTAAAACTGCCTGAAGCATTTCATCTTCCACTTCAAGTGTTGAATCTCTACCTTCGTTTAATTCTTCGATTCTGTTCTGGTTAATATCAAATCCCACTACAGAATATTTTGTTGCAAATAGACGAGCTAAAGGTAAACCTACGTAACCCAAGCCAATTATGCCAATCTTAATTTGTGTATTCATATAATATAATGTCTCTGCTTATTGTATATAATTTGAATTTTATAAGTTTATTTACTAAAAAATCTTTCCCACCACTCTTGCTTTTTGTCTGAAGTATATCCGTAACCATAACCGTAATTATAGCCATATCCTCCAGCATGTTTTGATACATCATTGATCACAAAAGACACATTGGATAATTTAGATTCCTTTACTAATCCATTGGCAAAATCTATCAACATATTTCTTGATACTCCTGATCTTACTACGTAAAGTGTGGCATCAGCAACATCTGCTATACTAAGGGTATCTGAAACCAACATCAATGGGGCTGAATCTATAACAATATATGCATATTTGGAAGACATTTGTTGAATAAGCTTCTGATACCTCCCATTTGAAAGTAGCTCCTGAGGGTTTGGAGGAATGCTTCCTGCATAAATCACATCACAATATGGATTGGTATCTGACGTATGAATTAGTTCATCGATACTGGTTGATTCATCATACAAATATTCCGTGAGACCTTTTCTCTTTATAGGCTCACTATCATATCGCTGAATCTGCGGATTTCTAATGTCTGAACCAATAAGAAGAGCTCTACCATTTTTATTTGCCAAAGTAAGTGTAAGATTCACAGACACTAAAGTTTTACCCTCTCCTTTCACAGAAGAAGTTACCATGATTACTTTAGCGGAATCTTTAGTAGGCAGTATAAACTTTAAATTCGAAACAAGTACTCTAAAAGCTTCTGCCAGTTCAGAAAAGTCGTTTTTCTGCACTAAATGATTTTCTTTTTCTTTCAACGCAGGTATATCTGCCAAAACACCCAATGGAGAGCGCTCTTTAATATCGTCCCGACTATATATCTTATCATCCCATCGGAAGAACAAATAAAATACGGCGAAAGGAAATAATAATCCAAAAACAATTGCAGCCAGCAAAATCATATTTCTCTTGGGTGATACAGGAACATCCAGGGTAAAAGCAGGATTAACTATTTTTGCCTTTGGAACATTTACTGACAGATTAATTGCATTCTCTTCTCTCTTCTGTAAAAGAAAAAGGAAAAGTTGTTCTTTCAGATTTTGCTGACGCTCTATCCCACGATAAATTTTCGATTGGCCAGGAACCTTCTCTATCACCCCTTTATCTGTTACAATCTGATTATTCAGTTGAGCTATGGTTGTTTGTACCGTTGCCTTCTGCTCATTAATATTATCTCGAATAATTTCTCTTAATGCCGTTATCTCTTTGTTCATTTCTATAACGGCAGGATTTTCACTGGTTGCCTGCTTCAGGGTCTTATTTCTACTGATCAGAAGCGTATTGTATTGTGAAATAGCCTGTTCTAATGAAGGAGTAAGCCCTAAATTAGAAGGCATTAACCCCCCTTTTGAAACTTCTGTGGCAAGAGAATTTAATAAATCAAGCTGGGTTTGTTGTTGTAAAATTGCTTTTGTGTTATCGTTTGTATTTTGAAGGGCCAATTGTGCCTGCGCTTGAATATCAACAATACGGTTACGATTTTGGAATTCTTCCTTTTCGTTTTCTACTCCCGAAAGGTCTCGGGTAATAACCTCCAATCTTTTATCTATAAATTCCTGAGTATTCTGAGCTTGTAAATTCTTATCTCTTAGACCATCCAAATTATATTGTCTGGTTACTTCATTAAGAATAGCTTCTGACTTTTCAGGTACTGCCCCTATAATGCTGATATCCATCAATAAGGCCTTCTGGTCCGGCAAATCAACTTGTATTTTTCGTTCTAGTTCTTTAACCTTCTCTACAGGATTAGAAAAAACAATTTTATATTTTGAATGAAAAGGAAACTTTGGATTATATCGCAGTACCACCGTCCCAAAATCCAAGTGGAGCGGTTGATTAAATATTCCTTTAATATTCCCTTTTTTCTCATTCCATAATGTAAATCTATTTCCTTTTACCTCCGTCACAGTATATTCTGAGGAAACAAATTTATCAGCATTAGAATAAGTTATAATTTCTCCTGTAATAGGTATTTTGGTAAACAATTCTGAATCTTTGATTTCTCCAGAACTAAAATATTGTACATTGAGATTAAGATTTTTTACCACTTGGAAAAGAATAGGTCGTGAAGTAACAACTGCTACTTCACTTTTCAGCTCATCGGCATTATTGAGTCCTATTCCTAAATTATTAAGATCTGCCAAGGCCGAGGTAAGATCTGTTTCCTTTTTATCAAATTTTAAAGTTGTCTCTGATTCGTATAAAGGCACTGCATATCTAAGATAAATATAAGCTCCTATGAGGAATAACAAAACGGAGATAACAAACCATGGCCATTTTCGTAAGTATGGCCCGATGGTTTTCCTGATGTTCAATACTTCTTCCGTTTCCTGAAATTCTATCTGCTGCATATTCTGTTATCTGGTTAAAGAAATAATAAGAGTTGCTACCCCCAGTGCAGAAGCAATGATCTGGAATGTAAGTGCACGGTTAGGGTTGGTATTGGCCTGTATTTGCTTATTCTTGTCCGGTTGTACATAAAGTACATCATTTTGCTTCATATAGTAATATGGTGAATTTACAATATCAGCTCTTGAAATATCCAGGTTTATCACCTGTTCAGCTCCATCATCTCCGGTACGGATAAGCTTCACATTCTTACGGTCTCCATAATCCGTCATATCACCGGCTAAGCTCAATGCCTGGAAAATATTCAGTTTTTGAGTTGCACTTTCTTTTTGTCCCGGAGCCTTTACTTCCCCCAGGATACTTACATTAAAATTTTTCAGGTTTATTGTTACCAACGGATCTGTAAGATATTTTTTCAATCGGGACTCAAGCTCCTGTTTAAGCTGAACCTGGGTCATATCTTTACAATAAACGTTTCCCAATACAGGAAAATTGATATATCCCTCTTCATTAACCAGATATTCACTGGGCTGTACATATTGATTAACGCCAGTGGTGGTCTCGCTACCTACTTTATTGGCTGTATTAAGGTTAAAAGGCTTTACGGCTGCTTCATCAAGTGCGGAGACAAGGATTAAAAGCACATCTCCTTCCTGGATGTGGAGCCCTTTGAACTTAGCCTGTGCCACTTCCTGCTCCATGTTATGATCAGACATGTATACCATATTCTGTTTAGGTTTACAAGATATTGCCATGACCGATAACAAGATAATATATGCAATAATTTTCTTCATGGTTGTATTTAAACTCATTAAAATTCTATACAAATAATTGATATTGTGCAGAATAGTTATTTATTGTAAATTCTTATTTCAATGAAAGATTATTTGGTTAAAGCCAAAACTCCTATGGCAATAGACGCTATTACAGAAGCAATGGATATATATAAGCCCGTATTAGGGTCCAGCCTTGCTGATTTTTCTCTGTTGGCATTTGGCTGCACGTAAATGACATCGTTTTGCTTTAAGTAATAAAAAGGAGAATTGATAAAATTCGCACTTGTGAGATCTATTCTTTCCTTGGTAATTTGTCCATCAATATTTCTCACTATCAAAATATTATTTCTCATACCAAAAGTAGTAAGATCGCCTGCCATACCAAGCGCTCCCAATAAAGTGGTATTACCGTCAGGTATTACGTAAGTTCCGGGCTTGGCTACTTCTCCCAGGACAGATACCTTAAAATTAACAAGCTTTATATCAACCACAGGATTTTTAACGTATTCTTTAAGAAGATCCGTTAATTTCACTCTTAATGTTTCTATATTCTCATTTTTGGTACTTACTTCTCCTATTTGAGGAAAAATTATATTCCCGTCTGTGTCTATAATATAAGTAGGTCCTGAAACAGGGCTTTGCTGAGGAAGGTTATTAGAACTCGGAATAGAATATTGTGCAATAGTATTACCGGAAGAATAAGTTTGATTGAAAGGTTTAACCACCTCCATATCTCTCGCAGATACTGTAATTATAAGCTGGTCTCCCGGTTGTAAAGTGCTTCTGCTGTTTTTAATTGAGTTATCCAATACTATACCATCAATGTCTTTCATATAGCTGATCTCCTGCCTGGTAGTGCAAGAAAAGAACGTTAGACATAAAACAGCATAAACAAAATATTTAAAATTCATTTTAGAAATTTTTTTACAAAAATATGATTATTAATCTTTTAAAGTATCTGGTTCAATATTTTTATTCTTCAATCTTGGCTTCAGATTCCTTATCCAGAACCTCAAATTCTGAATTATTGCTTATAAATTCAGGGACAATCGTTTTAAGAATCCTCACAACCTGTAGTTTATCCCTTTTCACAGCCGACCTTATAATTTGCTTACATAAAAAGTCCACTTGTTCGAATTCCATCAAGGGATCTTTAGATATCATGATCTTTTCATGATGGGTAGGGATGGTTGTGGCATTATTGCTTAAAAGCTCTTCATACAACTTTTCTCCCGGTCTCAGGCCAATAAATGTAATTTTGATATCAATATCCGGTGTATAGCCTGAAAGTTTGATCATCCTTTTGGCAAGATCCAGGATCTTAACCGGTTCACCCATATCAAAAACATAAATCTCCCCTCCATTCCCCATCGTTCCGGCCTGGAGCACCAGTTCACAGGCTTCCGGAATGGTCATAAAATAACGGATAATATCCGGGTGGGTAATTGTTACGGGTCCTCCCTTTTCAATTTGCCTTCTGAAATGAGGAATAACAGATCCGTTCGACCCCAACACATTACCAAAACGGGTAGTGATAAATTTTGTCGTATTGCCTTCAGAATTCTGTAAAGACTGTACAAACAGCTCGGCGGCTCTTTTGGAAGCTCCCATCACATTGGTAGGATTTACAGCTTTATCTGTGGATACCATTACAAAACGGTTGACCTTATATTTTTTTGACAGCAGTGCCAGGTTCTTGGTTCCCAGAATGTTCACAAAAATAGCCTCATGAGGATTATCCTCTATTAAAGGTACATGTTTGTAAGCTGCAGCATGATATACCATCGAAAATTGGTAAGTCTCAAATAATTTTTCAAGCCTGTAGCTGTTGGAAATATCTGCAAGTATAAACTTAAATTTCTGATCAGGGAACTTCTCAAGTAGCTCCAGTTCCAGTTCATATAAAGGTGATTCCGCCTGATCAAGCATAACGATAAGTGAAGGATTAAATTGGGAAACCTGCCTTACAATTTCGCTGCCAATAGATCCTGCTCCTCCCGTTACCAGGACCACTTTATCAAAATGTCTTCTTCTGACTTCCTCACTTTCAATTTTAATAGGTTTACGGTTCAGCAAATCCTCTATTTGAAGATGGCTGATCCCTCCTACCAGATCGGAATCCCTCATTTTGCTGAGCGTTGGAGCTTTAAGCACCTTCAACCCATTATCCAGGGCCAATGTCATCCACTCTTCAAGTTCCTGCTTAGGCATGATTTCTTTAATCAATAAAACCGCATCAAACTGTCTTATCAATTTTTCGTCAGTGAAGAACTGGTTTTTATTATATATTTTATATCCCAGCAATATGGCTTTACGGGAATCCTGTCTGTTTGTAATAAACCCGGCGAGCCGGTAAGGATAATTAGGATTATGCATAATGGCCCTCGCCAGTGCTATGGAAACTTCTCCAACTCCTACCACCGCAACCCTTACCCGGGAAGAGGCTCCCCTAATATCTATCAGCATATTGAAAAACTGCTTCGTGACCATCCTGAAGAAGAACATCAGGGATACAGAGATCAGAAAATATAAAAAAAGGTTAGGGTACAGATACAATGATTTACCCATCATTGTCTCTAATATATAATTAAGAACTAAAAGCGTAATAAGCGTGCTTCCGGAAGATAGAATAATTTTAAAAAAATCGAAGAAAGTAGAATGCCTTATGATACCTGCATAAGTCTTGAAAACATACATAAACATGATGTTCACACCTATGAGGATAAGTCTTTTCTCAAGTGAGTACTCGGGAAAGTTCACCTTTACATTCAGATTATCCAAAAGTATACGTGATAGTAAGATGGAAAGAAAAACAATTATGACATCAATAAAGATAACCAGCCACCTGGGCACATATCTTAACTTCGTGATTTTCACAATATTATCCCCATTGTAAAGAGCACTAAAAGCATCAAACAACCTTTTCATCCAACATTAAGAGATTTATTAATTGCGCAAAGATAATGGATATTATTAATATCAAGTACAGGATACCACATTTTATTTTCTACGTTCCCCATATTAACGTTTAGAATGTTACTATATTTTTTATTAATTCCCAACTTAATCACACTGCATTATTCGTGCCATTATTATTTTACATATAAAAATTTATTATTAAAAATAGTCCTCATATTTCTCATTATCATAAATAAAAACTCCTAAATCAATATATTAAGTAAAAAAATCTATTTTTAAATCATCCACATTAAATCATATTGTCATTAATTTTGGGTCGCTTCCAAAATAGAATCATATTCGAAGCCTTTGCTTATAAGATACTTTATAGCTTTACTTCTTATCTGATATTCCTTAAGCCCTTTTTGCCTGGAGCAATAATCTTCATAAATTTTTCTGATAGTCTTTTCATAATCAATTTCATCAATTTCATCCCAACATTTACTTATCAGCTTTTCAGATACCTGCTTCTGTTTCAGGTTCATCTTTATTTTATTCCTTCCCCAATGCTTCATGTAAAATTTCCCTCTGATATAGCTCCGGGTAAACCGTTCTTCATTCAAATAATTTTCCTTTATCAGGTATAGGATAATTTCATCTTTGGCTTCAGGGATCAGGATGAATTCTTTCATCTTCTGCTCTACTTCTGCATGGGAACGGTCCTGATAAACACAATAATTAATCAGTTTCTGCTTAATCTCTTCGAAAGTATATGATTTTTTTTCCATAATATAAAAAAAGAATGAGCATAGCCCATTCTTATTATATTCTAATCGTGATATATATTAATAATTGAATAATAATTTACCTTCCATAAGCTCATTGACTTTTTCCTTTACGGAAGCCACTACTTCTTCATTCTTAATGTTGTCTACAACTTCAGAAATCAATTCCGCGATAGTATCCATATCCTGTTCTTTCAACCCTCTTGTGGTGATGGCCGCAGTTCCCAGCCTGATTCCTGAGGTGGTGAACGGTGATTTATCATCAAAAGGAACCATATTTTTGTTGCAGGTGATATCTGCCTGTACCAAGGCTTTTTCAGTTTCCTTGCCGTTGACTCCTTTATTTCTGAGATCTACCAGCATCAGGTGATTGTCCGTGCCACCGCTTACAATATCAAAGCCTCTGTCCGTCATTGCCTTGGACAGTGCCTGAGCATTAGATTTAACCTGCCTGGCATACGTTTCAAACTTAGCATCCAAAGCTTCTCCAAATGCAATTGCCTTACCTGCTATTACATGTTCCAGCGGGCCACCCTGGATTCCCGGAAAAACGGCACCATCCAGAACCTGGCTCATCATTTTGATTTCTCCTTTTGGAGTTTTATGTCCGTATGTATTTTCAAAATCCTTGCCCATCATGATCATTCCTCCTCTCGGGCCTCTCAATGTTTTATGTGTGGTAGTGGTTACTACATGACAATGTTCAAATGGAGAATTCAATAAGCCTTTGGCAATCAATCCTGCGGGGTGTGCGATATCGGCCCAAAGCGTAGCTCCGATTTCATCTGCGATCTCTCGGAACTTAGCATAATCCAGGTCTCTTGAATAAGCGGAGAATCCCGCGATCATCATTTTTGGACGCTCCCTTAGTGCCACTTCCCTCATTTGGTTGTAGTCAATAAGACCGGTTTCTTTTTCAACGCCGTAAGAAACCACATTGTATTGAATTCCTGAGAAATTCACTGAAGATCCGTGAGTAAGGTGCCCTCCCATCGAAAGATCCATACCCATAATTTTATCTCCCGGTTTCAAAACAGCAAGATAAATAGCCGCATTAGCCTGTGAACCTGAATGGGGCTGAACATTCACATATTCAACGCCGAAAAGTTCTTTTGCCCTGTTAATGGCTAAAGTTTCAACCTCATCCACTACTTCGCATCCTCCATAATATCTTTTTCCCGGATATCCTTCAGCATATTTATTGGTGAGTACACTTCCCATTGCTTTCATTACATTATCAGAAACGAAGTTTTCTGAAGCAATAAGCTCCAATCCATGGGTTTGTCTTTGTCTTTCCTTTTCAATCAGGTCAAAAATGATGTCCATTTACTTTTATTTTTGAAATTTTCCACCCCAAATGTACGGATTTTCCCCTGAGGTTATATCATCGTAACAGGATTTTAGAATTAAATTTCACCATAGAATTTATCAAAAGTTTTATAAATTATTCTGAATAAACTGTGCACAATACCTTTTGATTTCGGCGCGTACAGCCCTGAATTGTTCCTTGATCTCTTCCTTCGTTCCCGTAGCCTTGGCCGGATCTGGAAAATCATGATGGAATCTTTTTGCTTTGGATGGGAAATATGGGCAGTTTTCCCTGGCATGATCACAAACCGTAATGATAAAATCAAATTCCAGATTTTGATATTCGCTGATATTATTTGACGTCTGCCCAGAAATATCTATCCCGTCTTCTTTCATGGTTTCAATGGCATTGGGATTTACCCCATGCGTTTCTATTCCCGCGCTATAAATCTCCGCCGTATCATGGGCAAAATATTTCAGATAACCTTCCGCAATCTGGCTTCTGCAACTGTTTCCCGTACAAAGGACTAAAATTCTTTTTTTCATATTTTAAACCAATAACCAAATCATATTAATGATCCAAAACTTGGGATCAAATCCGAAAATAAGCTGTAATATAATAACCGAAGTTGTAATTATAATGAACTTCCTGTACCTGATCAGTGTATCTTTTATCATCAGCAGCAATTTGAACCCGTACATGAAAGCCTATTATCCTTTGATAAATCCCGTAGATTGATTTTTTGCTTCGAAGACGGGACTCCGCAGGAATCCTTGGCCAGACAAGCTGTCATTTTATTTTTCAATATGAAATTTTTTCCATCGAAATCCAGATCATATTTTCCAATTGTAGTATGCTGATATTCCACTTCTATTTCAAGGTCGCTGATTCCTAATTGCTCTTCAGATAGTTTGATAATGTGAAGGAGCTTACCGGGTTTTAAACGGTGTTCGAAATCGTTGGCATTCCATAGCTGGAAATTTACCTTTTCTTCTGTTCTGACCGTTCCTCCACAATCGATGAATTTTTTGGTAACAATCCCTATTTCTGTCACATGAAAATGTTCAGGGACAGATTCTCCGTTTTCCAACTGAAATTCCACGTTTTCCAGAGCCGGCAGAATTTCTTTAATCTCAGATAGTTTCATATATTAATATATTGTTATAATGCAATATTACGATATATATGAGCAAATTTTTTAGCAGCATCTTTCTTTTTTAACTTTTGAAATCACATTTGAAAAGTATTCACTCAAGGTTTCAAAAGCTTTTTCATCAATGCAGTAACATACTGAATTGCCTTCTATGTTTCCTTTGATGAGCCCTGCGTTTTTCAGCTCTTTTAAATGCTGTGAAACCGTAGGCTGTGCCAGTGGCAATTCATTGACAATATCACCGCAAATACATTCATTTACTTTCAACAGATATTCTATAATGGCAATTCTGGCCGGATGCCCCAAGGCTTTAGCGATAGCTGCAATTTTGTTCTGTTCTGTGGTAAAAAATTCTGTTTTGGTTGCTCCCATTTTTTTTAATCGCAAATCTATATCGCAATATTACGATAAAAAATTATTTCTGCCAAAAAATTTTCTTCTTTTTTATATAAAAAATCCCTGCAGAATACCGCAGGGAAGAATTATCCCGGATAGCGACAGGTCTTAAAATTCTTCTTCAACAAGCTCTTTATTGACTATTGCTCCGGTAAAATTACCCTGAGCCACGGCATTGGCCACGGATCTCATCATTGTCACACTATCTCCGCATGCAAAGACACCGGCAACATTAGTCCTGTGCATGGCATCTACTTTGATCACTCCGTGCTCTGCAAGCTCGCATCCCAGCATAGTGGAAATATCCAGACTCTGCTCAACATGTATCTTTGCATATAAGGCTTTCAAAGGGATTTTATTCCCATTCTTGAAAATAAGTTCTTTTATATGCCCGTTTTCATGGCTGATCTCCGCAATCTCATCTTCATTGATCCTGATATTTTTCTCATTTAATTTCCGGGTCTGCTCCTCTGTCAGTTCTGATCTTCCGTTTGTAAATAAGGTTAAATTTTTTGTCCAGTTTAAAATAAGTTTTGAAAATTCATAGCCGATCTCTCCGTTGGCCAGAATACCCGTAACTTCGTTTTTCACTTCATATCCGTGACAGTATGGACAGTGCAAAACGGAAATCCCCCAACACTCCTCAAAACCGGGAATATCTGGTTTGGAATCTTTAATTCCTGTTGCAAGAATCAGCTTACCGGCATTGAATTTATCTCCTTTTTCCGTTACCACTTCAAATCCCTCGGAATTTTTGCTGACATTGACCACTAATCCATCATAAAATTTTACCGTGTCATACTTCAGAACCTGCTCTTTAGCTATTGAACTGATCTCCTGTGGGGGGGTTCCGTCATGGGTCAGAAAGTTATGGGACTGTGGGGTTTGCTTATTGCACGGCTCTCCGCTGTCTATGATCAGGGTGTCTCTTAAAGATCTTCCCAGGGCCATGCCGGCAGATAAGCCTGCATAGCTTCCTCCTATGATAATGACTTCAAAGTTTTTATTTTCCATGTTGTATATTTTAATGATGGATAACTATTTAATTCAAGATGGACAAAATCTGTTCCTTAGCCTTTGTCCTTACAAAGATAAAATAATTTTTTATTATTGCGACTTAATCGCAATAATTATTATATTTGTACTATGAATAAAAGAAACACAAAAGCAAAACAACTGATCCTGGATTCTATAAGGAACAAAAGATCAGCCATTAGCCAGGAAATTTTACAGAAAGAGCTGGGTGAAGAAGTGGACAGGGCCACTATCTACAGGGTTCTGAACAGCTTCTGTGAGGATGGTATCATACATAAGATATTAAGTGATGACGGAAAGTCTTATTTTGCCTTCTGTATCAATTGCTCGGAAAAAAAACATAAGCATAACCATTTTCATTTCAAATGCTTACAATGTGGAACCATCGAATGTCTTCCCAATGAAATTGATATTGCACTGCCAAAAGGGTACAGATCCGTCAACTTCAACGGGTTTATTTCGGGATATTGTTCAAAATGTCCGGAATCAACTGTTTTTAAATAGCTCAATGGTATAATCCAACAGTTTTCTGTTGCCTGTTTTTCCATGACCGGGGATGATCACCTTTACATCCGGGTACCTGGCCTTTATTTTTTCAACCGTAGCGGGCCACTCCTTAACATTGGCGTCCCCAAGATATCCTTTTGATGCCCCTGTTTCTTTGATCAGGCAGCCTCCGAACATAACCTTTTCATCCGGGAAATAAGCTATGACGTTATCCCTGGTATGCCCTTCCCCAAAGAACTCAACAGATACCGGTTTTTCACCTGCCTTCAAAGTTAATATACCGTCAAAACCGTGGTCAGGGACATTAAAACCCTTGTCTTTTGCCAGCTCAATCGTTTTATTGCTGGCATAGGAAGGGATGTTATTATTGTGAAATTCTTTCAGCCCTCCGAGGCAGTCTTCATGGAAATGGGTGGCAACAATGGCATTTATTCTGGAATGCAAGCTGTTTTTAATCCATGAGATCAGCTCCCGGGAACTCTTATCATCCGTAGGGGTATCAAAAATTACCGCTTCATTCCTGTCATTAACGATCATTCCGTTACAGGAGACTTTACCAAAGCTTTCTGTATTCAGGAAAGATATATGCTGATAAACATGATCAGACAGTTTTATGACCATCAGATTGTCAGTCTTATAAACAATTTTTCCTTTGTCCTCATGCCTTTGAAAACTAAAGCTGAAAACCAAAAATAAAAAGCTGAACAGAATTTTAAATGCGGGCTTCATAATATTTTTTCTTTTCAACGAAAATAAATAAACTATAAATAAAACAAGCATCCTTTTCAGTTAATACATTGTTAATACTTCACTGATACTGCACAAATAAAAATCCCGGGAATTGTTGATTTCCCCGGGAATACAGTTTGAATTTATAGTGTTAGTTTATTATTTTTTCTTTTCCTTAAGCTCTTCTTTATCTTTATCGGAAGGGTTCCAGACTTTCACTTCGGAGTCTTTTGTAAGTCCTGAAAGGATCTGGACATTAATACCGTCGCTGGCACCCAATTTCACATATACTTTCTTGAACTTACCGTCTGGTTGTTTCACTTCTACAAAAGGTTTATCCTTGCCATTACTCTTCTCATACTGGATCAGTGATTCGTCTAACAGCAGGGCATTTTTCTGGGAACTGAGAACAATTTCACCGTTGGCAGAAAACCCTGCCCGTATATATTCATTGTTCGGGTTATAAACATCGCCTTCAACCGGGAATTTTATAGTTCCGTTGTTGTCCTTTCCTTTTGGAGCTATCATAGTCAGCTTCCCTGGAAAAATTTTGTTCTGTAAAGCTCCTATAACGATATTCATAGGCATTCCCTGTTTTAGCTTACCTGCCTGGGCTTCATCGATTTCTCCCTGGAAAATCAATGAATTCAGATCTGCAATGGAGCAGATGGTGGTTCCTGCATTGAAGGAGTTGGCTTCGATCACCTGACTTCCCACTTTCACAGGGACTTCAAGAACGGTTCCGGAAGCTTTGGATCTGATCTGGGTTGTAGCCAGACTCTGCAATTCAGGTGTAGCACCGGTTTTTACAATCTGTAATCTTTTTTGGGCAGTAATCAGCTGCTGATTAGCGTTTTTAAGAGCCTGCTGCTGGGAAAACAGCTGCTGCTGGGAATTCAAATATTCCTGTCTGGAAATCACTCCCTGATTGAACAACTTTTGCTGCATGGCAAACTGCTTTTGCATATTCTCCACATTCATTTTAGCGTTACTGATCTGAAGCTGGGAATTCATTACTTCCTGCTGTGCAGCATTTACATCAGCAATATTGGGAACAATTCTTACCGTTGCAATCAATTGTCCTGCCGCTACTTTATCTCCCTCATCCACTAATATCTTATCTATAATCCCTGCAATATTGGGTTTGATTTCAATTTCTTCCTTAGGGATGATTTTTCCTGTAGCCATTACCTTATCATCCATGTTCTGGATAACCGGTTTTCTGGTTAGAAAAGCTTCGCTCTGCTTAGAATTAGATTTTATAACATAACCAATTACCGAGAACAACGCCACTACAAGTAAAAGCCCCAAAAATATATAAATGGCTTTTTTCCAAGTGAATTTCTTTTTCATATGTATAGTTTATTTTTTTATTCAAGTGGTTGAAAAATTCAATCTTATTATCGTTATCATTATTTTAATTCATCATTTATTATTCCGTCCTCAAAGCCTCAATCGGCCTGATTCTGACTGCTCTCTGTGCCGGGATCATCCCGATAATCAAGCCTAGGACCACCATCACGGCCATCGCGGCGAAAACATTCCCATAGTTTACCGTTGGATTATAAAACGGGAATGAATCCTGATTTTGGGTCAGCATATTCAGGATCATCAGCAGAAAAATCCCCAGGATAAATCCTATCATCCCAGACGAAAGTGTGATCACTACGCTCTCCAGCAATATCTGGTTTCTCACCTCTGCCGGTTTTGCCCCTAAAGCCCTTCTGATCCCGATTTCTTTGGTTCTCTCTTTTACTGTAATAAGAAGGATATTGGAGATGGCGATTACCCCGGCCAAAATTGTTAAAGTTCCTACAATGATGGTCAAAAGCTGCATCCCGTTCAGGAAACCCGTCAATTTTCCAAATTCCTTTCCCAGGTTGAAGGTCCCGAAGGCATTGGTATCATCAGGGGAAACTTTATTTTTTATTTTAAGCTCGTTTTTCACTTTGTCCTCCACGATATTCAGATCTGCCGTCGGCTTGCTCACGATAGAGAATACATTTATCTTGTCTCCATCGTTATACATTTTGGTAAAGGTAGACAGAGGGATAAAAACAGTCTGGTCACTCTCCAGGGCACCTCCACTTTTCTTTACTCTGAAAACTCCTATTACATTAAAGAATATGCCTTTTATATTAATGGATTTTCCCAACGGATTTTCATTTTTCTTTGCGTTGAAGAAGTTTTTATAAACCTCTTCTCCTATTACCGCAACATTTTTATTCTGCGAAATATCCGCATCGTTCAGGTATCTTCCGAAAATTAATTTTTTCTCCGAAATTTTATTCCCGATCGGATAATCTCCATTTAAAGTGTAGGTTGCAGATTTTCCGTTTCTGGACATCTGCTCGCCCTGCGTTCCGAAGTTTCCTTTTGAATTTTGGGGTGAGATGTAGTCTATTTCAGGGATTTTCCTTTTCAGCAGCTCCATATCGGAAAGGTGAAGATCCATTTTCCGGCCTTTCGGGAAGCCTTCATAAGGGATCGAAGTATTCTGAGCCCACAGGAAAATGGAATTGGTGGCAAAACCGGAAAACAATTTATCAAAGCCGTTTTCCATTCCTTTTGCCGCTCCAAGCAAACTTACATACAGGAACATTCCCCACCCCACACCAATCATGGTAAGGAAGGTCCGGAGCTTATTATTCCTCAATGAATAATAAATTTCCTGCCAGGTATCTTTTTTAAATAAAATGTTCACTTTACTTTATTCTAATTACGAGAGTTCTATCTTATCTGTTATTCAGTCCTTAATGCTTCTATTGGCTTGATCTTCGAAGCCCGGTAAGCCGGAACAAACCCTGCAATCAGCCCCGAGAAAATCAATGCTATGAAAGCCATGAAAACTGTTCCCCACCCTACGCTTGGGCTTTTTATAAAATATTCCTCCAGATTGTTTCCAATTAATTTCAGGGCCAATATCCCTAATCCTACACCAATAATTCCCGATATCACGGTAATCACCACACTTTCCTGCACTATTAAGGCCACAATACTGCGGGGCTTTGCTCCAATCGCCTTCCGCACCCCGATCTCCTTGGTTCTTTCCTTCACGATATAAACCATGATATTACTGATCCCGATGATCCCGGCCAATAGGGTTCCCATCCCGATAAATCCTACAATGGCAGTAAGTACGGCCATAAACGTAAAGGTATCGTTCATATTCTGGGCGTTGTTCCAGACACGTATTCCGTTTTCATCATCGGGAGACACATTTTTTCTTGCTTTTAGCCTGTCTCTCAGCTCATCTCCATATTTTATCGCTTCCTGGGGATTCAGGTTTTCATTATAGGCGATATAGGCTATGCTTACAGTGTCCGAGCCTTTTTTCATTTGCTGTAAAGTTGTAATGGGAACCGTGATATGTCTTTCATCCCAGTCTCCTCCTTCATCGGAGAATACTCCTACTACCTTAAACATGGTTCCGTTAATGTCCAGTTCTTTTCCTATGGGACTTCCGTTCTTAATCAAATCCCTTTGAACCATTCTCCCTATAACGGCAACGTTCTGCTTTCTTTCCAGATCGGTGGGGTTCAGATAGCGTCCTTCAAGGATTTTCCGGTTTTCAATGAACTGTTCTTCCGGATCTGTACCATGTACCTGATAATTTCCGCTTTCTTTACCGTATTTTACTAACAGGTTCGCCTGGTATCTTGGGGTAGCATGTCCTACTTTAGCTTTGTCAATGCCTACCAGAAAGTCATAGTCATCATTATTCATGGTAACAACCCTGTCAGACTGCAATCCGTTGTAGGCAACCGTAGTCCTCCCCGTGAATATAGAGATCAGGTTTTGGGCATCTCTGGCAAATCCTTCTGTAAAAGCATTCTGCAATCCGGTTCCGATCCCGAACAGAACGATGAAAATAAACAGACCTAATGCCACGGTAAAACCGGAAAGTACCGTCCGTAATACATTACTGCGGATAGAGCTGAATATTTCCTGCCAACGATCTAGGTCAAACATAATTTTGCTTTTTTATATTATAAAACAATCGCTTTATATTCTCTAAGGATTGTTTAGTTTTTTCCTGTTCTGAATATGATTCATTGATAAATGGATCTTCTGTTACAGAATATGCTGTTTGATAAACTCATCACTTTCGATGATCCCATCCTTCAGTACGACATTTCTTTTGGTTTGGGCAGCTACATCCGGTTCGTGGGTTACGACAATGATGGTCTTACCTTCATTATTGATTTCCTGAAGAAGCTTCATAATGTCATGGGTGGTTTTTGAGTCCAGTGCTCCTGTAGGCTCATCGGCCAAAACAACTTTAGGATTGGTGATCAGCGCGCGTGCAATGGCTACCCTTTGCTTCTGCCCCCCTGACAGTTCGTTAGGCAGGTGGTTGGCCCACTGAGCCAGCCCTACCTTTTCCAGATATTCCATAGCTTTCTGATTACGCTCCTTTCTTGGTACATTCTGATAATATAGCGGAAGGGCAACATTTTCCAATGCCGTTTTGTATCCGATAAGGTTGAATGACTGGAAAATAAAGCCTAAAAACTTACTCCTGTATTCGGCTGCCTTCACTTCAGATAAATGTTCTATCGGAACGTTATCCAGTTCGTAGGTCCCTGAATCTTTCTCATCCAGAATCCCTATTATATTAAGAAGTGTGGATTTTCCCGAGCCGGAACTTCCCATAATGGAAACAAATTCGCCTTCGGAAATATTAAGATTAATTCCTTTAAGGACGTGAAGCTTACTCTTCCCAGTATCGTACGATTTATGTAAATCCTGAATTACTAACATTAAGTGATGTATGTTTTTATGCCTAATAAGTAGATGGAACTTTCGATTTGTTACAAGAATAAAAATTTATTCAATTAAATTAATGTTTAATACGTAAGTCTCTAAAATACAACATAATACAATTAAATGTTTAATACCATTTCGTTGATTTTATTTATTTTAATGCCTTAACACTGTATAAATCAATATCAGAGCAAGTTTCATGTAAATGTGGAAAACTTTTACGGTTAAAACTCAGCCATTTAGTGTTTGACCCTTTTAAAATCAGTTCTTTTTTTCGAACTTTGTGCTTGTACGCAACAAAAAATAAAAACACTTTTCTGTTAACAACTACCAGACATAAGTTACAACAAAACAGATAGTTATATATTTTTTGAATTTTATCCACAGTGATCTATTTATTTAATTTTTAAGACTTTTTAATATGGGAATTTTTGATAAAAGAGTAAGTTATAAGCCATTTGAATACCCTGAGGTTCTTCAATTTGTAGAGGCGATCAATAAGTCGTTCTGGGTGCATTCGGAAGTGGATTTTACTGCAGATGTTCAAGATTTTCATTCGCAGTTGGAGCCACACGAAAAGCATGCTGTGAAAAACGCACTTTTAGCAATTGCACAGATCGAGGTGTCTGTAAAGACATTCTGGGGAAACCTATATAACCATCTTCCGAAACCTGAGTTCAATGGTCTGGGGGCTACTTTTGCAGAATGCGAATTCCGCCATTCTGAGGCATATTCCCGTTTACTGGAAGTATTGGGATACAATGAAGAATTTTTAAATGTAGTGGAAATTCCATCTGTAAGAAAGAGAATTGATTTTTTATCAAACGTTCTTAAGCATGCCAATTCCGCTACCCCGAAAGAATATGTTTCTTCTCTTTTATTATTCAGTATCCTGATTGAGAATGTATCGCTTTTCTCGCAGTTTGCCATTATCCTTTCCTTTACAAGATTCAAGGGATACATGAAAAACGTTTCCAATATTATTGCCTGGACTTCTGTGGATGAGCAGATCCATGCCAACGCAGGAATCTACCTGATCAATAAAATCCGTGAGGAACAGCCTGACCTGCTTACCGATTCGGATATTGAGGATATCTATACCCTGGTTGACCAGTCTGTGGAACTGGAAGGAGAAATCCTGGACTGGATCTTTGAATTGGGAGAGCTAAGTGTTTTCTCGAAGGAAGATCTGCTAAACTTCATGAAATACCGTGTGGACGACAGCTTAAAGAAAATCAACATGGCCACTCGTTATAATGTTTCTCCGGAACAGTACCGCCCGATGACATGGTTTGAAGAAGAAGTTTTTGCCAATTCTTTGGATGATTTCTTTGCTAAAAGACCTGTAGATTATACAAAACACGATAAGAGCATCACGGCAAACGATTTGTTTTAATCTGACCAATTGTTGAAATAACGCCGGTAAAGGCATAACAATGAACATTTCAGACAAGACTACAATGTCCATGGAATGTTCATTAATTACCTTACCTGAGACAAATAAGGTCTAATAAATGACCTCTTTAAAGATTATTCGGAGTTTAGGGGGCTGAATGATCTGCGTACTTTAAAGGAATTTACTATCAATATAAGAACAACAAAATTCCTGGATAACAATCCTTGGAATCTGAAAATATAACAGCTATGGAAGAACAAAATACACATATATGGTGGCTCAATGAAGAGTCCGAGCAAATGCTCAACAGGGGATATCTGCTAAAAGGTGAAACTGTAGAAGGGGCCATCGACAGGATCACAACTGCTGCTGCAAAAAGGTTATACAAGCCGGAACTTCAACCGGCATTCAAAGAAATGATCACCAAGGGATGGATCAGCTTCTCATCTCCGGTCTGGGCCAATATGGGAACACAAAGGGGACTTCCCATTTCTTGTTTCAATGTGCATATCCCGGACAGCATTGAAGGGATTACTCACAAAATGGGTGAGGTGATCATGCAGACAAAAATTGGCGGTGGAACTTCAGGGTATTTTGGGGAGCTTCGTAACAGAGGAACCGCTGTAACAGACAACGGGAAATCTTCAGGGGCTGTTTCTTTCATGAAATTATTCGACACTGCCATGGATGTGGTTTCCCAGGGCGGGGTAAGAAGAGGAGCTTTTGCGGCTTATCTGGATATAGATCATGGTGATATTGAAGAATTCCTCTCTATCAAAGATATAGGAAGTCCTATCCAGAACCTGTTTACAGGGATCTGTGTTCCTGATTACTGGATGCAGGACATGATCGATGGTGATATGGATAAGCGTAAAATCTGGGCAAGGGTTTTAGAAAGCCGCCAACAGAAAGGTCTTCCTTATATTTTCTTTACGGATAATGTAAACCGGAACAAACCACAGGTTTATAAGGATCTGGGATTACCGATCAATGCAAGCAACCTTTGCTCTGAAATCATGCTTCCTTCATCTATGGAAGAATCCTTCATCTGCTGCCTGTCTTCGATGAACCTGGAGCTTTATGATGAATGGAAAGATACCAATGCGGTGAAACTGGCCATTTATTTCCTTGATGCCGTTCTTTCTGAATTTATAGAAAAAACGGAAGGAAATTACTATTTACAGGGAGCCAGGAACTTTGCTATGCGCCACAGGGCATTGGGATTAGGCGTATTGGGATACCATTCATATTTACAGAAAAATATGATCCCTTTTGAAAGCTTTGAGGCAACCCAGTTCAATGCAAGAGCATTCAGACATATCAGGGAGCAGGCAGAGCAGGCGTCCAGGGAGCTGGCAAACATCTATGGTGAGCCGGAGCTGCTAAAAGGATACGGATTAAGAAATACTACATTGATGGCTATAGCTCCTACTACGTCAAGCTCAGCCATTTTAGGCCAAACTTCTCCGGGAATTGAGCCTTTTGCCTCAAATTACTATAAGGCAGGTCTCGCCAAAGGAAATTTTATGCGTAAAAACAAATACCTGGCAAAATTGCTCGAAGAAAAAGGCCTTGACAATGAAGAAACCTGGAGAACCATCATGTTGAACCACGGTTCTGTACAACACCTGAAAGAGCTTACCAATGAAGAGAAGGCGGTATTTAAAACCTTCAAGGAAATCTCACCTATGGAAATCATTTCCCAGGCTGCGCAAAGACAGCAGTACATAGACCAGGCACAATCACTTAATTTACAGATCCCGTCTACCATGCCGGTAAAGGATGTGAACTACCTGTATATTGAAGCATGGAAGAAAGGAGTAAAAACTCTTTACTATCAGAGAAGTTCTTCCGTCTCCAAAGAAATGATGGTTAACTTTGTTACCTGTTCTTCCTGCGAAGCATAAGCATAGGATACAAATAATAAACATCAACATATTCACTATCAGGCACACTTTTCAGTGTGCTTTTTCTTTAAGAATAATGAACTAAAAGCAGACATATTCTCCCTGAAGGAAGATTGCCGCCGATGGAAGAAAATGAAAGATTAATGCAGAATCGATCATGGATTCTATGGTTTTTGTTTATCTTTGCTAAGATAGTTAAACAGAAAAAATATGAAATTCGGGCAGGTAGAAGATCCTTCAAAAATAGATTTTACATTACCAAAAGATCATCCCAGGACTAAAGAAATTTTAAGCCAGAATAAAAAAGGCCTGGAAAATATATCTATCGGATGTGCCAAGTGGAATAAGACCGATCTTAAAGGATTTTACCCCAAAGGAACAAAAGATGAGCTGACATATTATGCCACACAGTTTAATTCTATTGAATTGAATGCAACCTTTTATGGAATGCCTACACCTGAACAGGTGATTACCTGGAAGGAAAAGACCCCTGAAAACTTTAAATTTTTTCCTAAGATAACTAATTCTGTTTCACATTTTAAAAGGCTGATCGATGTTACAGAACCTGTTACACAGTTTGCCACGTCTGTGATGAATTTTGATGAAAAATTGGGAATGGTCTTCCTGCAGCTCCACGATAATTTTAAGCCAAAAGATTATGACAGACTAGACAAATTTGTAAAAGAATGGCCTAAAGAAGTTCCCCTGGCCATTGAGCTAAGGAACACGGAATGGTTCACTGACGAGGATATTCTTAATACAACATGTGACCTTTTTGAGGCAAATAACATTACCAACATTATTGTGGATACAGCCGGAAGAAGAGATATGCTTCATATGCGTCTCACCACACCCAATGCCTTTATACGCTATGTAGGAGCCAATGCCGAAAGTGATTATGAAAGGCTGGATGACTGGCTCAACCACCTGACCCAATGGAAAGAAGAAGGATTACAGAATCTGTATTTCTTTGTACACCAGAATATCGAAAAGGCTTCCCCGCTGTTGTCTGCCTATTTTATAAAAAATATGAATGAAAAATGGAAAACTGACCTCCAGATACCGAAACTGGCAACGGAAAGTTCAGGCACTCTGTTTTAGTAATACAGATTTTGAAAATGTTATTTTTTTCTTATCAGCAGGACCAGATTAAGGAACAATAAAAGAAAATCCAGTGTAACCCATATTCCAAGTTTTATATTTTCATAATTATAAGCTTCGACCTGCTTTTTGGCACTTTCAGAAAGTCTTACACTCTGGTTGATATAATTCTGGATTTCAATAATCTGATCGATATTCTTATTAGGTACGGAATGTTGTGAAAAATATACCAGGTTCTTTTTTCCCAGATATCCTGCAATCCAGTATTCATCAGATTTATCCATTTTCAGATACTCTATTCTGTAGTACTCCGGACGGATCTTGCCGATATGCTTTACCTCCGGGATCGTGTTTTTTTCGGTTTCATTTTTATTAATCACATAAAAATCCAGGGTCTGCGGGAGCTTATTGATCACCTGAAGTGCCAGGGAATCTTTTACGATTCCGATCGCGCTTTTTTTAATAAACCAGTAGGTAAAAATAGAGATCGAAAAAACCACGGACAGGATACGAAACAATTTTGCCCATTCGGCACCTCTTCCCTTTTTTATTTTTGATAAAAAGAGAGAGAGAATCAATGCAAGAAAAATGAAAAAAATAATAAACATCATATTTTACAAAGATACTTTTTTATCTATATTTGGGCTCATTTAAAAATTATAAACTATGAAAAAAACTACACTCATCTTCTTGTTGTTTTTCTTTATCGGTATTCATGCACAGGTTAAGTTTGAAAAAGGGTATATCATAACTAATGACAATACCCGACACGAAGTACTTATTAAAAATGTCGACTGGGTAAATAATCCGGATGAATTCAACTACAAGACTGATGAAAACTCTTCAGAATCCAAAGGAATCCCTTCCAATATAAAAGAATTTGGAATTTATGGTTATTCAAAATATGTAACCTATACAGGACCCATCGACTATTCTTCAGATGACCTTTCCAATCTTTCTGCCCAGTACGCACCGGAATTCAAAGAATCTACGGTTTTCTTAAAGGAATTGACATCTGGTGATAAAAATTTGTACACTTACCGAACTAAAGGACTTGTGTCTTATTTTTATTCGGATTCATCTTCAGGGGATATCCAGCCTTTAATCTATAAAAAATATAATCCGGAAGGTAATAGCTCACAGGTAGCTACCAATGATACTTACATCACCCAATTAAAAGACATCTTTAAAGAGGACCCGAATGTACAGTCACTGATTCCACAAACAAAATATAACAATAACAGCCTGACAAAGATATTTGCAGCTCACAACGAAAAGATTTCAGGGACATCAGGTAATAATGAATTCCAGGCTAAAAAGAAACCTGTTCAATTCAATTTGAACATAAGACCTGGTGTTAACTTTTATTCTGCTTTAAAAACGGATAATATGCTGGGCAGTAAAGGTTTTCCTTCTAAAACAAACTTCAGGATAGGTCTGGAAGCTGAATTGGTTTTACCTTTTAATAAAAACAAATGGGCCGTAATGTTTGAGCCTACGTATTCGTTTTATACAGGAAAGAAAATAACAGCCCCGGCCGGTGATCAGCTTTATAATATAAGTATGGATAGCTATTCTTTCATCAATCTTCCAATAGGGATAAGACACTATATGTTTTTAAATGAAAAATCAAAGCTTTTCATCAATGCCCAGGTAAACGTTCTGACACTAAGAGCTGGTAAAGCGAAAACTATTGATCTGGACTACGAAGGGTATAATTTTGATCATGCCGATTTATCATCCAGCCAGAGTCTGGACAGCTTTTCTTTTGGTATAGGATATAATTACAATAACAAATACAGTATTGAATTTAAATACAATACAAAAAATCAGCTTATGGATGATTCAGCAGCTCAATCAGCAGACATGAGCTATGCATCAATCATTTTAGGGTATAATATCTTCTAATCTACATTCCATTCCCTATAAAACTGGTCGAGGAAAGCCAGCATGAATTCATGCCTTTCCTCGGCTATTTTTTTTCCTTTTACCGTATTCATCATATCTTTTAGCAGCAGCAGTTTTTCGTAAAAATGATTGATGGTGGTACCGTTGGACTTTTTGTATTCTTCTTTGGACATACTCAGATTAGGTTTGATGTCCGGATGATACATCAGATTATTTTTAAATCCTCCAAAATTGAAGGTCCTTGCCACACCTATCGCTCCTATTGCATCAATACGGTCCGCATCCTGAACAATTTTAAGCTCTATAGGCAGGTCTTTAGGTGCTTCTGCTCTGTTTTTAAAGGAAATATTTTTAATTACAAATAAAACCTGATCAATGGTATCTTCAGGAACGTTCTGATCTTCCAGAAATTCACGGGAAACTTTTAGTGCTATGGTTTCGTCTCCATTATGAAATTTCGGATCGGCAATATCATGAAGCAAAGCGGACAATTCCACTACTTCAAGATTACAATTTTCATCCAAAGCTATTTTTTTTGAAAGCTTCCATACCCTTTCAATATGAAACCAGTCATGTCCTGCCTCTGCACCATCAAGTTTTGCTTTTACAAATTCTATTGTATTATCAATTAAGTTTCCCATCTATATCAATTCATTTAAAATAATATCCCAAAGCCTTTTATTGTAGCTTCTAAAAAAATTAATGTGACCTATCTTTCTTTTTTCGGATTCTGAAGTCCGAACCAGCCTGTATACCGGCTGAAGATTGGGGTAGGTTTCATTAAGCAGGCTTCTCACTCCTTTTTCCGTCAGCCATACATCATCCTCGGCCCGGACAACAAATACCTTTTGTGTTAATTTTTTAGAATAATCCTCTGTTTTTTCCAATAATCTGTTGGTTGATTTTCTGTTCAAAATTAAGGTTCTCCAATCATAAGCACAATTTTTTGGAAGACTTTCTCCCAAGCCGAACCAATGAGCCGGAAAATACCCGAGTAATGTGGTAGTTACGGGTTGGGCAATCCCAAAACCAAGATAAGCTTCGATCTTTGTCCTCCATTTCAGATTTCCTACAAATGCATTTTGAGTTCCCACAAAAATAAATTCTTCAAATATTGTAGAATCTTCATTCATTCCCAGTATTAAGGCTCCCACAGAATGTCCCAGACAATATTTCTGATACCCTGAGAAATGATTTCTGATATACGTTGTCACCGCCCGGTAATCCTGCGTACCCCAAATTCTCATGGAAGCCCGGAATCCCTTCATGTTTCGGGGCTTAGAAAGGCCGATTCCCCGGTAGTCGTAAGTGATGACCGTAAAACCTTTTTCAGCAAAAAACCGGGCAAAGGAAAAATATACCTGCTGTTTCACCCCCGTAGCAGAATTAATTAACAGAATCTTATGATCGCTTTCTCGGGGTAAAAAAAGATGTCCGGTAAGACTAACATCATCCTGGGTCTTCAGAATTAATTTTTCCATAACTAAAAGAAAAAAATCCACTATAAAAGTGGAAATTTTACTTATAATTTCAGGTAAACTTTTTAATTTTCGATATGTACCAAATAGTTTATGAAAAAATATCGGATATTCTCGGAAGTCCCGTTTGTGAACCTTTTTTCATTGAAACTTTTGCAGATACCTCATTTCCAAATCTCACACATTCTTCAAGCGGGTTCTCATGGCACAATGCAACGGCAAAACCTGATGTAAAGGCATCACCCATTCCCATTTTATGAACGGTCCCATTGCCATTTCCATCATTTCGGAAGTATTTCATTTCTGTTCCGTCAAAATAAATGGTAGAATTAGTATCATCTCTTACAAAAAGCTTATTAAAGTATTTTTTGAGGATCTCTTCCCTCTGGTCTTCACCGAAAACAATATGCAGTTCGTTGCTTTTAGCCACCACAAAATCCACATTATCCAATATTTCCTTGTCCAGAGGTATTGCCGGTGATGCATACAAGCCAACTTTTTTGCCGTATTTCTTAGCCTTTTTCACTGTATAATCAATAACCTCTATAGGTACCTCCAGCTGCACCAGAATAAGATCTGCAGTATGGAAATATCTATCCGCCGCTTCAACGTGTGCCTTATTCAGATAATTATTGGCTGCCGGCACCACCACAATAGCGGAATTCCCATCGGAGGTCGTTACATACGCTGTACCTGTAGCCTCCTTATCGGTTTCATAAACAAAACTTACATTTACATTTTCGCTCACCAGATTCCTCATAATCTGCTGCCCAAGCGGATCCATTCCTACACATCCTATAAAATATACACTGGCTCCCAATCTTGCAACACCCACTGCCTGATTTGCTCCTTTCCCTCCGAAATAGCTCTCGGAATTCTGTGCAAGAACAGTTTCATTAGCGCATGGAACTTTTTCGGTTTCTAAAACAAGATCTATTGATGAACTTCCTACAACAATAATCTTAGGCGGTTCTGATGAAAAATTCATTGTGTTTTATGGCTTTAATTGGTTCTATGGTCTCTTAACAAATTTATGATAGGGAATATGGTTTTCAAAATAATTAACTTAAATTAACTAATTTCAATAAACTCAGTTACAAGCTTCACCGGAAAATTTTCTTTATTATATGCAATATAGCTTGCATAGAAGCCTTCTCCATACCCCGTTTCAAAAGCAAAAATAGTTCCCGGATGTCCCTCTGACGGCTTTAGGAAAGCATATTGATCAATAGCTCCGTTTTCATCGAAAAAATAATCATGGAAAAACTCTTCATAAATTCCCATAAAATCCACTCCCTTACTGTGATACAATCTTTGCTCAAGCTGATTAAGCTGATCCTGGGTATCAACATCCATATAACACCCCATTCCGCTTTCCACGGGATACCCGAAGACCTCTCCTTCAGTCAGATCCCTTATATCCTGTCCCGGTGTGGTAGCCAGTTTCCATTCCGCTATCGCTGAGCTGCTGAAAATGATCTCGGTATAAGCGACGCAATTACTTTCTCTCTCTTTATGAACCAGAACGGGGAAACTGCCTTTCGGAAATTCTGTAGAAAAAGGGCTCATATCACTTGTTATCAAAGGATCACAAGCCACAAGCTTTCCGCTGGAAAGGTAAATTTTCCCTACTTCAAAACTCTCAAGCAAAGGGTTCTCTATAAAGTTTTTGGAAAATAATTTTTTTATGTTTTCTAGGTGTGTCATCAGCTTTTTACAACTTATTCTTGTATCATGCTGGGCAAAGAAAATTCTTTGCCCAGCATGATACTTTACAATATACTTTATTTTTTATAAACTTCTCAGCTTCTCCTCCAAAATAGCGATCTTTTCCTGCGTATCCTTTTGTTTTTTACGCTCAATGTCTACAACTTCAGGTTTAGCATTGGCAACAAACTTCTCATTGGAAAGTTTTTTCTCTACGGAGATTAAAAAGCCTTTCAGATACTTCAGTTCTTCCTCGGTTTTCTTCTTTTCTTCTTCAAGATCCAGATTCTCACTCAAAGGAATGGAAACTTCTGTTGCCCCTACCAGAAAAGTAAAGCTTGGCTTATCTGTTTTCTGGGCAAAATAGATTTCAGAAATGTTAGCCAGTTTCCTGATTACTGCTTCATTTTCAAACTGGCCGGCACTGGTATAAACTTCCACTGCCTCTCTTGGAGAAATCCCCTTCGTCTGACGGTAATTCCTAATCCCGGAAATCAGTTCTTTTGCTGTTTCAAAACTTTTGATAACATCATCATTGAACGCTTCTTCCTTTTTCTGCTGGGCAATGATCAGAGCCTCATTCCGACTTCTCGGCGATACGGACTGCCATAGCTCTTCTGACAGAAAAGGCATGAACGGATGAAGCAGCTTCATTAGCTCTTCAAAAAAAGCAATGGTCTTCTGGTAAACCTCTTCAGAAATTCCCTCCCCATAGTTTGGCTTAATTGCTTCAAGGTACCATGAGCAGAAATCATCCCAGATCAATTTATAAATTAAATGGAGTGCGTCAGAAATTCTGAATTTAGCAAACTGCTGGTTAATTTCCACTACTGTTTTATTAATCTGGTTCTCAAACCATTCAAAGGTTTCCTTATCTGCGGTATTTACCGGCTTATCTTCTCTTTTCCATCCCTGGATCAACCGGAATGCATTCCAGATCTTTGTAGCAAAATTCCTTCCCTGGAGCATTAGATCTTCATCAAAAAGAAGGTCATTTCCTGCTGCGGAGCTCAATAAAATACCTACCCGGACTCCATCCGCACCATATTTTTCAATCAATTCCAGCGGATCCGGTGAATTTCCGAGGGATTTGGACATTTTTCTCCTTTGTTTATCCCTTACAATACCTGTAAAATATACGTTTCTGAACGGTACTTCATTTCTGTATTCCAATCCGGCCATGATCATTCTTGCCACCCAGAAGAAAATGATATCCGGGCCTGTAACCAGATCAGATGTAGGATAATAATACTGAATATCTTTATTTTCAGGATCGAGCAATCCGTCAAATACAGACATGGGCCACAGCCATGAAGAGAACCAGGTGTCCAGGGCATCTTCATCCTGTCTCAGGTTATCAGGAGACAGCGAAGGGTTACCCGTTTTCTGTTTGGCAAGTTCCAACGCTTCTTCTTTGGTTTCCGCCACCACAAAGTCATTTTCTCCGTCCCCGAAATAATAAGCAGGAATCTGCTGTCCCCACCAAAGCTGACGGGAAATATTCCAGTCACGGATATTTTCCATCCAATGTTTATAGGTATTTTTAAACTTTTCGGGGTAAAATTTCACCTCATCATTCATTACCACATCCAAGGCAGGCTTGGCAATTTCAGACATCTTAAGAAACCACTGTACTGAAACTTTCGGTTCTATTACAGCGCCTGTTCTTTCAGAGGTTCCAACTTTATTTACGTAATCTTCGGCCTTCAGTAAAAGAGATTTCTCATCCAGTTCCCTTGCAATCTGTTTTCTGACCTCGAATCTGTTCTGCCCCGCATAGTGTAAGCCATGTTCATTCAGGTTGCCGTCGTCATCCAGGGCATCAATCATTGGCAAATGATGCTTCTGGCCAATTTCGTAATCATTTATATCATGAGCAGGGGTAATTTTTAAGGCACCTGTTCCGAACTCCATATCCACATATTCATCTTCGATAATCGGCACCACCCTGTTAACGATAGGGACTATTACATTTCTTCCTTTCAGGTGAGCATATCTTTCATCATTAGGATTAATACAAACGGCTGTATCTCCGAAAATGGTTTCAGGACGTGTAGTAGCTACCGAGAGAAACTCCTCGGAACCTTCTATTTTATATTTCAGGAAGTACAGTTTCCCATTCTGTTCTTTAAATATTACTTCTTCATCAGAAATATTGGTTTTTGCTTCAGGATCCCAGTTTACCATTCTGTAGCCCCTGTAGATAAGTCCTTTGTTATAGAGATCTACGAAGCTTCTGATTACCTGCCGGGAAAGTTTGTCTTCCATGGTAAAACGGGTTCTGTCCCAGTCACAGGAGCATCCCAGTTTTTTCAATTGTTCAAGGATGGTACCTCCATACTGATGGGTCCAGTTCCAGGCATGTTTTAAAAATTCTTCGCGGGTGATATCTGATTTACTGACCCCTTCCGATTTCAGTTTGGCCACAACCTTAGCTTCCGTAGCAATTGAAGCGTGATCTGTTCCGGGAACCCAACAGGCATTAAAACCCTGCATCCTAGCACGGCGTACCAGAACATCCTGAATGGTATTATTCAGCATGTGCCCCATATGCAAAATCCCTGTAACGTTTGGGGGAGGAATTACCACCGTATAGGGTGGCTTATCATTGGGCTCTGAATGGAAATACTTGTTTTCCAGCCAGTAATTATACCATTTTTGTTCTGCTTCCTGTGGACTATATTTTTCTGAAATCTGCATAAATTCTGTTTCTTTGACTTACAATTTGCAAAAATAGTCTAAAGAAAAAAAATTTTAAGTATGAATTAAAATAATTTTTAACTTTGTTTTTCAAAATTTATCTAACATACATATTAACATTCAAGAATATGAAAAAATTAATCGCAGGAATTGCATTATTCGGAACGTTTGCTATTGCATCTGCACAAACAATCACTTTTGACAAAACTACGTTTGACTACGGTACTATCAAACCAAATTCTGATGGTACAAGATATTTTACTGTAACCAACACCGGTGACAAACCTTTGGTTCTTTCTAACGTAAAGGCTTCTTGTGGATGTACAACTCCTCAGTTCAGCACAGATCCTATTATGCCAGGAAAATCTGCTAAAATCAAAGTTGGATACAACACCGCAATCAACGGAGGATTTAACAAAATGATCGAAGTGTTCTCCAATGATCCTGTAAACAGCAGAAGCGTAATCTACATTAAAGGTAATGTGGATGCCAACGCACCGGATCCAAAACCATTAACTCCTGAAGAGCAGAAAAAAGCTGATAAGGCTGCAAAAAAGGCCGCTAAAGTTGCTGCAAAAAAATAAACTTAACAAAAAAATAAAACCGCCTCCACATCGAGGCGGTTTTTTTATTACATTTATATAAACAACAGACATCTATGGACCTTAATTTTTCAGACGATTTTCTAATAAAAGGCAAATTTTCAATTCAGAAAGCCCCTACAGAATATAAGGGGGAACTTACTAAAAAAGAAGGGGAGCAGCTGTTAATTCTGGAAAAAGAAAAGCTCCGTGAGCTTCAGGAAAAGCTATATGCAGACGGAAGTCAGTCACTCCTAGTAATACTCCAGGCTATGGATGCCGCCGGTAAAGACAGTTTGATTGAGCATGTTTTCGGAGGTGTAAATCCGCAGGGGTGTAATGTGACCAGCTTTAAAACCCCAAGCCCAAAAGAATACTCCCATGACTTTCTATGGAGACATTATGTGGCGTTGCCTCAGAAAGGAATGATCGGGATCTTTAACCGCTCCCATTATGAAAGCGTATTGGTTTGCAAAGTACATCCCGAATATAATCTGAATGAAAAAACCTGGGACTCCGTAAAGGATTTTGATGATAAATTTTGGGAAAACCGATACGAAAGCATCAGAAATTTTGAAAAGCACCTTTCCCAGAATGGTACAACTATCGTCAAAATATTCCTGCACGTCTCTAAAGATGAACAGAAAAAAAGATTTCTGGACCGTATTAACGAGCAGGAAAAAAATTGGAAATTCTCCATGGGCGATCTGCCTGAAAGGGCTGTATTTGACCAATATATGCAAGCCTACGAAACAGCCATCAACGAAACCTCCAGGGATTATGCCCCCTGGTATGTGCTTCCCGCCGATCATAAATGGTTTGCCAGAGTGGCTGCCATACAGATCATCATTGATACCCTGGAAAAAATGGGTCTGGAGTATCCCGGCCTTTCTGAAAAAGACAGACAGGATTTACAGAAAGCAAAAAAGCAATTGGAAAATGAATGATTCTAAAAAAAAGCTGTGAGTTTGATTTTTTTCAAACTTACAGCTTCCTGCTTCAATTTTAAAAACACGAGAAAATCTATAAGCCGGGTTCTGTACTCCTGGAAAGAAGCGCCTGTTATTTATCTGCGTTTTACATTACTGCAAAACTTTAGCTGATTACCCCTCGGCTTTCAGAGCGAGCAACTCCTATTTTCATTACTGAAAAGAACCGATATACTTATCATTGCACCGCAAAGAGTTTACCTGATTTCACTACAGCCGAACTGTACATCCTTTCTGTTGCACTGGTCCTACCCTCACGGGTGACGGATGTTATCCGCTTTGCTGCTCTATGGTGCCCGGACTTTCCTACCCCTGCAAACAGGAATCAACAGGCCGATTTTCTCGTGGTGCAAAGATACGGATTATAAATGTATAATAATAATTGATGCTGTAGGGAGATAATTTGACGGCGCGTCTTACATTATATCAACTAAATTATTATCTTCGTGCCATTATTTACATTCATTTTGACTTTAAAAGAGAAAGAATTCGCGCAGCTTATAAAGGATAATCAGGGATTGATTATCAAGGTTTCGCGTCTTTATACCAATTCTCTTGAAGATGAGGAAGACCTTTTCCAGGAAATTGTTCTGCAACTCTGGAGAAGTTATGATTCTTTTAAAGGAAATTCAAAAATTTCCACCTGGATGTACCGTGTTGCCCTCAATACAGCCATTACCCTTTTCAGAAAAAAAAGCAAGAGCCTTCCCACCAATGAACTGGATATCAACCACAGAGATTTTGTGGATGATGATGATGAAAAACAGCAGCAGATCTCGCTTTTATATACTGTGATCAAAACTCTTCCTAATGTGGAAAGAGCAATAGTAATGATGTATCTGGATGATTTGCCATACAAGGATATTGCAGAAAACCTCGGTATTACTGAAGTAAATGCGCGTGTGAAAATGAACAGATTAAAGAAAACCCTTAAAGAACAGATGGAAAAATATGCCTGAATTTGATTTAGACAACCTGAAGAAAGCATGGCAGGACCAGCCCGTTCAGAAGAAATATGACAGCAATGAAATCCTTCAGATGCTGAACAGGAAATCCAGAAATTATGTAAAGTATATTTTCTGGATCAGTGTTGCAGAACTTTTATTCTTTTCTGTTCTGGGATTATTTTATTTCTTTCGGGGTGAAGAGTCCAATAGTTTTATTAAAGTCCTGGAAAGATTAGGTGCCCAGAAAACCCCTGAAGTGGAATCCAGCTTTGACAATACTTATCTGGCCATAAAAATTTTAAGCTTACTGGTTACCGCTTATTTTGTATTTAAGTTTTATAAAAACTATCGTAAAATAAAAATCGAGGAAAACCTTAAAGGACTTATTATCAGAATCATCAAATTCAAAAAGGTTGTCAATGCATTTATTTTAATCAGTATTGTTTTACTAATTGCTTTCACATCGGTTTTTACAGCATTCATTTTTTACGCTTTAAACACCCAGAATATCCGTCCTACAAATTCTGATCTCGCTATCGTGATCGCAGGAATTATCGTGAGTACTATACTCAGTGTATTGCTGGTATGGTTATATTACAGACTGGTTTACGGAATTATTATTAGAAAACTGGATAAAAACCTGAAGCATCTTAAGGAAATAGATTCTCAGGAGTCTACCTGACAGATCTTTCAAAAACAGCATAAAGTAAAAAAGCATTTCGGATCCGAAATGCTTTTTTATCTGAATTAGAGTTCTTTTCTTAATCTTGCAACAGGAATATTGAGCTGTTCACGATATTTGGCTATGGTTCTTCTGGCGATATTGTAGCCCTGTTCTTTTAAGATAGCTACCAGGGCATCATCAGTAAGTGGCTTTCTTTTGTTTTCCTTATTAATAACCTCCTGGAGATGGGTTTTAATCTCTTTTGTAGAAACTTCCTCACCATCGTCATTCGTTAAACTGTCTGAGAACAGGTCCTTAAGGTAAACTATTCCGTTAGGGGTGTCAGCATATTTACTTTTCACCACTCTTGAAATGGTAGAAATATCAAATCCCGTAATATCCGCAATATCCTTAAGGATCATCGGCTTCAGGGATTTCTCATCTCCTGTAATGAAATAATCTTTCTGGAATTTTACAATTGCCGTAATAGTCTGCAACAAAGTATTCTGGCGCTGATTAATGGCATCAATATACCATTTGGCAGCATCCAGCTTCTGTTTAATGAATAAGGCAGCCTGCTTGTGTTCTGCGGAGTTTTTATCGTGGGAATATGTGGACAGAATATCTTTATATTCTTCTGAAACCCTTAAAGTAGGCGCGTTTTTACTGTTCAGCATTGGAATTACCTGGCCGTCCTTTACCTGGATAACAAAGTCCGGAATGATTTCCTGATTGATTGTAATGGTCTGGGTATCGAAATTCCCTCCTACCTTAGGCGATAGTTTGGATATCTCATCCAGAGCGTCCTTAAGATCGTCCTCTTCAATATCATATTTCTGAATGATCTTATTATAATGCTTGTTCGTTAAAGCATCAAACTGATGTCTCAGAATATTGGCAGCCAACGAAACGGCCTTATCAGAGCTTACTTTTTTCTCAATCTGCAGCAACAGGCACTCTTGTAAGCCTCTGGCTCCCACTCCGGGTGGATCCAGCTTCTGAATATAGTTCTCTAAAATATCCTCAACTTTTTCTTTGGTGGTATAAATACCCTGTGAAAAAGCAAGATCATCAACTATAGACTTGATCTCCCTTCTCAGGTATCCGTCCGTATCCAGGTTTCCTATGATATATTCAGCTATTTTAAGATCTTCATCGCTGATATTCACCAGATGGATCTGCTCCATCAGGTAGTCATATAACGACTGTCCTTCCGTTAAAAGGCTTTCATTGTCAAACTCTTCATCATCCGGCGAATAATTGCTTGACGCTGTTTTATACGTAGGCTCATCATCATAAAGATATTGGTCAACATCAAAATCAGTCTCAATGCTTTCTGTACCCTCATCCTTATAAGCATCTTCCAGAGAAGAATAATCATCTTCTTTGGGATCCTCCTTTACAATTTCCAAGGCAGGGTTTTCCTCCAACTCCCTCTCCAATTCCTCCTCAAATTCCAGGGTATGAAGCTGGATAAGCTTCATCAGCTGAATTTGTTGCGGAGCCAGCTTTTGCCCTAATTTGAGTTGTAAATGTTGTTTAAGCATATACTATCTGTTTTTTAACATACATTTATACGAATATAATATTTTTTTTCAAGAAAACCATATTTAGCATGATTTTTGTATTATGTTATTTACATAATAAGCTATTAAAAATAAAAAGCCTTAAACTTCAGTTTTAAGGCTTTTTTTATTGTTAGAATTCCGCGCTCTTTGGTGTCCTTGGGAAAGGAATCACATCTCTGATATTCGTCATCCCGGTAACAAAAAGTACAAGCCTTTCCAATCCTAAGCCGAATCCCGAATGCGGAACTGAACCGAATTTTCTGGTATCGAGATACCACCACAGCTCTTTTTCGTCCACATGCATTTCCGCCATTTTTTGCTTCAGCACGTCCAGTCTCGCTTCTCTTTCGGAACCTCCGATAATCTCTCCGATCCCCGGAAAGAGAACATCCATGGCAGCTACGGTCTTATTGTCATCATTCAGCTTCATATAGAATGCCTTGATCTCCTTCGGATAATCAAATAAGACCACCGGGCTTTCAAAATGCTTTTCTACCAGGAACCTTTCATGCTCAGATTGTAGATCCGCACCCCATTTTTCAATCGGGTATACAAATTTTCCCTTTTTATTTTCCTTCGAGTTGAGCAGTATCTCAATGGCTTCGGTATAGCTTACACGTTTGAAACGTTTGGCAACAACGTTCTGAAGCTTTTCGATGAGTCCTTCTTTGGCTCTTTCCTTTTCAGGTTTTGTTTTTTGCTCTTCGGCAAAACGTTTGTCCAAAAATTCAAGGTCATCCTTACAATGATCCAGAACATACTGAATTACATATTTCATAAAATCTTCCGCCAGATCAATATTATCTTCAAGGTTATTGAAGGCTACTTCCGGCTCGATCATCCAGAATTCGGCAAGGTGTCTGGTCGTATTTGAATTTTCCGCACGGAAAGTAGGGCCGAAAGTATAAATACGCCCCAATCCCATGGCTGCCGTTTCCCCTTCAAGCTGGCCGGAAACCGTCAGATTTGTTTTTTTTCCAAAGAAATCCTGGGTAAAATCAATTTCCCCTTCCTCATTTCTTGGAATATTGTCCAGATCAAAATTGGTCACTCCGAACATTTCTCCGGCCCCTTCAGCATCAGCTCCCGTAATAATGGGGGTATTGATATAAAAGAACTGGTTCTGGTTAAAGAATGAATGGACTGCAAAACTGATCGCATGACGTACCCTGAAAATAGCTCCGAACAGATTTGTTCTGAACCTTAAATGGGCCTGTTCCCGAAGTTTCTCCAGACTGTGCTTTTTAGGCTGAAGGATAGTGCTTTGCAACTCATCTGTAAAGTTATCTCCTAATATTGTAATCTTTTTGGCCAGAATTTCCACACTCTGCCCTGCACCCTGGCTTTCCACCACTTCACCCACCACTTTAAGGGAAGAGGCTGTACTGATCTTATTGATAATATTCTCGTCAAAATTCTCGAAATCAACAACTATCTGCAAATTATTAATCGTAGATCCATCATTTAATGCAATAAAGCGATTAGAACGGAATGCTTTTACCCAACCGTAAACCGTAATGTCATGATGTAACACTTTTTTGTAATCCTGTAGGATTTCTTTGATCGTCTGCTTTTTCATTTGTTGATTTTAAATTTTCAATATAAAAATTAATGTCTGCAAAGTTACAAAAAAACAGCGCAATTTGATGATCACGCTGCTTTTAAAAAAGAATTAATTTACTTAGTAAAATGTATCCGGCAAATCATTTTTGAATTAATACAGTTAAAACAAATTAAGAAACATGACCGGATAATTATAATACAGGTTTCTTTTTAGCCTTAAAATTCCAGTTAATCAAAGGCAGCTTTCTTTTTTCATTTACATTCCAGAACCCAAGCTGTATTCCTTTTGAATCCTTACAGCTATTAACAAGGGCAATCTGAACACCTCTGCATCTGGCACTAACGTTCGCAAATGTTGAAATGGCTACTCCACTGGAAGTATGATGAAAGTTGTACAGCGGGGAAATAGCAACTCCATTGATCACTAACGGAGCGCTTAAATTGCTTGATAAGCTTACTTCAAGGCCGTTGGTGACCGTAGGTTCCATATTTACCAGAGAAAGCTGCATTCCGTTAATTTTATTCATTTCCGGGGGTAAAGATTCCGTATCAATATCATTAATCGCCCAGTTATCGATAGTTCCGATGTTTACCAGCATCAGTACCGGAAAGAAAACTCCAAGAGCATTCAATCCCAGTCCCAGTCCGTTAACCTGTTTAGGATTTATCTCATGGTCTATTTCATCAAAATATTTAATGAGCAGCCCGTTAACATTTTTAGTTTCTTTAGAAGGTGAGAATGCAATCATTTTAATCTTATCCTGCCCGGCATCCGGATTGCCCTGAGCATATGCGATACATCCTGTAAGGAAACTTGCTACCAGCAAAAATTGTGTTTTCATAACTTGTCGTTTTAAAAAATTACAACTCAAAATTATCTGCAGAAAACCTCAGTTTCAATGCGAAAAGGAATTAAAAAAAATATTAAATTTGTGAAAATCGCAAAATATGCATCAGGAAGCCTTACTCAGGGAAATCCGTAAAAAGGCAGGCGGCAGATCCCTGAACGATGAAATTGCTAACATTCTCAATATAAGCTATGATGCGGCCCACAGGCGCACGTCGCTTAAAGCCAAGTTCAGCTTTGAAGAAGCCCTGGAGCTGGCAAAATATTATCAGATCTCCCTGGATCAGTTCCTTGGAACCGGAAACCAGCTGGTCGTTAAAAGGACCCAACCAGTGAAAACCCAGGAAGACCTGCTTGATTATTTTGAAAGTTCGCTCCGGATCCTGGATGTATTTCAGGACATTACAGATTCCAGGGTGTTCTATTCCGCAAAAGATATTCCTTTTTTTTATACGATCTCAGATTCCATTCTGTCCCGTTTTAAGTTTTATGTCTGGATGAATCTGCTGAATCAGGATAAGTTCTTAAGTCCGTTCCATGAATTTCGGCTTCCGTATCATACTTCAAAAAATGAGATGCTTAAAGATCTGTATGAGAAGCAGAATGTGACTGAGATCTGGAATGATACTACGTTGATGAGTGCATTAAGGCAGGTTTCATTTTATTCTGAAATGAGACTTCTGAAGCAAGCCGATGCCTGTTTGATCCTGGAAGATCTGAAGAATCTTTTAAAAAGCCTGGAACTTAAGACTCTTGAAAAATCCAATTACCAGATCTATGTGAACGACCTGGTCATCCTAAACAACAGTATTTTATTCAGGAATGAACATCAGTGTTCGTTTTTTATTCCCTTCAGCATGTTCGGATACATGATGACGAATGATGAACCTACGTGCCGGGATTCACTGAGCTATTTCGAGCATCAGATCAAAAATTCAAAATCATTGAATGAGTCAGGAAACCGGGACAGAAAGGTTTTCTTTAACAGAATGTACGAACAGATCGACGGTTTAAAGCACAATATTTATCATGAACACACTTCGTAACGGCGAGTTTTTTGGGCAAACTAACCAAAGCTTTAACTTCGGCAAACTAACCATAACGGACACTGAATATACCCATCCTTTTGTAGACTGGCATTATCATGAAAATGCCTATTTTACCTTTCTGCTGGAAGGAAATATGAGGGAAATAAATAAAAAGGAATCCTTTGATTGCCCGGCCGGAAGCCTGCTTTATCATCACTGGGAAGATGCGCATTATAATATAAGGCCCGCTGTTTTTACCAGAGGCTTTCACGTTGAAATCCCTTCAGGCTGGTTTGAAGAATTTCAGATCTCAAAAGATAAGATCGAAGGAAGCTTTAACCTCAAAAGCCCTGTTGTAAAATTACTGATGTATCAGCTTTACAGAGAAACTAAAAACCAGGACACCGCTTCTGAGCTAATTATCACACAGCTTCTATTGAATATCTTCGGTCAGTTATCGGGTCACGAAACCCAGACAGAAAAGAAGCCGGCCTGGGTGAAGCAGATCGACGAGATTCTCCGTGAACAAAGAACAGAAAAGCTATCCTTAACAGCACTTTCGGCCACATTGCAGATTCATCCGATGCATTTAAGCCGAGACTTTAAAAAATATTTCCACTGCAATCTGGGAGAATACATAAGAAAGCTGAAAGTCGAAAAATCATTGGAGATTTTAAATGATTATAAGTCATTGACAGAAGTGGCTCTGGAATGTGGATTCTCAGATCAAAGCCATTTTATCCGCTGTTTCAAGGAAAATATAGGGATCACACCATTAAAATACAGGAACCTGATGAAAAGATAGATGTTAATTCCATTCTATTTCCTTTGCAGCCGGTTTACTATTTTTATTCAAAATTCTGAAAATGAAATCTGTTCTATTATTTATCATACTTCTTGTTTCAGGTTTTCATCAGGGCCAGACTAAAAATATCATTGAGCCTGAAAGAATCAATCTTCCAATACAGAAAAGCCACTTAAATAAAATTGCTTTTCTGGATGCAGTTAAAGATATTAAAGATTTAACGGATTCTGATTTTCATATCCGGATGGTATTTCAGGAAGACCAAGATTTTGATATCAGGGTTTTTCTGGATAATTCTTTGGTCAATTACTTATACCGCCTCGATCCTTCCTTAAGCGTTGATGAATTGCTTGCTAAAGGTAATTATCAGTTTAACTTTTACGTTGATGGAAAGCTGATCTACACAGAAAATTTAAATCCGGGAGCAGGAACAGCAGAGAATAAAAAGCTTAAAACCACATTCCGGATACCTTTTATCAGCGTTAAAAATGAAGACTCCTGGGGGAAATACTTATGGATGCGTTTCTATCTTGCTCATGGCGGGATTGATGCCCTGGAAGCCGGAAACCATATTTTAAAAGTTGAGATCAAACCCTATTTGAAAACATCCGTTTTAAAAGTCGGAAACGTTATTGCTGAGGGAGAAATCCGGTTAATTGTTCCTAAAAAAGATATATCTGAGCAACAGATTGCTGTTCAGAGGATCAGGCCGGGCAGTGGCTGGAAGGTTTCGGGTGAAAAATTCAACCGGGAAAGGATCAGGTTACTGAACAAAAAGATTGCAGAGAACAGGTTCAGAGATATCACAAGTATTGTTGTCATTAAAAATAACAGCCTTCTTCTGGAAGAATATTTTGACGACTCCGGAAGAGACTCCCTGCAGGATACCCGTTCGGTCGGGAAGTCATTCGCTTCCGCTCTCGCAGGTATCGCCATTGAAGAGGGACACCTGAAAAATGAAGATCAGCATCTTAAAGAGTTTTATGATTTAAAAACATTCAAAAATTATTCGCTGCAAAAAGACAGCGTTACGATAAAAAGCTTACTGACCATGAGTTCCGGCTTCGATGGCAACGATGATAATGATCAGTCCCCCGGAAATGAAGAAAACATGTATCCTACAGAGGATTGGATAAGGTTTACTTTAAATTTGCCAATGACAGGAAATACGGCCGGGCAAAAATGGAGCTATTTCACAGCCGGAGTTGTTCTGATCGGGGATATTTTAGATAAATCCCTTCCACAGGGTCTGGAGTCTTATGCTGATGAAAAGCTTTTCAGTCCCCTTGGTATCACCCGTTATCAATGGCAGTACACTCCCCTCCGGAAACCTTCTTTAGCAGGCGGGCTAAGGATGCGGGCCCTGGACCTGGCTAAATTCGGACAGCTTTATAAAAATAATGGAACCTGGAACTCAAAAACCGTTTTGGATAAAAACTGGATAAAAAAGTCCTTTACCAATTATTTCAATGATCTTCCGGATTTTGAAGGGTATGGCTATTTATTCTGGAGGAAAGTATATAAAGCAGGAAACAGGGTTTATGAAGCCTATCAAGCCAGCGGCAACGGTGGAAATAAGATCATTATCTTCAGGGATATCCCTGTTGTGATTGTGATCACGGCCAAAGCGTATAACAAGCCTTATGCGCATCCACAGGCTGATACTATGGTAGAGGAATATCTTTTACCTGCCGTGTTGAAGAATGAGTAGTTATTGAGAACTAAAGGATATCTAACTAAAGGAAGGCTATTCGTCTTTCTTAGAAGGAACCAGAAATACTTCCATCAGGCCTTCGGGTAGTTGCATTTTAAGGTGTCTTTCTTCCCTGTTCACTTCAAGAATCCAGTCTTTGATAATGGGGATCACAATTTCTTTCCCGCTTAAATCCAGAATGAAATAATGCTGGGCGGTCTGGTCATTCACGGACTGAATGATACCACAGTTGTCATTATCCTCATCAAGAATGTTGAAGCCGATCACTTCATGGTAATAAAACTGTTTTCCTGACAGCTTTGGCAATGTGGCCAGCGGCAGATATACGTTTTTGCCCACTACCTGATCCACCAGGGCTTCGGAAGAATTTTTAAAGGAAATATTCAGAGCGTCCGCTTTGCTCCAGGATGTTTTTTCAATAAAAAAAGGAACCAATAATCCGTTGATTTCAACGAATATTGATTCCAGTTTATTGTAAAGCTCGGGTTGATCTGTATCCAGTTTCAGGATTACATTTCCCGAAAGGCCATGTCTGCGTGTGATTTTACCTAAAAAGTAGCAATCTTCCTTACGCATACAGGTGTTTTCTTAAGCTTCAGTGTTTTCTTCTGTTTCAGCAGCAGGAGCTTCGCCTTCTGTTGCCGCTTCAGCAGTTTCTTCAGCAGGAGCGTTTGCAGCTTCTTCAGCAGCTTTAGCCTCAGCTTCAGCCTGTGCAGCAGCAGCAATTCTCGCTTCGTTTACTTTAGCTTCAGCCTCTAATGCAGCTTTTTTGGCATCAGCTTTAGATTTTTCCAAACCTTCAACTTTACCTTGTACTTTAGCTTCTTTGGCTTCTAACCATGCATTGAATCTCTTTTCAGCTTCAGCTTCATCGAATGCACCTTTGGCAACACCGCCCTGTAAGTGTTTTTTGTAAAGAGCACCTTTGTAAGAAAGGATAGCTCTGGCAGTATCAGTTGGCTGAGCACCGTTGTTTAACCACTTTACAGCAGAATCAACGTTTAATTCGATAGTTGCCGGGTTAGTAATTGGGTTGTAGGTTCCCAGTTTTTCGATGAATCTACCATCTCTTCTTGCTCTGGAATCTGCAACCACAATGTGGAAGAAAGGTTTACCTTTTTTACCGTGTCTTTGTAATCTGATTTTTACTGACATAATGTTTGAATTTTAGGGGAACTCGTCCCAGTTAAATATTTTAAGAGTGCAAAGATACTATTTTTTCAGATATGATGATATACTGTTTTTAATATTTCAATATTTTTTTACAGCATGATCCCTGCCTCAGGCAGACTGCCCATGTAGAACAGCCCCAGGCATTTCTGGTTATCTTCGATCGTCAGAGAATCCTTAAGATGGTCTACGATCTTGGGAGAACTCCAGTAGCAACCGACTCCGTGGGCAGTACAGGTAAGGTACATGTTTTGTACAGCCATGGAAACTGCTGCTATTTCTTCCCATTCAGGAACCATTCCGCTGAAATTGACAACAATGGAAACTACGGTATCCGCTTTATTGATTTTAAAGCCGATATCATTATATTTTTTTTCGAGGAAAAGCTGTTCAGGTTGTGTGGCTTTGTAAATGGCCTGCATCTCTGCTGCTAATCCGGCCTTTTCTTCACCCTTGAAAATCTTAAAACGCCAGGGCTTTGTACGTTTGTGATTCGGTGCCAGTGTGGCTGAATTCAGGATCTCGTCAATAATTTCCTGAGGTATTTCTGTTTCTGTATAATCTTTCGGGAAGATGCTCCGTCTTTGTTCTATGATCTCTTTTAAAACTTCTGCTTTATTCATGAAAGCAAAAATACAATATGTGCTGCCAAATATTACCTTTTTATGATAAGATTTTATCTATAAGGCTGACAGACCATCCCGAAAATCAATTCCCCTCCTGCCTTATAAGACTTCAACAATTTTCTGATGAATATTATTTAAAGTGAATGAATCTCCCGGCTTCATTCCCATCATTTTTTTAGCCATCGGGCTTTCAGGTGAAATAGCATAAAAACGGTTACCATCAAAAAAGAATTCCCCCAAAGAGACCGAAATGTAAAAACGTGCCTTATTGGTAATCACCAAAGAGCCCAGCTGTACTTTTTCCGTAGTTGTATTCAGAACTTTGGCCATATTTCTCCTAAGATCATTCAAGGCTCCCAGCTGCTTCTGCATCTGATATATCTCTTCCTGCATTTCTTCACGCATACTATCATATTTAGGAGTTTTTTTTATATCGCGACTTGCTTCCAGCGTAAATTCAATAAAGTTTTTCAGCCTTTCGATCTTTTCTGCAATCACGTTTTTCACATAATTTCTTATGTCATTTTTCACGTACAATATCTTCTCCATAAATCTAAACTTTAATATAAAGATAACATTTTAAAATTATATACAGCAGCACCATGGAAAATTAAATGCTCCGTTTAAAATGCACCTGTATCTGAAAAATAACGAAATGGCACTCTAAAGAACCTCTAATACCGCACGATTGAAGAAGATCAGAAAAACAAAAGCCTTGTAAGATCAATACAAGGCTCATTTATTATTGTTCCGCTATTTTTTTAAGGTCTTCCAGGCCCTGGCCAAACATTTTCCCCATCTGGCTATCCATCATAGGCTTCATTACTTTCATCATGGTGTTCAGCTCACTATCCATACTCCATGTCACTTTTGTCCCATTGCCTTCCGGTGTCAACATGAAACCCAGGGTAGCTTCGCTTTCATAAGGCTTTATAAAATGGAGCTTTCCGGTTAATCTTTCATTAGGCACAATGGCGGTAATGGTCTGCTCACCTTGTCCTACCTGATCATTTCCTTTCCAATGATAAGAATCTCCTACTTCACCGCTTGTCCCCAAATAGGTGATCTGGATATTTTTATCTGCCTTGGCAAAGGGATTCCAGACATTGAAAGCTCTTGTGGACCCTACATGCTGCCATACTTTTTCCTGAGGCGCATTGATGACAATTGATTTTTCATAATGGTAATCTTTGCTGAAGGCTAGCATGGCGATCACAGCATATACAACGATCAGCAGGATGATCACACCGAGAATTTTTAAAATTGTTTTCATAGTTCATATATTAGGGTTAATAGTAATAAAGGCTTGTACCTGTCAAAATTAATCATTCCCACTGCATCCTGACTTTGCATATGACAAGATTATTAAAGATAAAAAATTTATTATAAGTTCATATTCAGGCATCATTTTTGGTGTTTTCAGCTGTCGAATTATTACAAATCATTAAACTTACGTCAATTAAATTTTTAAAAATGAGTATTTTAACAGAAAAATTTAACACCCCATATCATTCTGCCCCTTTCCAAAATATCAAAAACGATGAGTTTCTTCCCGCCTTCAAAGAACTGATCCAGAAATCAGAAGAGGAGATCAATGCTATTGTCAGCAATCCTGAGGAGCCCACCTTTAAAAATACAATAGAAGCCCTAGCCTATTCCGGTGAGCAGCTTGATGTGGTATCCAATATATTTTTCAATCTGAATTCTGCGGAAACGAGTGACGAGCTGCAACAGATCGCCCAGGAAGTCTCTCCCATCTTAACGGAATATTCTTCAAAGATTTCCCAGAATGAAGCTTTATTCGGAAAAATAAAGAAAGTATATGATGAGAAAGAAAAATACTGCCTCAATGAAGAGCAGCAAATGCTTTTAAATGAAACCTACAAGGGATTTGTAAGAAGCGGCGCATTACTGGATGAAGAAAATAAGGAAAAGCTGAAAAAGATCAATATGGATCTGTCCTTAAAGTCTCTTCAGTTCGGGCAGAATGTTCTGGCTTCCACCAATGCTTATTTCAAGCATATAACGGATAAGGAAGATCTCGCCAGAATCCCTGATGCCATCATCGAACAATATGCGGAAGAAGCCCGGGATAGAAATCTCGACGGCTGGGTAATTACCCTGCAATATCCCAGCTATATCCCTTTTATGACCTATGCCAGGAACCGTGAGCTGAGAAAAGAGCTGGCCCTGGCCAATGGCAAAAAATCCTTTGATGGCGGAGAGTTTGACAACCAGGATCTTATTAAAGAGATCATCCGCCTGAAACAACAAAAAGCGGAGCTTCTAGGGTATAAAAACTATGCGGATTTTGTTCTTGAAGAAAGAATGGCCAAGTCTCCGGCTAAGGTAATTGAATTTTTAAATGAGCTCCTCACAAAAGCCAGGCCTTATGCCGATCAGGAAATCGAAGAATTAAGATCTTTGGCAAAGGCTGACGGGATTGAGGATATGCAGAGCTATGACCATGCCTATTATGCAGAAAAACTCCGCAAACAAAAGTTTGATCTGAATGATGAAGAGTTAAGGCCATATTTTCCATTAAACCAGGTTCAGGCTGCCGTTTTTGGGCTTGCCAATGAACTTTTCGGACTGACTTTTGAGGAAAGAAATGATATCCCGAAATATCATCCGGATGTAAAAACCTATGAGGTAAAGGAAAACGGAGAATACAAAGCTTTGCTGTATGTGGACTACTTCCCGAGAAAAGGCAAAAGAGCCGGAGCCTGGATGACAAGCTATAAAAATCAGTATAAAAAGGACGGTGAAAACTCCCGCCCCCATATTTCGATCGTATGTAATTTTACTAAACCTACGAAAGACACTCCAAGCCTGCTGACCTTCCAGGAAGTGACAACTTTATTCCATGAGTTTGGTCATGCGCTGCACGGAATGCTTGCCAATACACAATACCCCACACTTTCCGGAACTTCTGTAAAATGGGATTTCGTGGAACTACCATCCCAATTCCTGGAAAATTTCTGCTATGAACCGGAGTTCCTGAAAACTTTTGCAAAACATTATGACACCGGTGAAATACTTCCTGATGAAAAGATCGCCAAAATAGAGCAGTCTAAAAACTTCATGGAAGGTTACCAGACCCTGAGACAACTGGGATTCGGGCTTCTGGACATGAATTACCATACCAGAGCAGAGGAACTGGAAAATAAAAGTATAAAAGAATTCGAAGACCTTTACACAAAAGCTACACAACTGTACCCCCTGAATCCTGAAACAGCAATAAGCCCAAGTTTCTCTCATATTTTTCAGGGTGGATATTCTGCAGGATATTATTCCTACAAGTGGGCCGAGGTACTGGACGCGGATGCATTCCAGTATTTCAAGGAAAATGGGATCTTCAATCCTGAAGTTGCCGCAAAATATAAGGTTCTTCTTTCTTCCGGAGGCACCAAAGATCCGATGGAACTGTATAAGGATTTCAGGGGAAGTGAACCTAAAGTGGAAAGCCTGCTGAAAAGGGCATTCGGATAGGATGGCTTACGTGAGTAACCGGTACCCATATATATTTAAATCCTTTAATTTTAAAGGATTTTTTCTTTCATACAGAAGCATTGATAAACATAATATTATCTCTTCCCTGTATGTGAAATTTTCGCTACCTTAGTTCAGAAAATATTGAAAAAACAGGCTAATATTATGGCAGAAGGACTTTATTTCATCAAAACCAATCCTGTTGTCGCAAAGATCAATTTGTACAATAAACTCTGCCGTGAGGAAGACCATATACTTACCTTCCTTGATATAAATAAAACAAGCCTGGAAACGGTGAAAGACAAAATAAAAGAAGGTATTGAAAGTCTTACAGGTGAAGAGCTTTTACAGCTTTTTTCATGGTTTAATGATCAGTACAGCCCTGATCATGAGGAAGTGAAAACCCAGCTCTTCATCAATGGGATAGATCTATTTTATGAGCTTCTTTCAAAAGAGACCATTCAAGACTTCCAGCAGATTCTTGCCGATTATGAAAAAAGTTCCGGAAAAACACTAAGCTACATTTCTGATTCCGAAAACTTCAATAATTTTCTGATCTATGGAATATTTTATACCGGAATGGGGAAAAAAGAAGAGAACAATATCCTTTCAGATCTTTTACAAAAGGATCATCAGGCCCTGTATTCCCTTGCAGAAAATCAATTTCAGCTGAATCCTGCTCAGGGAACCGAGAGCCCTGAAATTCAGAAGCATTTTGCAGAGCTTTATGATTCGACCAAATTTTACAAAGGTTCCGTCATTAAACTGCATACCCGTTAAAATAATACATCATAATAAAAAATCAATCGGATTATTTCACATGTTCATGTAATATTTTACCAACACCAGATGTCATAAGGTAAAATATTAATATGAATCCAAAGATACTTGTTCTTTTAGGTCTTGTCTCCTCCTCATGTATTTTTGCCCAGAGCATTGAAGGGATCATTACGGATAAAGAAAATAAACCTACTGCAGAAGCCGAAATCCTTGTCACGAAAGATCAATATAAGTTTTCTGCCATCACAGATGAAAACGGGGTGTTTAAAATACCTGTTAAAGAAAACGGGAATTATACACTGGAAATCATCAAAGACGGAATAAAGACAAACAGTGAGTCTGTATCTATATCCGGAAATACGAAAAAAGATTTCCAGATAAAAGAGCTTCCCGCCGCATCGGAACAAAAAATAGAAGGCGTTACGATAACTGCCCGGAAAAAGCTTTTTGAAAGAAAGGTAGACCGATTGGTTTTCAATGTAGAAAACTCAGTGGCCTCACAGGGGATAGATGTTGTGGAGGCTCTGGCAAAAACCCCGATGGTACGTGCAACGGATGATGCAATCTCTATTGCGGGGAAAAGTGATATTGCCGTTATGGTAAATGACAGGCTTCTTAACTTATCCGGCCAGGAGCTCATTAATTACCTGAAAACTTTACGTTCTGATGATATCGCAAAAATTGAAGTGATCACCACTCCGCCGGCAAAATATGAAGCGGAAGGAAAAAGCGGGCTGATTAACATTATCCTCAAAAAAAATACCAGCTTAGGATGGAACGGATCTTTGCAAACCTCCGGAAGCTATTACTATAACAGGCCTACCGTTTCCACACGAAGTGGAGCCAGCTTTAACTATCAGGGAAATAAAATTTCCCTTACAGCCAATTTGTCCGCAGGTGACAATTATTGGGAAAACACTTCTTACAATTACCTGTCCGGAGCTTCCAATTACTGGAATACGGATACCCGGAATTACAACAACTACAAATACAAAGGCGGCAACTTAAAGGCTGAGTATAAGATCAATGATAAAAATCTTGTAGGGATCAGCTATAATTATTCATTCAGCAATCCTCTCGAGCAAGCCTACAACCGCTCCACCATTTTTAATGAGGAAGGACTTCTTGAGGTTTATTCAGACAACAGGAACAAAAACCGGAGGAACGTTCATAATACCACCGCCTTTTATGATGTGAAGCTTGACAGTGCGGGAAGCAAGCTGAGCCTTTCTGCCAATTTAATGATCAATAACTCGAATGCCAGAAATTTTTATAATACGGTTACTGACAATACCATTTCCACGTTCACCAATCCGGTCAGCAAATACAGAATTTATTCAGGGCAGGCGGACCTTGAAAAGAACTTTACCAAAATAAAGACGGAAGCCGGATTGAAATATACCAGGATCAAAAATGATTCTGAATTTAATTTTTTCAACATCGAAAACGGGCAATTTATCATCAACACAGACAGAACCAACACTTTCCTGTATAATGAGGAAAATTATGCGGCCTATGCCTCGGCAAATTATAAGATCAATGAGCAGTGGGATGCCAAAGCAGGTCTCCGTTATGAGTACACCACACTGGAAGGGATCTCGCTGAATGACAATTCATCGGCAAAAATCAATTACGGGAAATTCTTCCCTACCGCTTATATAAGCTATAAGCCTAATGAAAACAACGCTTTTTCCCTTAACTACTCACGAAGGATCACCAGGCCTTATTTCGGAAATCTTAACCCTTTCAGATACTATACTTCTGAATTTGAGTACAGCACAGGAAATCCTTATCTGCTCCCTGCTTTTTCAGATAACTTTGAGTTCGGATATGTGCTTAAAAATAACCTGAACATTACTTTATATTACAATTACAATAAAGATAACTGGGACAGGATACAGGTTCTGGAAGGTAATACCAAATACAGTATTGTAAAAAACTTTTATAATGAAAATCAGGCAGGAATCAATATCAGCTATAATTATAACAAGCTGAAATGGCTGGAATCCAATATCTTCGTGAATGGATTTTACGCCAAATCCAAGTCTTATCTCCCTGAAGCGGTGGCTGCACCGGCAGGATATGGTGCCAATCTGAATATTGATAACAATTTCTTTCTCAATAAGGACAAAACCGTTACCTTAATGCTTGGTATCTGGGCAGATCTTCCCAACAGGGACGGAAATACTTACTATTATTCGAACGCTTCTGTCTATACGGGTTTTAAGCTGAACCTGATGCAGAAAAAGCTGCTGATCAATCTGTACCTTAATGATATCCTGAATACCAACCGCTGGAAAGGAGTGGAATATTACCCGGATTATGATGTGCAATATGGTGGTAAAGGGATTACCAGAAACGTATATCTGTCCGTAACCTATAAATTCGGGAACAATAATATACAGGGAGCTACAAAGCAAATAAAGTTTGAAGAATCCAGCAGGGCCGGAGGAAACGGAAGCAATTAAAACCTGCCATTGGATGATCTGGTTTTTAGGATCTTTACATGAAAATAAGTATCTTTAACTGTTAAAAATCCTGACTTGTCTGTACAAGAACCTGAATATCAACAGCACAGAATTTCAGTTCCGAAGGAATTTGAAAGCATATTCTCACATTTTTATTTTGCCGGAAATTATTCCGGATATCCTGTCACCAAAACATTATTGCCTTCCTACCAGACTATTTTACTGTTTTGTTTTGGAGCAGCCGCTTCTATGACAACAAGAGAGAAAACCACCGTGACTGTTGATAAATGTATTATTTTTGGTCCGATCAGGCATGCCTTTGAATATACCTTACCTCCAGGAACTTCTATTCTGGTGGCCAATTTTCAGGGTGATGCCTTCTTCCGTTTCTTTGGGAAGATCACTACTCCCAGGGCTACAGCAATACATCCTGATGAGCTTGTAACGGAGAATTGCTTCACGGATTTATGGTATCAGCTTACCAAACTAAACAAGCCGACAGAACAGGTAGACCACATTCTTGAATTTTGTAAGCCTTATCTTCAAAACCAGGAAAACACTTCCCGGCTTTTAAGCACTTTTGATGGGAAAAACCTCAACCCGATTAAAACTATCGCTGAAAAGACCGGCCAAAGTGAGAGAAATATCCAGCTTAAACATAAAGAGCAATTCGGATATTCCGCAAAAGAGATAAACCGCTATAACCGCTTTTTAAAGGCAGTCAGAATGATTGAAAGGGAAATCGGGAAGCACGGCAAGGTGGAGTGGTTCAGCATCATTCATGCGTGTAATTATTATGATCAGAGCCAGCTTATCCATGATTTCAATTATTTTATGAACATTTCCCCTTCCCGATATCTGAAATTCCAGCAGGATATCTGTAACCCCGCATCTGAATAACCATTCGTTTTCTTACAATTTTTACGGAAAAAGCTGTTCTACTTTTGTCACATAAACTAAAAAAAGCAGAACAATGAAACATTTAATTATCTATGCACATCCCAATGAAAACAGCCTGAACCATTGTTTACTGGAAACTGTTACGGAAAGTCTCCAGGCCGAAGGTCATGATACAGTAGTCAGGGACTTAAACGCATTGAATTTTAATCCTGTTTTATCTCTTGAAGACATCCGGGGCCAGAGGATGGGGAAGGTTTCAGAGGACGTTAAAACCGAACAGGACCTCATTTCATGGGCGGAACATATCACTTTTATCTATCCGATCTGGTGGACGGGAATGCCTGCTATCATGAAAGGCTATATCGACCGTGTATTCAGCTATGGTTTCGCTTACCGCTATGATCAGGGCATACAGAAAGGCCTGCTAAAGGGAAAACAAGTCGTCATTATCAATACTCATGGAAAATCTCATGAAGAATATGAGCGTATCGGCATGGATAAAGCGCTTTCCCTTACTTCTGACAAGGGTATTTTCAGCTATTGCGGATTTGAGATCAGGCAACATTTCTTCTTTGACAAGGCTGATAAAGCCACTGCTGAAGATCTCGTCATCTGGAAAGAACAGCTTAAAGACACTTACCTGATGCCAGATCCCGAGGTAAGCAGACAACAGGCATAAGAATAGGAATACATCATTGTCCGTTTGGCAGCTCTTATAGCCATTTGTCTCTGGAAAATGATACTTCTTAAATCCGGCCTGGCCGGATTTAATATTTTAAAAACCGGTCAGATCAGCCTTCAAATTCCTGCTGCGCAACAACTTTATTTCTGGCCCTGGCCAGCATTGGTATTGAGATCAATCCCATTACGAGCATAATCAGAATCTGTAAAGGCAAAGAAATAAAGGAATAGGTAAGCCCCATTTCCCCCCCTAGCTCGGCACTTTTTCCCATAGAAATAAACAAGGCCATAAAGCCATACTTCATCGCCAGGTTAAAGGCTCCGATCCCTCCGCTCGCCGGAATGATCATTCCCAGCGTACCTACCACAATGATGAAAAAGCCATCGGAAACAGTAAGGTCAGAAGTTTCGGGAAGGGCGAAGCATACCAGATATGCTGCAAAATAGTAGGAAACCCAGATTCCTACCGTATACATAATAAATTTGCCTTTTTGCCTCAGTTTAAATACAGAGGTCAGCCCCTGGAAAATACCATCTATGAATCCTATGATCCTGCCAAGGAAAGGAATACCAGCCAATCTTTTCTTAAGTACAAAAAACAGCACTGTACAGGTGATCAATACCAGAAAGGCAATTAAAATCTTATTGGGATTGATGTCCACCCGGGAGTTTCTGTAAAATGATAGGATCGCATCATATTTAAAAATAAAGGTCAATCCCAAAAAGCCCAGCATACACAACAGGTCGACCACTCTTTCCAGGATAATGGTGCCGAAAGATTGGTCAACAGGAACTTTTTCCACCCCATACAGCGCGGTAGCCCTTGCTACTTCCCCACTCCTGGGGATCGTCAGATTCATCAGGTATCCGAAAGAAATAGACCAGAGCGCATTGGAACTGGAGATTTTGTGACCCATTGGCTCCAGCAGCAGATTCCACCGTATGGCCCGGAACCAGTAGGCCAGAATCCCGAAGCAGGCTGCAAAAATAACCCAGAAATAATTGGCCTTGGCCAGAGACTTCTGTATAACTTTGAAATCCAAACCCTTAAGGGCCAGCCATAAAAAAAAGCCTGCAAAAGCAAGCGAAATTACTATTGTAAGTATTGATTTTAAAGGATTCGTAGATTTATTCTCCATGAACTAGGTAAGAAGATTTGTTTTTTCATCCGGAAAAACGATTTTTGGCTGGAAAGTCTTTGCTTCTTCAGGGGTCATCTGAGCATAAGCGATGATGATGATGATGTCATCTTTCTGTACTTTCCTGGCGGCAGGCCCGTTCAGACAAACTTCTCCCGATTTTCTTTTACCTTTAATAACATAGGTGTCAAAACGTTCCCCGTTATTAACATTTACGATATAAACCCTTTCTCCAACCACCAGACCGGCGGCGTCAATAAGGTCTTCGTCTATCGTGATACTCCCAATATAGTTTAGGTCTGAAGCCGTAACCCTTACCCTATGAATTTTAGACTTAAAAACTTCTATTAACATACTGCAAATTTATTAATAAAAATTTACAAAACAGGCTTTTAAAATGATTTTAAACCAACAGATACTCAGGAGTTTAATTTTGTTAAATGTAATTTTTTTGAATTTTACTTATAAATTCTACAACCATATCGTGAAAACTGTTAATACTTCATATGAAATTCAGAATTTAATAAAATTAAAAAATAATATCCTTCTTTTGCTAAAGCCAATACAGATAAGCATTTGGCATGATTTTAGTAACGTGTAACCTAGATTTTTCGTGAAAATTCAAATTATCATATTTTAACCGTTTTCTTGAAAAAGCAAAAAAATTGCACAAGTTTTAATAAAAAAATTGCACAATTAGAAAATTGTATTATATTTGCTATAATTACGAACTAACTTTAATATTAAAAATTATGAACAAGTCTGAATTAATCGACGCTATCGCAAAAGATGCAGGAATCACTAAAGTTGCAGCTAAAGCTGCTCTGGAGTCTTTCATTTCTAACGTTACTACTACTTTAAAGAAAAAAGATGGAAAAGTTTCTTTAGTAGGTTTCGGTACTTTCTCAGTTGCTGAGAGAGCTGCAAGACAAGGTATCAACCCTGCAACTAAAAAACCAATCAAAATTGCTGCTAAAAAAGTTGCTAAGTTCAAAGCTGGAGCTGACCTTTCTAACGCAGTTTCTGGTGTGAAGAAAAAATAATCGTTCAGATTAAAAAACCAGAAGGCTGTTTCTTGCGAAACAGCCTTTTATTTTGATCGAGCATTGGCAGCTTTTAAGGAGCCAAACGGGAGATCTTCCAGTCTAAGCCTTCCAGCTGATATATTATCCTGTCATGAAGCCTGTTAGGTCTTCCCTGCCAAAATTCTATTTCATAAGGTCTGGCAATATAGCCTCCCCAGTTTTCCGGTCTTGGAACTTCACTATTTTCATATTCCTTTTCCAGCTCGGTCAGTTTTTCCTCTAAAAACTCCCGGTTTGGAATAACCTGGCTTTGAGGCGAAACCACTGCTCCAAGCTGGCTTCCTTTCGGCCTTAGATGGAAATACCCGTCACTCAGATTTTCGGGAATCCTTTCCAGATCGGCTTTAATGATAATCTGCCTTTCCAGGTTCGGCCAAAAGAAATGGAGACAGGCTTTATGGCTCTTCTCAATGGATCTTCCCTTCCTGCTGTCATAATTAGTATAAAAGATAAATCCTTCATGGGTATATGCTTTCAGCAAGACCATCCTGGTACGTGGGCACCCATCATCTTCCGGCGTGGAAACCGCCATGGCATTGGCTTCAGAAATATCCGGACTTTCGCTGGCTTCCAGATACCAATCCCTGAATTGTTCCATCGGATTTTGTTTGATCTCACTTTCAATGAGTTGGGATTTCTCGTACACTTTTCTTTTGTCGTGCAGGTTTTCCATAAAAATTTTTATTAAATTTGAGTATGAATTACTCATACAAAGGTAAAATATTAATTTCCACACCTGACATTTCCGGCGATATTTTTTCCAGATCGGTAGTATTGGTCATTGAGCATAGCGAACAAGGTGCATTTGGTTTAATATTGAATAAGAAAAATAACCAAATGAGTAGCAAGTTCAAAGATTTTTTTGATTTCAAAATTGAAGTATATGACGGCGGGCCGGTGGAAAACGACAAAGTGTTCTTTATTATAAAAGGTAAAAAAAAGGTTACTGAAGTATACACCGAAATAACGGATGAATTTTACCTGACCGAAGATATTGAAAACATCATCAGTGCCATCCTGAACGGAGAACTGAAAATCCATGATGTAAAGATCTTTTCCGGATATTCCGGCTGGTCTCCTTTACAGCTGGACAATGAAGTCCAACGAAAAATGTGGACGGTAGTGGATGTTTACAACCTGGATTATACACTGCCAAATGACCAGACACTCTGGAAATCGATCATGCAAAACCTCGGAGGAGAATACCTGCTTTGGGCTAATTCCCCTGAAGACATTTCCTTAAACTGACCGGATCCCGAGATTCAAAAGGTAATTAAATTAACAAATTTTAAGATAGCATTAACCAATTTTTAGGAAAGAATTTCCGTTATTTGATAAACCAAAATTTCAATACAATGAAAGGACTTAAACTACTGATACTACATTGGTTTCCAAGATTATCCCAGACCTTACAACCTGTATATATTAAGCCGGATTATAAAAGAAAGAAGAATTGCTTATAATAGGCAGAAGCTTTTTTGCCTGTTAATAACAATATATTTCTGATCATTCAGAATAAAACCCGGTAAAGGACTTTTGGAACTTTGTTGTTTACCGGGTTTGTCAAATTTTTTAGAAACTTTTTTTCCAATTTTCCACCATTTCTATAAAGCGGGAATTTTCAAAAGTTTTGTTCCTTATTTTACCTACAGAAAATATGCCTTTCTCATCGGAAATCAGTAAAATCTCTTCTGCTTTCTGGGATTCGAAAGCAATGATCTCATGTTCCTGAATGTCAGCAAGGTTATTTTTATGTAAAAAAGTTACGAAATTTTCCATTAGGGGAGAAATGTAAGCTCCTTCCGACTGTTTCGGGACTTTGATCACGTTTCCTTCCAGGAATAAAAGGTTTCCCGTGGTGGTACGGGCAATTCTCTTATTAGGGTTAAGCAAAATAACATCGTCCAGATCGTTTTCCTGGGCGTAGATTTCGCCATAAATATTCTCGGGGCAATGAACCCTTATATTACTCAATAAATTGTTATTTACATTGATCTCTTTGATGAGATCAAGCTCCAGAGGTCTCTGATGTACCGTAAGCACATCTTCTTTTTCCTCAACCTCATAAAAATAGGAAACCGATGATCTTGACAGGGTCATCTGGTCAGAATTCCTGAAAACCTGGAAATTGATAATTCCGTTTTTTATACCTTTTCCATCGATAACTTCTTTCCGGAAGAGCGACTGGAAAAATTCCAGCGTATAGGTCAACGGAATATTCATCCTCATTTTCCTCATGGAAGCCATTAAGAAAAAATAGCATTCTTCATCTATAATAAGCCCGCTATTTCTGATAAAAAAAGAAACTGTAACGGCATCTCCCATCAGAAATGCTCTGTTCCTGCTATTTAATTCGCCTGATGTAAAATATTCGTTCTTCAATTTAGATCTGATTATTTAAAAAAAATAATGAACGATAAATCGTTCATCAGTTTATTATTAATACTGCTGTCTCTACATTAAGCCGCCCCTAGTTTTATTCTAAGATTTTCTATAAGGTTTTCCCAGTACATTGCGTTTTCTTCTTCATCCCCTTCTTCACAGAAATCTGTTATATTCAGGGATAAATCTTCGGTAATATCGTCTATTACGATAGTCATCTCAAAGAAGTTTTTGGTTCCTTCATCTTCTTCCCATCTGAAACGTACGAAACCTTCAGGCTTATATCTAATAAGAGTTGCCTTCTCAGCAGGCCCTCCTCCCCAGCTAAAATAGAAATCATCACCTTTCTCAGTTACCTCATCCGCAAACCATTCAGATAATCCCTCCGCAGTTGCCAGATATTCATATAAAATCTCTGAAAGACAATGCATTGGAAATTCATAATGGACTTTATGTTTCGCCATATAATCTTTGTTTTTATCGTCCCGCAATATATAAATTAATTTTTTTATTACACAAAAATGTATTTACTTTTTTATATAATCCATATGATATTTATCAGAATTTTTTAAATAAATGTTTAAGAATAAATCTGCTCTGAATCTCCCCGATATTAAGCAAAAATCTCTTCAGTTTTTGAAGAGATTCTTTATTTAATTTTCATTTAAAACATCCAATATAATCTGACATCCTTTTCTGATTTCATCAAGAGAAAGTGTAAGAGGTGGTGAAATTCTCAGATATTCATTCCTGTAAAGCTGCCAGAATACGATCAGCCCCTTTTCCATACATTTTTTAGCCACTTCCAGAGTATAGTCGGGCGATCCCAGGTTAACAGCCAGCATAAGCCCTTTTCCATTGATATTTTTAATTTTAGGATGCACCAGAAGGTCTCTGAATAACTTTTCTTTTTCCTCCACTTCATCCATTAAACCACTTTCCAATACTTCTTTCAATGTAGCATGGCTGGCAGCCGCGATCAGGGGATTTCCTCCAAAGGTTGTGATATGTCCCAGCTTGGGTGAATGTGACAGTGTTTCCATGATCTCCCTGGAGCTCATAAAAGCTCCCACAGGAACGCCTCCCCCCATTCCTTTACCCATTACCAGAATGTCTGGAACGATCCCGAAATGCTCAAAAGAAAATAATTTTCCGGTCCTTCCGAAACCCGGCTGGATTTCATCCAGGATCAGGAGTGCCCCTACTTCTTCACATCTTTTTTTCAGCTTTATCAGATAGTCTTTATCCGGAACCAGGAATCCTGCGGCGCCCTGAATGGTTTCCATAATCACACAGGCCGTTTTTTCCGTAATTTTATCAAAATCATTTTCATTATTGAAGTCGATAAAGCTTACCATTGGCAGTAAGGGACGGAATTCTCTTTTATGGGTTTCATTTCCTGAAACGCTTAATGCACCGTGCGTATTGCCGTGATAAGAATTTTTAAAAGAAACTATTTCTTCTCTTCCGGTATATCTTTTGGCCAGCTTCAGGCTTCCGTCAATAGCTTCTGCACCACTGTTCACCAGATAGGTAATCTCAAGGGGATCCGGAGTGGATTCCGCCAGCAGCCTGCATAAGGCTACCGGCTTTTCCTGCGCATATTCTCCATACACCATTACATGGAGGTATTTATCGGCCTGCTCTTTAATTGCGTTGACCACTTTAGGGTGGGAATGTCCCAGTGTATTGGCAGAAACTCCGGCCACAAAATCAAGATATCTTCTGCCGTCTGTTCCATAAATATAGTTTCCATCCGCTTTTTCAACCTCAAAACCTGCTGCAAATTTTGTAGTCTGTGCCTGATAGGTAAAAAAATCTTTTTGCATTTCCATTCAGTGAAAAAATTTCAGCAAAGCTAAAAAACATTCATCAAATGCCGAAATTATACTGATAGAATAAAAAAATACTCTTGATAAGACATTCAAGGCTTTTTTACGGCGACAAGCTATCAGATCACCACAGGAATACAGAGCGGTAGTAATGCAGCGCCAGACCTTATATCTAAAAATGCATCTACGACAAAAAAAAGCTGTTTCATTGATCTGAAACAGCAATTATGTTTGTAATTCATTTCTCATCTGTCAGACTATCTTCTGACTCTTTTAGGTTTTTTGGCCTCTTCTTTGGCTTTTTCTTTTTCTATGGCCTCCTGGGCTTTGTTATAAAGTGTATTATCCGCCTCGTACTTTATTTCTTCATAGTTAGGAGAATCCACCAGAATGTCCTGCCATTTCCGGATTCTGTCTCTGGTATTCCAGTTGAAGTCCGGAAACTTTCTTTTGGAAGGTTCTATCATACTCATCGGATAGGTATCTGAGTTTGCACCTATACTGCATGAAATAATCTGCAATGCTTTTTCTTCAAACAAAGCTCCGATGATCCCGCAGGTAGAGAGTGTAATTCCTATCCTTTCAGGTTTTCCGGTCTCCTTGTTCTCGTCATCGACATATACAATAGACTGCGCGTTGCCTATTACTTTCGCCTCTTTTATATTGTTATTCTGATAATAAACAGTCATCAGCTTCCCTTTCACCTGGTTAAATTCATCCTTGAGGTTTAGCGAATCCACCTTGCTGATAGCGAAAGCGTTTCCTATCACTTTCAGAGAGTCCAGGTCCTGGGTTTCCGTATTGAAATAAGCTTCCACTTTATCTCCTGTGACCTGTTTTTCACCGCTCCAGAGGTATGGTTCCGTAAACATATGCATGACACCGTCTGTCTCATTGAAAGCTATAGAATCTGCCCTTCCCTGGGCATTGGATTTATAAAATCTTGCCTTTCTGAAAGCTCTTAAGAAGCTTTTCTTAACAGTTGCATCCAGTGAGTCCGGCCTCTGGTAAGAAATAATTTTCTCTGAGGCAAAATAAATGGAATCTTTTTCAAGGATCTTTACCGCATAAGGATTTTTAGTCATCATGGCAGAATCCTTCTTTTCAAAGATTTCTCCATAGCCTCCTTTGATGTATCTTTTCTCCGGCGGATCATCCAAAGTCACATTACCGGTTGCAGTCCCGAAACCAGTGATCTGGTTGTAATACATATTGTCTCCCGTAAGAATCTTGTCATTATAGAAGATCCTGGAATTTTTATTGAGATAGGCCTCCTTGGTATTCATTTTATAGGTTCCCCTTTCGGTATAAACCCTGTTTTTGGGATTTTTACGGTTGGTAATGGTAGTAGGCCCAAAGAATTCAGCAACTTTTGTGTTTTGATTTTGCTTGATATTGGGTCCTTCCACAATATAATCAGGGCTGTCAATTTTCACATCTCCTACAAAATCAATCAGCCGTGTATCCAGAAAATAAGTAGCTGCCTTGGTATACATTACATTCTGCCCATCGGTAATGACTCCTCCTGTATTAAAATAGGCCTGGTTTGAAAGCCTGTCATAATACAAGATATCCGTTTTGATCGTTTGTTGAGGATCAGTAAGTACTACATTTTTCCTGGCAACCCCTTTCTGGGTGTTCGCATCATACTCCATCTCACCGGCGGTAATTACGGAGCCGTCGGTATTCTGAAGCTTTGTATTCCCAATGGCTTTTACGAAGTTCTCCTGATCATAAAGCACCACTTCATCTGCAGTGAGTATAGAGCCTTTATGCTCAATCTTCACATTTCCCACCAGGTAGCGGTTACCATCATATTTCTGATCTTTTCTGATTTCATCAGCATTAAGGATATGAACCCTTTCTGAAGGATCTATCTGAGGCGGAGGTGTATTTTTAACAGGATTTTGTAAATAGGGATCCCGTTGCACAGGCTTTTGGTCTTGCGCAAAAGTGATCGTTGAGATTAAAACTAACAGAACAAAAATCAGTCTCATTGATTAATCATTCTTAGTGCCATAAAAATATAGCGAATGAGAATCAATTTTTACGCCAAATGCTTCTTCAATTGCTTCTTTAATCCCCTGAATTCTAGGATCACAAAACTCTATGATTTCTTCAATTTCCTTATCCGAATCTTTTTTGTAGATCACCAGATGGTCATGCTGTTTATCAAAATAAGACTTCTCATAGGAAGAAGAAGTAAGGGTTTTTTCTCCGAACTGATGCTTACGGATCAGGCCTGCATCAAGGAATATCTCAATAGTATTGTATATGGTAGCCTTGGAGACATGATATTTTTTCTGCATCATCAGGAGATACAGATCATCTACATTAAAGTGATGATCCATATTATAGATCTCTTCTAATATTGTATATCGTTCAGGAGTGTTTCTGAAACCTTTTTCCAATAAATAGTTCCTTAAAACATCTTTGATTAGAGCAATATTTTTTTCTTTTTGTATCGTATCCATCAATAAAATTATCTACAAATTTATTGAATTTTATTTAAATAAATATTGCCCTGCCATGTTAAAGAATTTAACTATTGTGACGGATAAATTCACATTGCTCTATGCGGTTCCCTGCTACGCATTCTTCCGTCATAGGTGCAGATTCCACCACTACATTATGGGAGGTAACACCCCAGGCCTTGAAATCATCGCTGCCAATATATTTAACAAAATTGTAGATATTGAGGATGATTTTCTCCTTTACGGTAAGTAATATATCATTGATATAGGTATTATCTATGATTACATACTTAAGATCAGGCGGAACGTTGTGGGCCCTCAATGAAGGATGGCTGCTTCGGGAAGGAATGGTTCCGTCCGCCATTAAATCTTTTAAGACCATATCAAAATAATCATTGATCCTTCTGTCTATTTTAAATCCTAAAAGGAAATTGATCTTATAGATGGTTCCCGGCAATACCTCATCCACCGTATATTTAAAAGTATACGGGTCCTCCTGGTTGACAATGTTCAGGATGAAATAATGATCGGCTCTTTTAGGCTGCTTCTTAATAATGGAATAAATGATCTTTGATTCTATTTCGTCATTTCTTTTAGCCCTGCTCAGATAGGCCAGATTAGTCGCATATTTGGGGATGGTTTCATCAAGCTTCATATCCTTGATGATCGGAATATAATTTTCAAGCTTGATAAACTTAATAAATTTTGTCTTGATCAGTCTTCCGTTATACCATGCATACATACAAACCCCGATAAAGCCTCCCAAAACAACGGTGATCCAACCGCCTTCCATGAATTTTATGATATTGGCGCTGAAGAATCCCAGCTCTATTGCCATATATACCAGGGCAAAAACCAGAATCAGGATTTTATTAACCCTGTGTTTCAGCAGCCAGAAAACCAGTAATACTGTGGTCATCAGCATGGTTACCGTAATAGACAGCCCATAAGCAGCCTCCATTCTGCCCGATTCCCTGAAATGAAGAACGACAATAATGCAAAAGATCAAAAGCCCCCAGTTAATTCTGGGAATATACATCTGCCCCTTTACGCCTGAAGGATAATCGATTTTCTGGTTCGGCCATAAATTAAGCGACATCGCTTCCGAAAAAATGGTAAATGACCCTGTGATCAATGCCTGGCTGGCGATGATGGCTGCGGCCGTTGCTAAAATTACTCCCGGTACAATCATCCATTCTTCCATAATTCCAAAGAACGGGTTCACTACTGAACCTCCCAGATTTCCGTAATTTTCCAAAAGCCATGCACCTTGCCCGAGGTAATTTAAAATCAGCATGATCTTCACAAAGCCCCAGCTTACCCTGATATTTTTAGCCCCGCAGTGTCCCAGATCCGAATAGAGCGCTTCTGCCCCCGTTGTACAAAGGAAAACTGCTCCAAGGATTACTATTGCACTTGGCGAATTAACAATAAGTTTATAGGCATAATAAGGGTTGAATGATCTCAGGATCTCAAAATTTTCGCTAAGGTGAGACAATCCGAGCCCACCCAGAACCAAAAACCAGATAACCATTACAGGCCCGAAGAATTTCCCGATAAAACTTGTTCCAAACTGCTGAACAAAAAAAATGACTATTAAAATACCAATGGTAATAGGAACAACCGGTGTGTGAGGATTATAAATCTGTAAACCTTCAATCGCAGACATCACGGTAAGCGAGGGAGTAATCACTCCATCAGCAATAAGTGCAGCGGCACCGACAATGGCGATAAGGTAGAGCCATCTTTTTTTCAGGTTCTTGACCAGGGAAAAAAGTGCCAGGATACCTCCTTCTCCTTTATTATCTGCCCTTAAAGCTATGATAACATATTTTATGGTTGTCTGAAGGGTCAGTGTCCAGATAATGCAGGAAAGAGCCCCTTCGATATATTCATTGAAAGGCATTCTGCTGCCCCCGTCTCTTGCATTTACAATCGCTTTCATTACGTAAAGCGGTGAAGTACCAATATCCCCGAAAACAATTCCAAGAGAAACCAAAACTCCAATAAAAGAAAGCTTTTTTATGTCAAAATGATGACCGCCTTCTGTAACTTCTGCCATATCAGCTAATTTAATTTTAAAAGCGCAAATTTAAATCAAATTTACAACCCCATGAACTTTTCCTCATGAATATAATAAATGGAAAAACTTCCTTTCGGAAGTTTTTCTCTATTATTTAACGTACATTGCTTTTTTAATCTCTTCTTTTACTTTTTCAAGTTTAGGGAACCATTCCGCAAATAAGGCAGAAGAATATGGTGCAGGAGCATCAGGAGTGGTAATTCTCTTGATTGGCGCATCCAGATAATCAAATGCTTTCTGTTGAACCATATAGGTGATTTCAGAAGCTACCGAACCAAATGGCCAGGCTTCTTCCAATACAACCAGCCTGTTCGTTTTCTTTACAGACGCCAATACAGTGTCATAATCTAAAGGACGAACTGTTCTAAGGTCGATCACTTCCACGGAAATTCCTTCTTTAGCCAGATCTTCAGCGGCCTGGATAGCCAGCTTCATAATTTTACCGAAAGAAACCAGGGTAACATCTTTACCTTCTTTTTTGATGTCTGCCTTTCCGATCGGGATATAATACTCTTCATCAGGGATTTCCATCTTATCCCCGTACATCTGCTCAGATTCCATGAAGATTACCGGGTCATTATCCTGGATAGCTGTTTTTAGCAATCCTTTCGCATCATAAGGATTGGAAGGAACAACCACCTTAAGGCCCGGGCAGTTTGCATACCAGCTTTCAAAAGCCTGGGAGTGTGTAGCACCCAACTGACCTGCGGAAGCTGTAGGACCCCGGAAAACGATCGGGCAGTTCCATTGTCCGCCGCTCATCTGGCGGATCTTGGCAGCGTTATTGATAATCTGATCAATTCCTACCAATGAGAAATTGAAAGTCATAAATTCTACTATAGGTCTGTTACCATTCATTGCTGCACCTACCGAGATTCCGGCAAAGCCAAGCTCTGCAATAGGGGTGTCGATTATTCTTTTAGGACCAAATTCATCCAGCATTCCTTTTGAGGCCTTATATGCACCGTTATATTCTGCAACTTCCTCTCCCATCAGATAGATGGATTCGTCTTTACGCATTTCCTCGCTCATTGCCTGTGCAATTACCTCACGAAAAGTATATTCTGCCATATTTTTTTGAAAAATTTAGAGTACAAAAATAGTGTTTTTTTATGATACACCTACAAAAACGGCATTTCATTTAAATGAAATGCCGTTTACTTAAATTTTATTTAACATGACTAATTTACTTTCGTCCAGGTCTGGGTCCTGCCGATCACCGACAGACCGAAGTATCCTCTTACATTCAGCTGATCGCCGTTCCTTGTAATGGTACATTTATAGGTTTTACCTGTTTTAGGATCTGTAATCGTTCCTTTTGTAAATTCATTGCCTTCTTTCACCAATCCTCTGATAATTTCCAGCCCTAAAATAGGTTTTCCCTTACGGTCTCCCTTACATTCGGAACAGTTGGGGTCAGCCGGCTTTATCAGCAGCTGGCTTATTTTACCGTAATATTTACCATCAGATTTCTTAAAGATCTCCACAATAGATTTCGCCTGCTTGGTTTCATCATCTATTGTTTTCCATTTCCCTTCTATTTGTGCAAATGTAATTGTGCTGAACAGGGAAAGGACCAATGTTAATAATAATTTTTTCATATGTATTGCCTGTTTAATTCCAATAAAATATTTCTGTTGTCTATTTGTTAAAAATATAAATTAATTTGACACAAACAAAAATTTTTATTATACGGAACATATATTACAATACATATACCAAATTCCTGAACTAAACATCCTGAAGGCGCACAGAGAATCTTCTGATCTGAAACCCGATCCCGATCAGAGCAACAATAGCCGTAATAAAAGAAAACAGCATCGCCGTAGAGACCGAAATATCCGAATCAAACGTAAAATATTGGGCCGCTTTCATAAAAAGCCACTCGCGGACCCCGATTCCGGAAAAGGAAATGATACTGAGAACAGCGCTGATCAAAAATACGATGAAATAGATCCAGGCATCTTCCCTGACCTGTGTAAATGATCTTAAAATGAAGTAAATGGATAATAGCTGAAGCAGCTGGACACTTAGAGAATACAGGAAGGTTTTGTAAAAGATCCTTTTAAATTCAGGAAAAAACCTCGACAATAATAGTTTTGCAATAAGCACCGAGAGGATCACTGCCGGAATGATCAGCAATTTCCAGAATCCCTCAAGAAGAGGAAATGCAAGTAGTTCCGTCAAAACCACAATGGCCAGCAGGCCGGAAAGCCTGTCACAAAAAACAGACTTCGTGAGTTTCTTAGCGCTCCATTTAAATTCTTTGTTCAGCAGGTATACCTTGTAGGCGTCACCTCCTATCCCTCCCGGAATGAAAAAATTATAAAACATCCCGATCAGATACAGTTTCAGGTTGTCAATTTTATTTATAAAAAAATGATTCGCATAGAAATATTGCAGTAATCTCTGGGAAGAGATAACCTGGGAAGCTACGAATGTAACCAGGGCAAGGATCAAAAGATAATATTTACTGGTTTTTACGAGCTCCAAAATATCAGAAAAAGGAACCTTCCTAAAAACAAAATACAGCAAAAGCAAACTGATGCCGATCTTCAGAAAGGTAATAAGGATTTTCTTAGTTTTTTTCAAAAGTGGTCACTTTACGGATATTGAACGGACGTTTTTTCTGGGATTCATAATAGGTTTTCATCAGCAGATCTATAATGATTCCCGTTGTAAACAGCTGAATCCCTACAAAAACCAAAAGGATCCCTAAAATCAGCAAAGGCCTCCCTCCAATGGAATGACCCAAAATTTTAACGATAAGGAGGTAGAAATTGATCAGCATCCCTAAGGCAAAGGCTACAATACCTATATTCCCGAATAAATAGATCGGTTTCTGAAGGTATTTCTGGTTAAAGAGCAAAAGGATAAGGTCATTAATCACTTTGGTTGTCCTTCCGATCCCGTATTTTGAAACCCCGAACTGCCTGGCATGGTGTTTTACCGGCACTTCCGCTATTCTGGCCCCATTGATATGCGCATGAAGTGTAATAAATCTGTGTGATTCCCCGTAAAGATCAAGATTTTTCGCAGTCTCACTGGTGAAAACCTTTAAGGCACAGCCATGATCTTTTACATTGAGCTTTGTTGTTCTCCGTATGATAAAATTGGCAACTTTGGAAGGAAATGTCCTCAGAAGGTTATCCTGTCTTTTCTGCCTCCTTCCGATAACGAGATCATATCCCCCCTGATCCATTTTGTCCACCATCATCGGGATATCGGTAGGATCATTCTGCATATCCCCATCCATCGTGATAATATAATCTCCTGTAGCATAATCAATCCCCGCCATCAGCGCCGAGCTTTGTCCATAGTTTTTTTTAAGCTCGATCAGCACCACATTCGGGGCAGCGATATCCCTGATCACCTTCACTGTTTTATCCGTGGAGAAATCATCCACCAGGATCAGTTCGTAATGATAGTTCTTAAGAACATTATCAATAGCGGATATAAGCAGTGGCGCATTTTCTTCTTCATTATACAACGGAACCACAATAGAATAAAACTTGTCGGAATTCATACGTTTAAATATTGGGCAAAGATAATTAATTTAAGATTCTGTAAATATATTTAAGCGATCGAATGCGGCATTTAAATATCTTTGCAAAAATTTACTCATGAAAAGCCAGAAACAATTATACTATTTATTACTTTCTGTAAGCGCAATATTGCTTTTTGCGCATTTAGGGAAATTATATGTAGATATCATGGAGGCCAGAAATTTTGTTTCTGCCAGGGAAATGGCAGATGAAGGAAATTGGATTTTCACCACAATGAACGGGCTGCCCAGATATGAGAAGCCTCCTTTGCCAACGTGGCTCAGCGCATGGATGGGAGAGATTTTCAGTTTCGGAAATATCGGGGCGCTCAGGTTTCCGGCTGCCTTGTCATGCTTCCTGCTGGTCATCTATTTTTACAGGATCGTAAATTTTCTGTCTAATAATGCGCGTCTTGCTTTTATTTCTTCAATGGTTTTAGTGACTAATTTTCTTGTGATCTATGTCGGAAGAAGGGCAAACTGGGACATTTACAGCTATAGCTTCATGGTAATAGGGATCTATTACTTTATTCTGGCTTTAAAGAAGATCAAAACCATTCCGAATTACCTGTTTGCCGGAGTATTGTTCGGGCTTTCGGTTCTAAGTAAGGGACCTACGGGTCCTTACGTCCTGCTTATCCCGTTCTATATCGGCTATATCATTGTTTTTGGCTGGCCAAAATGGAAGGAGATCAGGGGAATAGCTCTTTGTGCGGCAATAACCGTCTTAACAGGTTTTTCCTGGTATATCTATATTTACCTGGCCGATCCGGAAACCTTCCTGGCCATCATGGAAAAAGAAGCTACGGCAAGAGGGAACCGTGATGTGAAACCTTTTACAAGATATCTGAGTTTCCCTGTACAGACAGGCGTATGGGTTTTATACAGTGTTATAGGCCTCATTTTCCCGATGATCAGAAAAAGGACAGACCAGCCTAAGGTTTATATGCTTTTCTTTTACTGGACCTTATTTTCATTGATCCTGTTATCACTGATCCCTTCCAAAAAAGAGCGCTACCTTTTTCCCATGATGGTTCCTCTGGCAGCTACTACAGGCTATTATCTTTATTATCTTTTCCAGAACCTGCAACTAAAAAAATGGGAACTGAACCTGAATAAGATCATTTTCACAATTCTTGCGGTGGTATCTCTGGGTATTGCTGCCGGGGTTTATTTTTTACCTTTGAGCATCACTGTTTATACTGTGCTGTTCTCAATTGCTGCACTGGCTGCAGCGGTGGGGTTGCTGTATTTCGTTTATAAAAAGAAAAATTTTGAGAACGCCTTTTACGCTGTAGTTGTCTTAATGGTCGCTACCGGGATTTTTGGTATTCCGGTTTTAGATAAGATGCTGAGCAACAATAAAGATATCAAAAGTTTAACCCATATTAAGGAAAGGATTCATCGTGAGAATTCAAGGTTGTATACCTATGCGGAATATTCCCCAGAAGTGTGGTTCAAATACCAGGAGCTTATGCCTGAAATAAAGGCAGAGGATCCCAAAACATACCCTAAGGAAAGGGAATTCTATATTGCAATGAACACCAATGATCCCGGTTTCCGGAAAACGCTGGAAAACCTCGGATGGAAGCTTACTTATATCGATACCTTTGATGATAATGAGGAAGCTCCTCCTTCCAAAAACTATTCGGAAAGGAAAATCCATTACGTTTATAAAGTTATAAAATAAAAAAGGAGGCTGGCCAAATGGCCAGCCTCCTTTTTTGGCTATTCCGACACGGATGTTCCGGCATGATTAAGCCTGTTTATGGATGTTCTCTACCGAGAAGATCTGCTTAACATTTAAAGGGTTATAGACAATAAGGAACATAATAAGGGCAAATGCATATTCCCATATCTCCCATTTTCTGGAATGGTCAATCGGCAGTAAAATCAATGCGGTAACGATAAGAAAAATGATGATATGAACAGGTCTTGCCACTGAAATCCCGAATTTATCCAGCAGCACCCTGATCCATTGCACTTTGTTCCACACAATCGGTAATACGATAAAGTATATCCCGAAGCAGATGGACATCAGATTTGAAAAAATAAGCTTGTTCAGCTTCACGTCCCCTACCACCATATTATGCAGGTTGGTTTCCTGCTGCGCATTGTTTTCTTTGAAAAACTCCGAAGATTGTATATGGAAGATCCTTTGTCCCCATGAAATTTCCTCTCCTCCTCCGAAAAACAATCCTACGGCCATCAGAAGCACACCTACTTTCCACCAGATCCCATAATATTTCTGATATTTAAAAAACTTTATGATCAGCGTAAAACTTGTTAAAAACAGGAATATAGAAGTAAGATTCTCGTAAAAACCGTCTTCCTGAACCAGATATTCAAAATACGAAGAATCTGTAAAGAATACGTATATTGCAAAAATAACGGTGAGCAGGAGAACCACAGAGATTATTCTCTCTACTAAGCTTAAATTTTTCATAAAGCAAATATAAATAATTCTGATATTAAATTTCTTACTTTTGTAGGTATGAATTTCATTAAAAATAATTTGGCCAACCTGATCACATTGGGCAATCTTTTTTCCGGATGTATAGGGGCAATTCATCTTATTTCAGGTGATTATCAGATTACCGCCGTCTGTATTCTGCTTTCTCTGGTTCTGGATTTCTTTGACGGATTTGTGGCGAGGGCTTTAAAATCTAATTCCAGTCTGGGGATTCAGCTGGATTCTCTTGCCGATATGGTGAGTTTTGGTTTTGTTCCCGGGCTTACGATGTATAAGATTATGGAACCCTTTGGAAACGGGCTGCAGGGAGTTCATCTGCCTTTTGAAATAAAATATACAGGATTGCTGATCACGCTTTTTTCGTGTTTAAGACTGGCCATCTTTAATCTGGATGAGGAACAGAAATATTATTTCAAAGGATTGAATACCCCTTCTAATACTATTCTGATTTTCGGGCTCTATTATGCCTTCATGGAACAGCAAAGCTTTGCGTTTCTTTTCAACAATGCAATGATTCCGGTTATTCTGACCTTCATTTTATCCTGGCTGCTGGTAAGCCCGGTCAGAATGATCGCTATGAAGTTCAGGTCGATGAAATTACAGGATAATTATCCGAAACTGGCGTTATTGGCAGGGTCCGTTATTATTCTGGCTGTTTTTAAGACTGCCGGGATTCCGATGGTGATTATTTATTACATTTTCATATCGGTCATATTTCAGAAACAACTTAAATGATTCAGGAGTTCGGGTTAAATACTGAGCGCTTAACCGACTCATCACTTATAATTAATAATTTATACTAAAAATGAACTTGAAATTACATAAACCGCTTTGTATCTTTGACCTGGAAACTACAGGAACGAATATAGGAAGAGACCGGATTGTCGAGATCTGTATCTTAAAGGTATATCCTGATGCCTCCAGAGAAAGCAGGACATGGCGTATAAATCCTGAAATGCCGATCCCCAAGGAATGCAGTGAAATCCATGGGATCTATGATGAGGATGTAAAAGACTCCCCTACATTCAGGGAAATTGCCCCGAAGATTATGGAAATGCTTTCCGGATCGGACCTGGGAGGCTTTAATTCCAACAGATTCGATGTTCCGCTTTTAGCCGAAGAACTCCTGAGAGTAGGGATTGATTTTGACTTGAGCAAATTCAGGCTTGTGGATGCCCAAACCATTTTCCATAAAAAGGAACCAAGAAACTTAAGTGCTGCCTACCAGTTCTACTGTGGAAAAACATTGGAAAACGCCCACTCTGCTGAGGCTGATGTGCTGGCAACATTTGAAGTGCTGGATGCACAGGTGGGAAAATATGATGATATCCCCAATGAAATCGGCCCTTTAAGCGAATATACCTTCCATAATAAGCATGCCGACCTGGCCGGATTTATCGGGTATAATGAGAAAATGGAAGAAGTATTCAATTTCGGTAAGTACAAAGGGCAATGTGTAAAGGTCATTTTCCAGAAAGATCTGGGCTATTTCGGGTGGCTTCAGAATGCGGAATTTCCTCTTTATACGAAGAAAGTTTTCACCAAGATACAATTGTCCTGTAAATTTTAAATATGTCGAATCTTGTCCGCTTTAAATTTTATGAAACTGCTCTCGAAGCCAACAGGGATAAACAGATCCTGGCAGAAAACGGCATCAACAGCTTCATAGCCAATGAGCAGCTTATTCAGTCGGACTGGCTTCTTTCCCAGGCAGTAGGAGGAATACAGCTTCAGGTATTTGAGGAAGATATGGAAAGGGCGAAGCAGGTACTGCAGGAATATAAAGACAATGAGCAATATTCTCTGGAGGTGGAGCATACTATTGAAAACCCCGACTTCGATTTTGTCTGTCCCCAATGCGGCTCCAATCATATTTACAGGGATGACAGCGCTACAAGCTTCTTTGGTGTTTCCATTCTGAAGAGCCATAAATATATCTGCTATTATTGCGGAAATGAATTTGTACATCAGTAACCATTAAAAATTAATCACGGTCTGCCATATGAATGAGAATCCCTGTACTAAGCAAGATTAGTTATCTTGCGGAATAAGTGGGATTGCTCCGAGCTTCACAGCGGCAGGCATTATAAAAATAGTTATTATGAAAATCATCTGCATAGGAAGAAATTACAGCGAGCATGCAAAGGAACTGGGAAATGATATTCCTGAAAAACCGGTCATTTTTATGAAGCCCGATACGGCGATCTTAAAAGGAAATGATTTTTACCTCCCGGAGTTTTCAAACGATATTCATTATGAGCTGGAGGTGGTTTTAAAAATTTCCAAAGGCGGAAAATATATCCGGAAAGAATCTGCCCACAAGCATTACGACGAGATCGGCCTGGGCATAGATTTTACGGCAAGGGATCTTCAAAGCGAGCTGAAATCCAAAGGGCTTCCGTGGGAACTTGCGAAGGGCTTCGACGGCTCTGCTGTGGTAAGCAGCTTCTTTAAAAAGGAAAATTATGCTCCTGAAAACTTACAGTTTTCATTACTGAAAAATAAAATGAAGGTTCAGGAAGGCAATACAAAAGACATGATGTTTACTTTTGATGAGATCATCGCTTTTGTATCCCAATATTTCACTTTAAGGGTGGGGGATCTTATTTTCACCGGAACGCCAAAAGGTGTGGGAAAGGTTGAAGAAAATGATGTACTGGAAGCTTTCCTGGAGCAGGACAAAATTATTGATATCCGAATATTATAAGTAATTTAACATAAACTCTGACATTTTTTTTATATCTTTAAATATCAAAATTAAAGGTTATGATAAATATTGTATTGCCCGTAGATTTTGGCGATAAAACGGAACAACTAGTAAACGGCGCCATTAAGTTCGCCAAAGAAATTAATGGTAAGATTTATTTAATTCACGTTGCACCTTCGGATATCGGCTTTGCCATCGGTGATATGGGATTTCAATATTTTCCTGAGGTTGAAGAAAATGAGATCAGAGAAGAGCTGGTGCAGCTGAACAAGATCGAGCAGAGAATCCTCGCGCATGATGTGGATTGCGAGCATCTTCTGAAGCAGGGTATTGCCAAGGATATCATCCTGGAATATGCCAGGGCAAAAAAGGCGGATTACATTGTAGTAGGCTCGCACGGAAGAAGTGAGATATATGATGTATTTGTAGGAAGCTTAACCAAAGGACTTTCCAAAAGTTCTGATATCCCTCTTCTGATACTCCCGATTCATGACTAATCATTAATTTTAATCGTTAATAATAAAAAAACCGATCAAGTACATAAGCCTTGATCGGTTTTTTACTATATAACCAATTAATTAACCTTCTTTTTTGTAGATATTAGGATCGTAGTAAGGGTGTTTTCCCTCGGTTGGAGAATAGTAGTCTTTATCTTTATTGTTTCCCAATGTTGCCACCAGAACATAGCACCAATAAGTAAACAATACACAACAAACGATAAACAATATCCAGTTTAGAACATTTCCAAAGGTATCAAAGAACTGAAAAGACCATTTGAAAACTTTACTTAAGAATAACCAGAAAGACGTCATTATTTCCTTTTTTAAATTAACTTTGCACAAATTTATAAAAAATGTTTAAATTACTTTCAAAAGAAAGCAATATTTTTTCAATTCCTGTTTATATTGGTTTTCTTCTTTTAGTAGTAGTAATATTTAACATACTGAATTTCAATACCTATGAAGCGATAATTGCCGGAATTACCTTTCTGGGGATTGCTTTGGCCTATTTTTGTTTCAACACTATTGCCCTTAATTACCATACTCATTTGCCTCTGTTTCTGTATACTTTTTTCATTTTCGGGCTTTATCCCGGCAGCCTGGATATAGGAATTGCGGTCGCCCTGCTTACCAATTCTTTTCTTTTGTTACTTCTGACGAGTACGGATGAGGATCTCAGAAAAAAATCCTATGTGCTGGTAGGTGCCATCATTGCATTGAACTTTATTTTTCTTCCTACCACCTGGCCAATGGCTTTTTTCGTCATTATTCACCTGATTGCCACATCGGAGCGGATAGGCTTAAACCTTTTCAGGTTTTTGCTGGGCATCATATTAATAGCTTTCAGCTATTTCTCCGTCATGTTTTTTCTTCGCTTTACTTCCTGGAACCTTGATTATTTCCCGTTTGGAAAAATGAAGCCGGTAACGGATTATACTGGTCTGTTTCCATTGATCCCGATTGCCTTAATGCTTGTCTATGCCGTTTATGATCATTTCAGAAACTATAATAAAAAAAGCCCGATAAGCCGGTATAAATATACTTTTCTGCTGGTATTTTCCCTCGCCCAGCTTGTCACTATTATTCTCTATATGAATAAAACCTATGAATATTTATTGCTCCTTGCCTTTCCCTCGAGCATTATTCTAAGCAGGATGATGAGATTCCTGCCCAAATACTGGATGCGCGAAGCAAGTGTATGGCTTATTCTTATCAGTTTGGTTACCTTTAAGGTAAGTACATTTTTTCAATTATTTTAAGATTATGATTCAGATTGACGATAAATTAATTTCCGAGGATATCTTTTCCGAAGAATTTGTCTGCAACCTTACGAAATGTAAGGGTGCATGTTGTGTAGAAGGTGATGTGGGAGCCCCGTTGGATAAGAACGAGCTCGAAATTTTAGATGATATTTTTGACAAAATAAAGCCTTATCTGACCCAGGAAGGTATAAAAGCATTGGAAGAGCAGGGAACATGGACCACTGATCCGCATGATGGCATGTATGTAACCCCCATGGTGGAAAACAGGGAATGCGCCTATGTAACCTTTGATGAAAAGGGGATCACCAAGTGCGGTATAGAAAAAGCATACGAAGACGGGGCTATAGACTGGCAAAAGCCTATCTCCTGCCACCTCTACCCCATCCGTATCACCGAATACTCTTCTTTTACCGCCTTAAATTATCATGAATGGAATGTGTGCAGCGACGCCTGCGCATTGGGTAAAGAACTCCAGGTTCCCGTTTATAAGTTCCTGAAAACTCCTTTGATCAGAAAATACGGCGAAGAGTTTTATACCATTCTGTGTGAGGCTGCCGAAGAATGGAAGAAAGAATATGGCTCCTGATGCTGAAAAGAATCCTTCAACTTATGAAGGATTTTTAATTTGAAAATAGTAAGTATAAGTTGCCAACAGTTTTTTTTCCAGAAATCACCTCCGCCTCTCTGCCCTCAAAGAAAAAGTATTGATTGCCGGGGTTTTCTTTCCTCAGTTTTTCAAATTTTCTTCGGCGTATATTTTTTCCATTAAAATAGTAATAATCCGATAGAGAAGGTATTGTAACGACCACTGCACCTATCTCGATATATTTTTCGGAAGACAGGTCATAAATCTTATTTTCCGTTAAATCCTTTCCAGACAGGAGGAATGTCTGATTACCGGATTTCATTGCTGATTTTCCGGTATCTGAAGCCTCAAAGCTGATATAAAGAATATTCTCATTATTTATTAAATCAGAAGGAATCATCATGGTAAAAGCTCCATTTTCGTCTGTAATGGCTTTTAAAAGCTTTTTAAGGTGAACGAAATATACCCTCGCAGCAGAGACCGGCTTCTTATCGGAGCTGTTCAGTACAACTCCTGAAAACCGTATGCTGTCATCTTTTTCGAATACTGATATTTCCGATCCCTGATGTACAACAGATTGCGCTTTCGCAGATTCTAAGTTGGTTACCAGCATAATCCCCGCAGCCATAAAAGGGATTCTGTATCTCCATATCCTGCCACAGACGCTGCCTGCCTCATGCCTCTTCAAAATGCTTTCTATTTCATCTCCGGTTTTCTCCGTAAAATCAATCACATCTCTGGAGCAGATTCCGCAGAACTTCCCTACGGGAATATCTTCCATATCCTCCCATTTTTCAGCGCAAGGGTTACTGACTTTATAGCTTTTTTTAATCAATTGTTAGATATTATTGTTAATGAAAGGAGTCTTAAGATTATTTTTACTGTTTGGTTAAATGAATAAGCTTCTTAGCCGGTAAGGTCGTTTGAAAATTACTGCAATCCTGTGTGGCAATATCATGATCAGGAAAGAAAAATATGCTCATATTGTCCGGAGTATCCGGTTTTATTCTTAGATAAGCATATCCGTAATCAATGCACCCTAATTTTCCTCCTGAAAAATACATCATATATGCCTTTAGATCTTTTTGAAAGTTATCTCCCCAAAATCGGGTAGATTCATCTGGCTTACTAAAATTGTCAAATTCTATAACCCCATTAGAGTCTGTTATTTTTAACCTTCCAATTAATCTGTCCGCTTTTAAATACTCCCCGAAGTTTTCTTTTTTTACAAAATTAAATTCATAGCTTTTCCCATTTAGAGTTCCTTGCCAGGTTCCAACATATTTATTTAATAAATTGTTTACATCTTTTACATAGCTTGCAGCCGGACACGTTGAAGGTTGGCTCCTGCATTGCGCCATAGCCTCAAGAGAAACAGTTTGTGCCATATAACAGCTTGTAAAAATTACAAAACAAGAAATATTTAATAAATTTTTCATTTAAACTTAAGAAGCAAAAGCTATTCTCACAATTTTAAACTATTGTCTTATCAAATTAATAAGTGTTTTTGTAGGCAAAGTTGTAACAAAATTGCTACAATCCTGCGTAGCAATATCATTATCAGGAAAAAACAATATGCTCATGGCATTGGGAATTGCCGGCTTTATTCTTAGGTAGACGTAGCCGTAATCTATACATCCTAACTTATCCCCAGAAAAATACATCATGTATGCCTTCAAATCTTTTTGAAAATTAAATCCTGCAAATTTAGTTTGTAATTCTATATCAGATTTGCTAAAGTTGTCAAATTCAGTAATACCATTTGAATTAGTTATTTTTAGTCTTCCAATCAACATATCCCACTTCTGAGTATCTCCTACATTTTCTTTTTTTATTAAATTAAATTCATAATTTTTACCATTCAGAGTTCCTTTCCAGGTTCCAACATATTTATTTAAGGAATTATTGATATCTTTTACATAAGAAGCCGCAGGGCAATTTTGAGATTGGATATTGCATTGAGCCATTGTTTCCAAAGAAACAGTTTGCGCCGTGCAGTTTATAAAAATAACAAAGCCAATAATATTTAAAATATTTCTCATAATATTCATTTTATTAATTAACCAGGACATCCTGTTGTAGATTTACTTATTTTATCATCATTTAATTTTATTTCATAATTAGTGCCATTAGAATCCATTCTATATAAATTTATAGCTTTTACATTCATTTTCTCACTAAGGAAGTTTAAAAAACTTAATTCTAAATCAGAAGATTTAGCCATAATTATTCTATATTGATCACTGAAATCTTTAATTTGTTGACTTGTAAATGACTTAATCTGATATTGATTTCCCGTAAATCGGATTTGATAATTCCCTTTACTTGTCACCATAACAGCATAGACATCTATAAGTGGTCTGCCAGTATTTTGAGCATTTTTAAGCATGTCCATAAAATATGCTATATCAGCCGGAGAAAACATTTTTATACCCATTCTTGTTATCTCAGTTCCATTTGTATCGGTATATGTGTAGTCGTTTACATGGGTATGCATATAAGATATAATATTTTGATTTTCCGGCAAATCAGGTCTTGGAAGAGACAAAGTATTTGAGTTATCTGTTTGTCCTGCTGTATCCATATAAGTATAACTTCCATCGGTACGCTGAATATATCCTGTTTCAGTTTTTAAACCTGTTTTACCTTCTAAATTTTGAATATTACTTTTAAAGGTTGTATTTGTTGTTAAGCTTTTAACTTTCGCACAATTATCAACAAATTGTTCAATTTCTGGCGTGTAAGGATAGCCACCTCCACTGCCTCCACCTCCTGTAGAGGAACCACAATCGCCATCCTCATAGATGCTTTGACATGGTAATTGGGGTCCCGAAGGTATACAATATGTTTCTGAGGTAGATGTTATGTATTCCACCTGGCCTGTAGTCTCATTCGTCCATGTCCAGGTAGTTGTTACAGTAATACAGTTTCCTTTAGCATTAGCACCTAAAGGGCTATTTAATGTTGCTTTGCTAAGTTTTTTTCTATCATTAAAAACCAAAGCGCTAAAAAACTGTTTAGAGGTTTTCTCATCTTTTCTTTTAAAAAATACTTTGTTGCCATCTTTATATGCGACAAGAATAAAGTTTACTTTATTATTCTTCATAACAGGAGCTTCCAAAAAGGTTTCTTCTGTGCCCATCGTTATGGCATAATCCCAATAAATATCCCCAAATTTTCCTGAAAAATATATCGGATTTGAATACTCCTCAAAAATCTTCTTAACATTTTGGATATACCGTTTATCTTCTTTCTACGGACTTTTTGAAGTATATTCTTTTGAAACCGGATCGACTGATGAGTAGAGTTCATCATGAACACATGAATGAAAGAAAAGAGAAAGCGTTATTAACAGCAATAACTGAAAAATTAAGTTTTTCTTCATAAGCATTTGTATTTTATTAGTTAAATTTACTAAAAATTATCACATGAATGTGATTATTCCCAAAGCTAATTTTTATTCCTATTGGTTATTAGCAAAATATTGCTATTTTTGAGCAAAATAATGCTAAAATGAGTATCGGAAGTAAAGTAAGAAAATACAGAGAAGCAAAAGGCTTGTCACAGGAAGATTTAGCTTTCCGTTTAGACGTCGCCCAGACTACCATTTCCAGTATAGAATCTGATAAAAGTATTCCTAATTCTATTCTTCTGAACAAAATTGCCCAAGAACTTGATGTAAATATTAACGATCTTTTAGACGAAGGAAAAACAAATATTAATTCTGTTGAAAAGAATGAAGAAGTAATAAATATCGATACCAGAATTAGTACTTTCAATATGCTTTCTGAAAACTTATTGAACAATATGAAGAACGCATTAAAGAATTGAAAGAAAAAGTAGAAGAGTTAAAAAACGAAATAAAAATATTAAAAAAATAAACCGCAGAAGAATCTGCGGTTTTGATTTTTATCTAAGAATGGATTTATTTGAAATCAGCTTCTGTAACCCCAGAATTAATGGTTACTTTAGTGGTTTTAATGGTCACTTTCTGCCCGTTTCCTTCCGCCTCGATTACTTCTGGAAACTTTATCCCGTCTACCGTCATATAGCTTTTCATAATGGCTGTACCTTCTCCTGAAGAAGATTTATACAATAATCCCGTGGAGGCATCAAAATAGAATTTTCCTTTATCTGAGGTAAGAACATTATAATCCTTACCGTCGATCTTCTCTACCGTTACTGTTTTAAAGCTGGCCGGATCATATCCTAAAGCATCAATTACCTTTCCTTTTTTCAGTTCGGCAACTTTATCGGCAGGAATATCAATCTTTTGTCCCATCTGGTCAAAATAACCTTTTTCACCATCGAAAAGCTGAATCATCTTCTGCCCCATCACGCTTTGTTCAGACTTAAACTTATTCCCCATTTTTTTTGTGGTCATGGAAACATCCATACCTTGTACGGAAAGGGTATTTTCCATAATAACGGATTTGATGGCTTCTAATTTATCTTTTCCTCCTAAAGCTTTAAGGTAGTTATCGATAACCTCTTTAGGAGTCAGCTTGGATACTGTAGCCTCTGTTTTGGCAGAAGCAGTGGCTGTCTGTTGTGCCGATACGGAAGTTGTGAAAAGTACAGCACAGAAAAAAGGAATGATGATTTTTTTCATATATCTAATTTAAGAATGTAAATATAGGAATATTGATGAATATAGACCGTTTTAGTTTTATTTTTTTCAATAAAAAACCACCAGTAATTGGTGGTTCCTTATTATTTTTTAAGCTCTTCTAAAAACTCATCGTGAGAAATTTTAGTTTCTTTTTTGCTTGCTTTCTCAAGGATTACATCTTTCAGTTTGGTCATAGCCACTTCAGAAGAAATTTGTCTCACCTGCTCCTGATCTTTAAGCATTTCAACAGCATAGCTCTGGATCTCTTCATCACCTAAATGGTGGATTCCGTAAATCGCCAACTGATTTCTTACCAACTGCTCAGCTTGCGCCAGAACATCAGCATAATCAATTTTCACATCATTATCATTCATCAGCTTTCCTTCGATGATCTGATATTTCAACTGATTTTTTTCCGCTTCAAGAATTTCTCTTGCCTGCTCTTCAGACTGGATATTCTGGTTTGAGAATAGCAACCATTTTATCAGGAAGGATTCCGGAAGCTTCACTTCTTCTTTCTCAGTAACCTGCTCCAATACTTTATTCACAAAGTGAACGTCAGCATTTTGCTGGAAATATTCATCCAATTCTGATTTTACCTTTTCTTTAAGCTCTTCCTCAGATTTGATGTTTCCTTCTCCATATACTTTATCGAATAATTCCTGGTTAAGCTCAGCCAGTTTCAGGCTATAAAAATCTTTTACCTTCACTTCCACTTCATCATGGTGCAGATGCTCTACTTCTTCTTTGCTGAACCCTAATTCCTTAGCCAGTTCTTCATCACTGGCCAGTGTTTCTTTAGAAACCCTCACAGAACCATCCATTTTCAAAGATTTCACCAATTTGAACGCTTCCTTGTTTTCAGCTGTAATTACAGTATTTTTTGGATGGTGGTGGTGCTCTCCTTCAGCATCTTCTTCCACAACCTGGGAGATTTCCAAAGCAATGTAAGAATCTTTGGTGATTTTATCCTGAGGAACCTGCTCGGCAAAACGCTTTTGCATGTTCTCAATACTCTTGTTGATTTCTTTTTCAGAAGCTTCTACTTTATAGTGAGGAGCTTCATATTTAGATAGATCTATAGTGAATTCAGGCTCATAACCTACTTCAAAAGCCACTTCCAGCTGATCTGCATTGTAATCGAATTCATTTACAGGCTGAGGAACCGGCTGCCCTACTAATCTCAGCTTATTCTCATTAACATAGTTGTTTAAGGCATCAGAAACCTGTCTGTTAATTTCTTCGAATGCAATTCCTGCTTCATATTGTCTTCTAACCATACTTAAAGGCACTTTCCCTTTTCTGAAACCAGGAACTTGCGCATTTTTAGCATAATTAATCAATTGCTTTTCTACTCTTTCTTTGTAGTCAGATTTTTCCAATGTTACTGTAAGCAATGCACTTACGTCATCATGGTTTTGTGCGGTAACCTTCATTATTGATTAAAATTTTAGGTTGCAAAAATATGAATTTTTTATGAAAATAACTCGTTTAAAATAAAATCTTAAGCATCAAATATTTATAAATAAAAGAGGCTGTCTCAAAAGGTAAATTAACGCTCTGAGAATCTCTTAAATGACAAAAGTTGTCAGACAGGAGTCCGAGAGAGGGGGTACTTTTGAGACAGCCTCTTCCTTTTTCCACATTCAAGCTGTTAGTGAACATCTATTAAGGCATCAACATCACTTTCTCCACCTACTGCTGCTCCCAGCTGGTTATCCGCAGAAGGCGAATTGTCGTTTACGGAAGTCGGTCCGTGGATAAGCTTAATATTTACTTTTCCTGTAGCTGTAGTGCTTGTAACCGTCCATTCAGTTTTTAGTCCTAACTTCTTACCGTCAGTCCTGACGATATCGTCCGCCGCTCTTTTTACTTTAATGTCTGCATTGGCAAATTCATACGTAATAAAGTGTTCGTCTTTTTCCTCTATAACCTCGTCATTGGCACTGTGGTAATGATCATCATGCCTTACCTGAAAATCAAGCGATACATCATATACATCTCCCTGATGCAAATGAATGTGGGAATCTGCCACTCCTCCGATATAATTGATGGTCTGTACATCCGCAGCATCATTTTTATTGGTAAGGGTAACCACCAGTTTCTCAATTTCCTCATGTTCATGGATATCTTCAGGGATATCGTTGTCATCATTTCTACAAGAAAATAATAAGATTGCCGTAAAAAGTACTAAGGTTATATTGAATATTTTTTTCATTTTAAATTTAATTTTAAGTTGTAATTAATAATTAGAAGTTGTATTTAAGAGTAACCACGAAGTTTCTTCCCGGTTCGTACATATAATATCTTAACCTGTTCAGGTATTCCCGATATTCTGTATTAAAAATATTGTTGATTCTGAAGTTGATATTAAAATTCCTGAACAGGTCTGCCCCTATTGCCGCATTAAACAGGGTATACGCTGCGGGAGGAGTGCTGAAATCCACTTCTGCATTAACGATTTCTCCGTCTTTGATGAATGTAACCGGCAAGTTTCTGACCGGATATCGTCTTTGTCGGGATACGTTATCATTTTCTAATGTCAGATAGAAGTTAGAAAGTTTATTAAGCTTCAGCTCTACTGCATTTCTCAATTTTGCAGGCATCATCAGAATCAAAGGCTCATTGCTAGTCAGATCGTCGCCTCTCAAAACCGTAAAGCCTGACCGCCATTTCAGGTTATCCAGGATGCCAAGCTCCATATCAGCGTCTATACCATATATCCTGGCCTTAATCTGCTGATAGGTCCAAACAGGAAAAGTTCCTCTGTTGGTGGAGGCCACACCTGTTGGTATCTGATTGATAAAGCTGTCTGAGAGCATTATATAAGGATTCGCTTCAATATGCAATCCCTTAAGCACATTAAATTGCGCCGCCAGGGAAAGGTTCGCATTGTAAACAACTTCTTTTTTAATCCTCAGATCTCCTTCTTCCATTATCGCTGCAGAATGGTGAAGCCCGTCTGCAAAAAGCTCTGCCGGGTTCGGAGTTCTGTCTGCCCTTGATAAGTTTAATTTAATTTCAAAATTATGTACAGGCTTGTAATCCAAACCAATATTGGCTGAAAAATTATGAAAATCCAGAATAGGACGCGTCAAAATTCTGCTGTCATTCTGCTGAACAAAAAATTCCGGGAATATAGCGGCATATTTTTCATTCCATTCAGAAGCATCATAATATTTATACACATCATATCTGCTGAAATCATATCGTGCAGCGGCTTCCATATTCAGTTTTGAATTAAAACGGTACTTGAATACGGAAAAAACACCGGCATCATATCTGTAATAATCCGGGATCAAGCGTCTTGCTTTTGTATCCGGATTTGGATAATTATCCTGGAAACTACCCGAAATACCGCTCTCCAGACTCCAATTTGACCGCTCCAGCAAATGAACAATACTTGCGGAATGAGTGATCAAACGAAGATCCATGGAAGGAAGATCACTGCGTTCCGCCCTTCTGATATCAAATTCTTTGCGACGGTTTAGCTGGAAACTGTACTGAAATGTAAGTTTCCCGAAGTCCATAAAACGCTTATAAGCGGATACTTTTGCAATATGATGCTCAACCTCCTGTTTAGGATTGCCTATATCATAACTGAACTGATCCAGAAAGTATTCCTGGCCGAAATTCACTGCATTATAAAAATCTTCGGGACTTGACAGATGCGCACCTTTATAGATCCCAAATTCCTGATTGATCCCACTGTACGACACATCAAATCCCTGCAGGAAGCTATGGTTTCCGAAGGAGAAATTAAAGGAATTGAATTCCATACCTGTATTCTGAAGTGTATGATGAGGGATATAGAGGTCACCCACTTTTTTATAGCTGCCTCCAGTTTTTACAAACCATTGGTTTTTCCAGGTTTTGGCAACATCGGCAGCTATTTCGCCTCCTCTTCCGTTGGAAATGCCTGACAGCTTCAGGCTTCCCATAACAGTATCCTTCTTAGGCAAAACAGCAGGCTCCAGAACAACCACACCCCCGACACCTTCGCTACCGTATTTCAATGCAGATGCACCTTTGATCACGTCTACATGTTCAAATTCATTTACATCCACATTCGGGGCGTGTTCTACGCCCCATTCCTGCTCCGCCATTTTCACCCCATTGTTCAGAATGGTGATACGGCTTCCGTATAATCCGTGAATAACGGGCTTGGTGATATTATTCCCCGTTTTTAGCGCTGTAACTCCTGATAAATTCGATAATAGATTCCCCAGGTTTTCAGTGGAATTTCTTTCTATTTCAGATCTGCCCAGGGTTTTAATAATCAGGGAGCCATTGTTCTTATGGCTTCCGTGCAGGGTCACCGTTTCGATATCCTCAATATGATGCTCAAGGGTGATCGTAAGGTGAATATCCTGATCAACTTTTATATTTTCAGTATAATCATTGCAATCAGGATGCCTGGCAGTTAATGTATAAGATCCGGAGGGGATCTTATGGATTGAAAATCTTCCTTTTTCGTCTGTCTTAGCAGTAAAAGTCCCGATTTTCACTTCAGCATTTTCAAGCATGGTCTTATCATGAAAATCCTGAACCGTCCCTTCTACGGAAAAAGTTTTCTGTGCGTTGGTAATTGCCAATCCACAAAAGATCAGCAATAGACTGTATATCAATTTCATTTTTATATAGAATAATTTGTGTACTCAGGGAGTACATTGTAAATATGAATGGCTATCTGATGTAGATCTGTACAAGTAAATGCATCAATACAATTACGGTAAATGGCCAGCTGATCTGGACATTCCTCCGTTGTATTAAAAACATTAAGCCTATCTATAAATTATGAAATTGCAGGCGGACCGCGAAGTTGAAATGTGAATTTAGTCTGAGCCCAGATTTTTTCCTGAACGGCAATAATCTGTCTTACTTCATGGGAATGGCTCTCAAAAGTAAAATTGAACTCTTCAGGGACCAAAGTATGTCCGGTGGCTAAAAAGTGACATGCCAGACAGTCCCCGTCCTTGTCTTTAGCTAAACTTTTTGAAATTGAATTTTCTGCTTTTTTCAGGTTAAAATTCTTAAAACACCCTATAGAATCATGATGGTGAAAGCTCTGGGAAAAAACAACAACAAAAAGATAAACACTTGCGAGAAGTGTCGATATTAAGTTTTTATTTCCCTTAACAAATTCCATGGCACAAATCTACAAAAATATTTTTGTTAAAGTTATATTTTTAATTTTTATACGAAAAGCCAGAAAATATTAAAAGATATACAGGTAATAGAGAACTCTCTAACACTTCATTCAATAAAATTCAAAAAATAGTGAAAAAAAAATTGCTCAATTTATTTCTTTTCATTTTCTTTGTTATGTTCTTAATTTTTGCGCAATAACCATGAGAACAATATTATTAACAATATAATGACAAATTAAAATGAAAAAAATAATTTTAACTTCCGCTATTCTATTATGTGGTACATCTTTCATTTTTGCGAACGACCATAAAAATGAAGAGTATAAAGAAACTAAAAGCCAGAATATACAATATAAGGTTTCCTATGCTTTCGGAACCTGTACCCTATACCTATGGCATACGGATGCCTTGGGTAATGAAACGCACTGGACAGAAACCTATGAAACAAGTACCCAAAGTGAGTGTAACCAATTGCTCCAACACAGATTGGAACAGCTTGACAGTTTGGATCCTTGTGGTAGTGGAGACTGCCCTCCGGGAAATTAATTTATAAAGATTAAACACCTAATGATCAAATTAAGTTTGATCATTAGGTTATTAACAGATGTTATTATGCGAAAGGTCAATTTCTATTTATTCCTTCTCTTCCTTTGGTCCTTTACTTTTTTCAATGGTCAGAACCTGCATATTACTTATACTTATCTCACACCTTTACATGCCAGGGTTCAGGAAGATCTTTACATCAAAGGCAATCATGCCCTGGATATAAGGGATTCAGTTTTCGTTTACGAAAAAGCTCCAAAAAGTAATGTGTCCAGCGAAAATGGAGGAATAGCCATCCGTTCAAAGAACAGGATATATAAAGAAGCTTATTATAAGTCTGCTTCACAACCAAAAATACTGATCAAAAGTAATATTGCCGATAAACCCTACTGGATAGAAGATACTCCTCCTGAAATACAATGGAACACTCATTATGATGAAACAAAAATCATTAGCAACTACACATGCAAAAAAGCTACGGGCAATTTCAGGGGAAGCTCCATAATTGCTTATTATACGACCGATTTACCTTATCCTTACGGGCCCTTTAAATTTGGGGGGCTGCCGGGACTGATCCTTGAAATCAGGGAAGAGAATACTGATATCAATCAATGGGTGACTCTCCGGATTGAAAATGGTTTTGATTCAAAAATTGAAGTACAACGGCCCGCTCATACGGAAAATTTAATATCATATAAGGAATTTGAGGCACTGCGCCAATCGGGTAACCGGAACGATGTTAAAAAACTTACGTCCAACCTTCCCGAGGGAACAATAGTTTCGGAATTCAGGACCGTACGTAAGGGGATTGAAAAAAAATATGAATGGGAATAATCAGCATGACCAGGATAATCCTTTTTTTCGTTTTACTCATATCTGCAAGAAGCCTGTCCCAAAACCTGAGAATAGGCTATGAATATAAATTTGTGGAAGACTCCCTGCATCCGGGCAATATCACCCGGGAATTTGTTTACCTGGATATTACGGAAAACGGTTCCAATTTCTACAGCAGACCAAGGTATCTCAACGATTCCTTATCTTTTTATAAGAAAACCAGGATCAGCGTTTATCCGTCCAAAATAAATTTTTCAGTAAAAAAATATCCTTCCGGGGATATTCTTGTCAACAGTACAATAGGAAACAACAGTTTTACTTTCAGGGAAGGTGAAGAGCTTAAATGGAATATTTCACCGGAAAAAAAACAGATATCCGGGTTCACAGCCCAGAAAGCTACTTTAAGCTTCGGAGGAAGAAACTGGACCGCCTGGTTTTCGGATAAGATTCCGGTACAGGACGGCCCCTATATTTTTCATGGATTGCCCGGATTGGTACTCTCCATTGAAGATGAAAAAAAGCAGCATACCTTCAATATGATCGGGATTGAGAAAAAAAGCATTCCTTTTGAAATAGAAAAAACAGAATCAAAAATTCTTACCCGGAAAGAGTTTAATGCCCAATGGAAGATGTATAAGGTAGATCCTAACGCCAGATTAAAGGCATTATCTGCAAAGACAAAAACAAAATTCGCTATTGAATGGAATGGTGAAATGCTCAATCAGAACGAGATATATAAAAGAGAAGAAGAAAGGGCAAAAAAAGAGATTTTACATAAAAACAATTTTCTGGACTTAAATTTATATAAATAAAGGCTGCTTATACCAAGCAGCCTTTATTTAATCCAACTGGGAACCTAAATATTCCCACTCCTGTAAAGCAAGATCCAGATCCTCTTTGATTGTGTTGTATAATTCTAAGGTCTCATCAGAAGGATTCTCTTTGGCAAAAGAGGCTTCCATCCGTTCAATCCTGGTTTCCAGCTCTGAAATCTTTTCCTCTACCTTCTTTATTTTGTTTTGTATATTTTTCTGTTCTTTGCTTACAAACCCGGTTTGGGGCTGGGTCTTAGGCTCTGGTTGTTCAGCAGGCTGCGCTTTTGGTATTTCCTGAGGTTTTACTTCTTCATGATGGAGCTTGGCCTTTTCAATAGAGATCTCCCTGATGCTTTCCTTCTGCCTGTATTCCAGATATTCATCAATATTTCCAAGAAATTCTTTCATTTTACCATCCCGGAACTCGAATATTTTGTCACAAAGGCCCTGTAAAAATTCCCTGTCGTGCGAGATCACGATCAGGGTTCCTTCAAATTTTTGCAAAGCGAGCTTAATGATCTCCTTAGACTGAATATCCAGGTGGTTGGTAGGCTCGTCCATGATCAGTGTATTGAAAGGACGCAGTAACAGCTTGCATAAGGCCAGACGGTTTCTTTCCCCTCCTGAAAGCACCCTTGTTTTCTTTGTCACCGCTTCTCCCTGAAACAGGAAAGATCCCAGCAGGTCTCTTACCCTTGGTCTGGTCTCTTCCGTCGCAGCATCTTCCGCTTCTTCCAGAACGGTCTTATTGGGAGTCAGAACTTCTTCCTGATTCTGGGCGAAATACCCGATATTCACATTATGTCCTAAATTCCAGGTTCCGGTATAATCCTTAATTTCTCCGGCCAGGATTTTGGCCAAAGTGGTTTTTCCCTGCCCATTCTGCCCTAACAGAGCAATTCTGTCTCCTCTCTGAACAAAAAAGTCTACATTATCAAAAACTTTTTTATTCCCATATGATTTTCCGAGGTTTTCTGCTTCAAAAATTACTTTTCCCGGAACTACAGACTGAACAAAACGGATATTGAATTTTGAAACGTCCTCGGTATCCACCTCAATACGCTCAATCTTTTCCAGTTTTTTTATCAGTGACTGTGCAAAAGAGGCCTTAGTAGCACTGGCACGGAACTTATTGATATTATCCTCCATCTGCTTGATCTCGGCATCCTGATTTTTTTTGGCCTGGATAAGTTTTTCACGGCGTTCTTCACGCATGATCAGGTATTTGGAATAATTGGCTTTATAATCATCAATTTTCTTATTGTTGATATCAAAGGTCCTGTTGCAAACGGCAGTCATAAACTGTTTATCGTGACTTACCAGTACAATGGCGCCCGGATAATCCTTCAGGAAATTTTCAAGCCAGATGATAGATTCCATGTCCAGATGGTTGGTAGGCTCATCGAGAAGCATGATATCATTTTTCTGAAGCAGCAGCTTGGCCAGCTCTATCCTCATTCTCCAGCCTCCGGAAAACTCATCCGTGATCTTATGAAAGTCATCAGCTTTAAAGCCCAGCCCGAATAACACTTTCTCCATATCACCTTCCAGATTATAGGCATCGTGGTTCATCAGAAGATCATTCAGTTCGGTCATCCTGTTGATCAGCTCAGTATAGGAATCACTTTCATAATCGGTTCGGGTCGCCATCTGATGATTGACATCCTCAAGCTCGGCCTTCCAGGCATTGATCTGTTCAAAGGCCTGCATGGTCTCATCCCACACCGTCCTTCCTTTTACAAAATCAAGATCCTGTTTTAAGAATCCAATGGTGATATTACCTTCGGGTACTACACTTCCCTCGAAAAAAGTGATCTCTCCGGAAAGCATTTTCAACAAAGTGGATTTACCCGCTCCGTTTTTACCTACCAAACCGATTTTATCATCTTTTTTTATCGTGAAATTCACATTTTGAAACAGGTAGTTTCCTGAATGATGTAATCCTAAACCTTGAACCGAAAGCATTTTTAATAATGATTAATGATGAATAAATGAATTTTCGCGTGCAAAAATACGGAAAAAGAAATGAAAAGGAAGGATAAATATACAAGGTCTTTCCCCGGAATGGGGTATTAAGCCGGACTTACTGTTTACCATTGAACAGCTAATAATTCCTGACCGTAATATGATAGCAGCTTTGCTGCTTCTCTTTTATATAATAGATTCTGCCTGCCCTGGCGTAATATTTTAAAACTTTCTCCAGAGCCGCGTCCATTTTGGGATTATACTTCAATACATTATTAAATCTTACATAAGAGATATCAAATGAATTTCCGTAATTATGGGAACTGATACCCAGAGATGCATTGGAATTGACCTTCCTCAGCCTGCACTGGTCCTCCAGTGTTCTGGTCATGGATGAAACGGTAAAGGTATGTCCTTTGGTTTCTTTACTGAACCTGGCGCCGATCTTCTCCAGGGTTATTTTTGCCTTGGATACCATGTAGGCCCTGCTGTAATCCAGTTTCTGAATCCTGTATCCTTTTCCTGTCTTCTTTATTTTGCGTAGTTTTCCGTTATTGATATATTTCTGAACCGTTTTGGTATCTCTCAGCAGTTTGATTCCGAAGCTTTTAGAGGCGTCCAGATGGGGCTTATAAAGCAGAGTCGGCTCCACTTTTAAAACCGTTGCAAGATCATAGCATGGTAATGTTTTTTTTGTGGCCTGAGCATAGGCAATGGATATATAAGAAATAAAAATCAAGCACAAAAACTTTTTCATGAAAGAGTTTTTAAGTTTTTAAACGAAAAATAAACATTTATGTTATACAATTCAATTATTAATTAAAAATACCTGGTGACATTTCCCAAAACAGCAATTCCAATTGTAAAGAATATCCAATTTTCCAGCCAACAAAACCCATATCTTTTAAATTTAACTTTTTATTTCGGAATTTAAAGTTTAAATTTGGTTTACCTATAAAATAAACAATTATGACAAAAAAGCTATTTGCTGAATTTTTCGGCACGTTCTGGCTCGTTTTCGGAGGCTGCGGTAGTGCAGTTTTCGCGGCTGGTGTTCCCGACATCGGAATCGGACTTGTGGGCGTCTCTCTGGCCTTCGGTCTTACTGTACTTACTATGGCGTATGCTGTGGGCCATATTTCCGGTGGACACTTCAATCCCGCAGTTTCATTCGGTCTTCTGGCCGGCGGAAGGTTTCCTGCCAAGGACCTTATCCCTTATATTGTTGCTCAGTGTCTGGGGGCTATTGTTGCTGCAGGCTGCCTGTATGTAATCCTTAACGGAGCCGGCGCAACCAACTTCTCACACCCGGGCGATTTTGCCACCAACTTCTACAATGAAGCGGTCTATAATGGCAAAGCATTCAGTATGGGGGCCGCATTCCTGGCAGAATTCCTGCTAACCGCATTTTTCCTTATTGTAATTATGGGGGCCACAGATAAATGGGCCAATGGGAAATTTGCAGGAATAGCGATTGGCTTAGCCTTAACTTTAATTCATTTGATCTCCATTCCTATCACCAATACATCTGTAAACCCTGCAAGATCACTTTCACAAGCGGTTTTTGTGGGTGGGGAAACCCTGTCACAGCTCTGGCTGTTCTGGGTAGCTCCGATCCTGGGTGGTGTAGTAGGAGGATTAATTTATAAATTCCTGCTTCAAAGAAATTCTGAAGTCGTTGATTAATATAAAGTAAAATAAAAAATCCTGTCGGTGACAGGATTTTTTATTTTTTTCTGATCTCAAAAGGATTCTTAAAAATAAGCTCCTCATGCTTTCCTTTGATCTCCATTTTTCTCTGCAGCAGATTCAGAGCCATTTTCCTGATAAAAAGATCTTTGTCATTAAGCTTCCAATAGGAGTCCTCATGTACCCTCTTCGGCTGCCGGATAAGGTAGAACTCGGTCTCCCAGCTGTCTACGTTATGATAAAATTCAATGATGCCACAATGTTGAGGAATCACGGAATGCTCTATCATTCCCATTGGGAGCAGAAAGCTGAATGCGTTGCAGACATAATCCCCACAGGAGATCTTATCATGCTTTAAAAATCTTTCCCCGGTACTGGCATTGGTATAAGATTTCCTGAAATCATTTTTAAAATCACTTTTCGACAGCTTAATTTCAATCTCATGGCTGAAGCCTTCAGAATCAATGATGAGCAGATCAGCTTCCCAGTCTGCCTGAAAATGATTGGTCAGAACAATTTCTTTTTCGAAATCGCACTGGGAATGGATAAAGGCGTGAACAAGTTCTTCAATCTTCAGCATGAATACTAATTGTTTTTGTTATTATAGCTCTCTTCTGCAACTCATACTTTTTAACTTACCAGCAAACTGCATCCACGGATATCCGAATGATCTATCCTGCCCAAAACCTGGAATTTATCGCCGTTTATTTTTCCCAGATCCTGGGTAGCAATGAATGAGCAGGAATGAATATTGGCCAGGTCTATGATATTAATAGCCCCGGTCCTTCCATCCTTTTCATAAGTAAACGGATCTTCGGCATTCCTGATCATAATCTTCATCCAACCCGGGCATTCATATTCATTCCTTCCCAGGGAATAAGCCTGGGAAAGAAGCTCGGTCATGGAATACTCCGAATAGATACGATCTGTTTTAAATCCTTTCTGCAAAAGCTCCAACAGCTCATCTTTCGTCATCTCCTCCTTTCTGCCTTTCATCCCGCCGGTCTCAATCACTATCAGATTCTCAGAAGACCGGAGCGCTTCCCGTGAATGGCAGTAATCCAGAAAATCCAAAAGAGCGAAGGAAACCCCGAAAAGGATCACCTTTTGATCTTTCAGATCTCTCAGAAGATCAAACAATTCCGAATGATTGTAAAGAAAGTACCCGTTCTCCGGCCTGGCAGACTTTCCCATCAGGTAATCCACCATATAGATCAGGGAAGAGTTCTGTCTTTCCAGATAGCTTGGGAGCAGCCCGAGGAAAATAAAATCTTCCGGCTTTCCGATGAACCGTTCAAAACTTTTATAGATGCTTTCGCGGTAAATATCCTCATTGGCGATAAAATGTTTTGATAAATTCATTTGCGTGGTCCCTGAACTCTGGAAATATAACCCGGCAGAAACATTCTTGTCGAGAATCATGTGGTTTTTGAACATTTCTATGGGTAAAAAAGGGATCTGTGACAATTCTTTCACCTCATCAGGATTCATTTTCAGGTAGTCTACAAATCTGCTGTATATCTCAACATTTTCATACTGGTAGCGAAATGTCTGCAATGCGGCAGACAAAAAGTCCTCTTCTGTTCTTATGCTGAATATATTTTCCAATGTACAGATATTTTTGATGCTATGTTCTCATTATGAATATATTAATAAGGAATAGCAGTTTTTTAATATTTTTTTAATCCCAAAATTTAACTTTGGTAAACTTATTGCAAGTATCAATCCGGAATATGGATTAAAAACAAGAGTGAGCTCTGGTTCATTCGGAAATTACCTCTTCAAGGGGTAATTTTTTTTGATCTTTTTCGAAAGCCCTTAGTTCAAAATCCTTTTCAAAGACCCCATAGGTATAATAGGAGATCCAGTCCCCGAGATTGATATATTTTGAGTTTTGTCCCAGATCCAGCACCATGGGAAGATGGCGATGGCCATAGATAAAATAATCAATTTTCTGTGTCTTCAGCTTTTCCTTGGAATAGATGATCAGGAATTCCTTATCCTCACCCAGGAATTCTTTATCTTCGTCTCCGGAGATCAGTTTGTTTTTCTGGGAAAGATATAAGGCAATTTTCATGGCAATATCCGGGTGAAGCCATTTAAAAGCCCATTGTGCAATAGGATTGGTAAACAGCTTCTTCATGCGCTTATACCCTTTGTCTCCGGGGCCAAGCCCGTCTCCGTGTGCCAGTAAAAATTCTTTTCCTGCAATTTCAAAATATTGCTTTTGATAAAAAACCGTGCATCCTATCTCTTCTTCAAGGTAATCTTTCATCCAAAGATCATGGTTGCCCACAAAAAAATATACATGTATTCCCCTGTCCTTTAATTCCGCTATCTTCCCCAACACGCGTACATATCCTTTAGGAATCACATATTTCCATTCGTGCCAGAAGTCAAACAGATCACCCATTAAAAACAAGACCTGGGCATTATGCTTTATTTCATCCATCCAGCGGATGAATTTTTCTTCACGCACTTTGCTTTCCCTGGGATTAGGTGCCCCAAAATGCTGATCTGAAGCAAAATATGCTTTTTTACCAGGTTCTAAATTAATGATTGTCTTAAGCACTTCTCTATTTTTTGTATGGAATTATGGGTTGTCTTCTGCCAACCATTCCCCATAGGAATTTTCAGTTTCATGGAGTTTAAGATAAGCCAGGGATACTCCGGCCGGAAGCTTTGATTTTATTTTCGCCGCAATGGCATACAGCATGTTTTCGCAGGTCGGCTGAAAGGTGCAGTAAATGACCTTGTGCCCTTTTTGCTCCAGGTCTTCTCCAAGCTCTTTATGGGGCGAAAGTGCATTGATAAGAACCGCATGGTCCCATACATCCACAATTTCAGATTTTACAATGCTTTTAATATCTCCAAAATCCACCACCATCCCATTTTTAGGGTTATCGAGATCATTAACAGGCTTTCCCTTCACCGTTACAAACAGTTTATAGGAATGGCCATGCATATTTTTACATTTTCCATCATAATTATACAGCACATGTGCTGTTTCAAATGTAAAAATTTTTGTAATACGTATCATGGTGCAAAGATATGACAAAACAGATTAATAAAGAAAAGCAGGGTTTGGCAAAATGCTTAAAGTTTCTTTAGCCAATCACTCTCCAGCCTCTTGACTTTCTGTGTTTCCTTATCAACCAGGACCCAAAGTGTGCGTGAGTCTACAACCAGCTGATCATTACAGTAAAACTCAACTTTCCGGGGCTGCCGGACACCTTCAGGATCCACCGGATAGGTTTTTATTCTGACAGTCTCCCCAAGGTATACCTGCTTTTTGTATTGAATATGATGATCAAGAAGCATCCATACATCACCGGGATAATCCGTTTTATGCTTTACAAAATCCCAATGTTCGCCAGCGATTTCTTCTACCCAACGCACATACTGCACATTATTGACATGCTTATTCTGATCTATGTGCTCTTCAGTCACATGAATTTGTTTTTCATAAATTAAGCTCATTCCGGAAAGTTTATTCAAAAATAATATAAAAAGCAACCTTCCCGACCCGGGAAGGTTTAAAAAATCAAAAGTTTATTTAAATATGGAATTTCAACGGAATTGGGCTGTTTCTGTGGAATCTTTCATTGCTACCGTTGCCGCGGACCCATTAGTAACAATATTCTGGATTTCATCAAAATACCCGGTTCCCACAAAAGACTGATGCTTTACCGCCCGGAATCCCTGTTTCTGAAGCGCAAATTCACGCTCCTGAAGCTCAGAATAGCCTGCCATGCCTTTTTCTTTATAGGCCAGGGCCAGCTCAAACATTGCTGTATTCAACGCATGGAATCCTGCCAGGGTGATAAACTGGAATTTATATCCCATTTTGGCCAGCTCTTCACGAAAGGTCGTCATTTCCTCAATACTTAGCTTCGCTGCCCAGTTAAAGGACGGGGAACAGTTATAGGCCAGCATCTTTTCCGGAAATTCAGAATGGATACCCTCAGCAAATCTCCGGGCCTGCTCCAGATCCGGATTTGAGGTTTCCATCCAGATAAGGTCCGCATACGGTGCATAGGACAGACCTCTGTCAATGCCCTGTTCCACACCGTTTTTCACCACATAAAAACCTTCTGAGGTTCTTTGCCCGGTTATGAACCTTTTATCCCTTTCATCAATATCCGAGGTTAACAGATCTGCCGCATCGGCATCGGTTCTGGCAATAATGACAGTAGGAACTCCGGCCACATCAGCTGCCAGACGGGCTGCAATAAGTTTGTTTACCGCTTCCTGGGTGGGTACCAGCACTTTTCCGCCTAAATGCCCGCATTTTTTTGCTGAAGACAGCTGATCTTCAAAATGTACTGCAGCAGCACCGGCTTCTATCATTTGTTTCATGAGCTCAAAAGCATTGAGGTTTCCTCCGAAACCGGCCTCTGCGTCGGCAATGATCGGTACCAGATATTCTTTATCATGGTTCCCGTTTACAGACTGGATCTGGTCAGCCCTCAGCAAAGCATTGTTGATCTTCTTTACTACGGCAGGTACCGAGTTTGCCGGGTAGAGGGACTGGTCGGGATACATTTCACCGGACAGATTGGCATCCGCAGCAACCTGCCATCCTGAAAGGTATATAGCTTCCAGTCCCGCATCGACTTCCTGTACGGCCTGATTTCCTGTTAATGCTCCAAGGCCTGCCACATACTGCTGTGTCGTCAGCTTTTCCCAAAATTTTTCAGACATTTTGGTAGCGATAGTATATTCCAGTTTATAGGAGCCCCGAAGCTTCAGCACATCTTCTGCGGTATAAGGCCTTTTTATTCCGTTCCATCGGGGATTTGTAAGCCAGTCCTGTTCTATTTCTCTGATTTGTTCTTGCTGTGTTTTCATAATAATATTTGGTTTGGATGTATTAAGATGGTTGACCATAATAGCTCCGGAATACTGCGATTAAAGTTCCCGGGGTATGATCTTAGCTGCTATTTGTTAAAGGATTTGATTTAGTAATCCGGGTTTGATCAGATAAAAGGATAAGCTTTCAAGGTTAGAAATTCTTCAAAGCTTCCGGAAAAAATCAGTTCATTGAAAAGTTCTTTTGCAAGGTTGAACTTTCCGTTTCTGAACCGTTCTTCGTCAACATATTTCTCTATGTTTTCCATTTCTTCCAGCTCCCACTGAAGAACCATTTCGCGGGTCAGGATTCTGCCGTCGCTTAAAAGAGCTTCATTCTTCAGCCATTGCCATATCTGGGTCCTGGAAATTTCTGCCGTAGCTGCATCTTCCATCAGGTTATAAATGGCTGCTGCACCAATGCCCATCAGCCAGCTTTCAAGGTAAAGGATTCCTATATTGATGTTCTTCCGTACCCCTTTTTCAGTAATATCTCCTTCAGGGACCTTCAGTAATGCTTCTTCCCCGATATGATATTCAAATTTTTTGTCGATCTGATTGGCATCAGGCATGTATTGATCAAAAATCTCTCTGGCTACTGCCACCAACGCCGGATGTGCCACCCAGGTTCCATCATGCCCGTTTTTAACCTCCCGCTCCTTATCTTTCCTTATCTTGTCAAAAGCCACCCTGTTAACCTCATCATCATTCTTTACGGGGATCTGGGCTGCCATTCCGCCTATTGCATGCACATTTCTTCTGTGGCAGACTTCTATCACCCTTTTTGAATATGCATCCATGAAAGGAGAAGCCATGGTTACCTGATCCCTGTCCGGGATCATCAATTCCGGAAGGTTCCTGAATTTTTTAATAAAAGAAAAAATATAGTCCCAACGTCCGCAGTTCAGACCCGAACTGTGCGCTCTCAATTCATATAAGATCTCATCGATCTGAAATGAGGCCGTAATGGTTTCCACTAAAACGGTGGCCTTTACTGTTCCCCTCGGAATCTGAAAGTAATCCTGCGCAAAGATAAATACATCATTCCACCACCGGGCTTCCTTATAATGCTCCAACTTCGGAAGATAGAAATACGGAGCGCTGCCATTTTCCAACAGCTTTTTCCCGTTTCTGAAAAAATAGATGCCAAAATCAGTCAAAGAGCCGGAAGCTTCTTCACCATTGATCTCAATATGTTTTTCAGGTAAATGTAAGCCTCTGGGGCGGACCAGTAAAACAGATGTTTTTTCATGAAGGCGATAGGTTTTTCCCTGTTCACTGGTAAAATCAATGGTTCTGTTGATCGCGTCTGATAAATTGATCTGTCCCTGCATACAATTCTTCCACGTCGGTGAATTGCTGTCTTCAAAATCTGCCATAAAGGTGGAAGCCCCGGAATTCAGCGCATTGATGATCATTTTCCGGTCAACAGGTCCCGTGATCTCTACCCTTCTGTCAAGCAGGTCCCCGGGAAGCGGGGAACAGACCCAATCCGTATTCCTTATGCTTTCCGTCTCTGACAAAAATCCCGGAAGAATACCGTTATCAAATTCCGATTGCCTTTTTTGCCTTTCTTTAAGAAGCATCAGCCTTTCGTCATTAAATCTCTGATGAAGCTCAACCAGAAAATCCGCCAGCTCCGGAACAAAGATGTCTTTAAAGTCTTCTGCTGGCTTTATTTTTAGCCGGGTTTTGGTTTCCATAATCTATTGATTTTGTGGTTTGGTATTACAAACTTAAATAAAAATTTTCACAAACAGCGAACGTTCGCTAAAATATTTCAAAAATTATTATGCCAAAAATTACATCCAATTATTTATATTTGAGCAATGAATTTCGAGAGTGACTTTATTAAAACGGTTTTCGGGCTTAAGCTCAAGCAACAGAGACAAAAGAAAAACTGGTCTCTGCAGGACCTTGCCTTAAAAACCGGATTATCAAAATCTTACCTCAATGAAATAGAAAACGGAAAGAAGTATCCGAAGCATGACAAGATCATCCAGCTGTCTGATATATTGGGATGTACTTTTGATGATCTTGTGTCGACAAAGCTGGACAGGAGTCTGGCGCCTTTCAATGAGATTCTCCAATCTGACTTTTTCAAGGAAATTCCTCTCGGACTTTTCGGGATCAATAAAAATAACCTCATCAGCATCATCAGTGATGCTCCTAAAAAGGTTACGGCATTCATCAATGCCCTGATTGAAATCTCTCAGAACTACAATCTGGGTAAAGAGCGTTTTTATTTCGCTGTTTTACGGTCTTTTCAGGAGCTGTATGATAATTATTTTCCTGAGATTGAAGATAAGGTCATTCGGTTTGCACACGAAAACAGCCTTGAGATCAACAGGGATCTGAAAACTGAAGTTCTGGAAAATATTCTGGCAGAGAAATTCGGATACAGCATCAGATCAGAGGATTTTGAGCAATACGGGACATTGGATAATCTCCGTTCCCTGTTCATTCCCGAGAAAAAACTGCTTTTGCTTAATCATAAACTTGAAAAAAATCAGAGGACATTCATCCTGGCTAAAGAAATCGGCTTTAATGTTCTCGATTTGAAAAACCGCCCCCATACTTATTCATGGCTGGATTTCGGAAGCTTTGAAGAGATCCTGAACAACTTCTATGCTTCTTATTTTGCCGGGGCCCTGCTGATCTCAAAGGAACAGCTTATTGAAAGGATTTCAGATTTTTTCCTGCTGAGTAACTGGGAACCGGTGAGCTTTGAAAGCCTCATCGGAGATTTCACCCATTCTCCCGAAACGTTTTATTACCGGCTGACCAATGTACTTTCTTCAGAGCTTGGTATTAAGGATCTGTTTTATTTATGCCTGGTCAAGAAAAAGAATTCAGACCGGATACAGATTTTAAAGGAGCTGCATCTTAATCATCAGCAGGCACCTCACGCCAATGCCACAAATGAGCATTACTGCAGAAGGTGGATCGCCGTGAAAAATCTTCAATATCTGAAGGAGAACGAGACATTGACCGATGCGCAGATTTCTCATTATAAAGACCAGGGGATCAGCTATCTCGTTATTTCCACATCACAGAAAAACCCCTTTTCCGACGGGAGCAACAGAAGCTATTGCTTAGGGATCCTGCTGAATCCCCAGACGATCAGAAGGATCAACTTCATTAAGTCTCCATCTTTAAAGACCATCAATGTAGGAGTAACCTGTGAATCCTGCAGCATTGCAGATTGTGAGGTAAGGCAGGCTCCTCCTGTACGCCTGGAAAAGGAACGCTTCAATGCAAGTATGAAAAATTCTATTGAGAAGATCAGAAAGGAGCTTGAAAAATAGCATCGGGGGCCAGAGTGAAGAATCGGAAACCAGGAAAAGCCGGGTATGGAGAAATCATTTTCCCGACGCCACACCAAAATAAACGATTGATCGTCAAAATTTCTGTCGCTGTTAAAGTATTTCATTATCTTTAGTAAAAACACATTCATGATATTAGATCTCCTTTTTCCCAACCGGTGCATTCACTGCAACAGAATTATTGATCCTGACCTGCTGGTATGCGGCTTGTGCTTCAGCCAAATTCATTTTACCCATTACCGGTATGGAGAGAACAATCCGGTCAGAGAAAAATGCAGCCTATTATTCCCCGTTGAAAATGCCTATGCTTTAATGCTGTTTGAGCAGAAAGGATTAAGCCGGAAAATCATCCATGAGCTGAAATACAGAAACAGGGAGAAAACCGGAAAAGTTCTTGCCGAATGGACCCAAAAGCATCTTGATTTTAAAGAAAAAAGACCTGACCTTATGGTAAGCGTTCCGCTTCATCCAAGAAAACTGAAGGAAAGGGGGTATAATCAGCTTCATTTGTTTACAGAAACGCTCTCGGAATTTTATCAGATCCCTTTCAGTCATGAATTGCTCAAACGGAATCATTATTCAAAAGCCCAGGCCCTGAAAGACAAAAAGCACAGACAGGAAGGAACCAGCACGTTTTCCGTTACCCGGCCTGTTACCGGAAAGCATATTTTACTGATTGATGATGTTTTTACAACGGGAAGTACTGTTTCATCCATCGCATGGGAAATTTTAAAAACCGGTGATAACAAGGTGAGCGTACTGGTAATGGCTATGGATGAATAAGTCAGATCTTAAGAACTTTTGTTAATTAACCTGAGTTCGGGTTAAGCGAAGTTTAAAAATAATTGACCATCATTTACTTTT